>DATBJE010000257.1:0-5422 GCA_036556565.1 Gaiellaceae bacterium
CGCGCGCCCGCCCGCGCGATGCTCAAGGGCATCGGGCTCACGGACGACGACCTCGCGCGCCCGCTCGTCGGCGTCGCCACGACCTGGATCGAGACGATGCCGTGCAACTTCAACCAGCGCGAGCTGGCGAAGCACGTCAAGGCGGGCATCCGCGCCGCCGGGGGCACGCCGATGGAGTTCAACACGGTCTCCGTCTCGGACGGCGTGTCCATGGGGACCGAGGGCATGCGCGCGTCGCTCGTGTCGCGCGAGGTGATCGCCGACTCGATCGAGCTCGTGGCGCGGGGGCACCTCCTCGACGGGCTCGTCTGCCTCGTCGGCTGCGACAAGACGATTCCGGCCGCCGTCATGGCCCTCGCCCGCCTCGACCTCCCCGGCCTCGTCCTCTACAACGGCTCGATCGCGCCAGGTCGGTTCAAGGGCCGCGACGTGACGATCCAGGACGTCTTCGAGGCCGTCGGCGCGCACGCCGTCGGGAGCATGAGCGCGGAGGAGCTCCACGAGCTCGAGGGGGTCGCCTGCCCGGGCGCGGGCGCCTGCGGCGGCCAGTTCACCGCGAACACGATGTCGACGGCGCTCGACTTCCTCGGGATCAGCCCGGCCGGCCTGAACGGCATCCCCGCGCTCGCCCCGGCCAAGTCGGAGGCCGCCAAGGAGGCGGGGCGGCTCGTGATGGACCTCCTGCGGCGGGACGTCCGGCCCTCGCAGGTGATCACGCACGAAGCCCTCGAGAACGCGATCGCGTCCATCGCCGCGACCGGCGGCTCGACGAACGGCGTGCTCCATCTCATCGCCATCGCCCGCGAGCTCGGGCTCCCGCTCGCGCTCGAGGACTTCGACCGGATCGCCGCGCGCACGCCGGTGGTGGCCAGCCTGAAGCCCGGGGGCCGCTTCGTCGCCACGGACGTCTACGAGGCGGGCGGCGTCGCGCTCGTCGCCCGCGAGCTGCTCAAGCGCGGGCTCGTGCACGCCGACGCGCCCAACGTCGACGGGCGCTCGCTCGGGGCGATCGCGGCCGCCGTCGAGGAGCGGCCGGGGCAGGAGGTGGTCGTGCCGATCGAGACGCCGCTCAAGCCCACGGGCGGGCTCGCAATCCTCCACGGCAACCTCGCGCCCGACGGCTGCGTCGTCAAGCTCGCGGGGCACGAGCGGCTTCACCATCGCGGGCCGGCCCGGGTCTTCGAGTCCGAGGAGGCGTGCTTCGCGGCCGTCAAGGACCGCAGCCTCGCCGCCGGCGACGTGGTCGTCATCCGCTACGAGGGCCCGGCCGGAGGCCCCGGGATGCGCGAGATGCTGCACGTCACCGCCGCGATCGTGGGTGAGGGCCTCGGCGACGCCGTCGCGCTCGTCACGGACGGGCGCTTCTCGGGCGCCACGCACGGGCTCATGGTCGGGCACGTCGCGCCGGAGGCCGCGCGCGGCGGGCCGCTCGCGGCGCTCCGGGACGGCGACGTCCTCGTCATCGACGTCGAGGCCAGGGAGCTGCGCGTCGAGCTGTCCGACGACGAGCTCGCGGCGCGCCTCGCCGACTGGGCGCCCCCGCCGCCCCGCTACACGACCGGTGTCTTCGCCAAGTACGCCGCGCTGGTCTCGTCGGCGAGCGAGGGCGCCGTCACGAGCGCGCGGCTGTGAAGATCGTCCTCCTCCCCGGCGACGGCATCGGGCCGGAGGTGGCCGCCGCCGCGGCGCGCGTGCTGCGTGAGCTCCCGCTCGACCTCGAGCTGGAGGAGCGCGTCTTCGGCGGCGCCGCGATCCGAGAGACGGGAGAGCCGCTTCCCGCCGACACGCTCGC
Organism: Gaiellaceae bacterium; assembly: GCA_036556565.1. Lineage (GTDB taxonomy): Bacteria > Actinomycetota > Thermoleophilia > Gaiellales > Gaiellaceae > JAIBJN01. The sequence goes on from DATBJE010000257.1 coordinate 1,793, forward strand.
CGCGTGCCAGGCGGCCGACGCCGTGCTGCTGGGCGCCGTCGGCGCGCCCGAGTTCGACCGCGCCGAGGTCCGGCCCGAGCAGGGGCTCATCGGGCTGCGGAAGGAGCTCGACGTCTACGCGAACCTGCGACCTGCCCGCGGCGAGGGCGTCGACCTGCTCGTCGTCAGGGAACTCGTCGCCGGCCTCTACTACGGCGAGCGCGGAACGCGGGAGGACGGGACCGTGTACGACACGATGGAGTACCGGCCCGACCAGGTCGAGCGCATCGCCCGCACCGGCTTCGAGATCGCCCGCGGGCGCCGACGGCACGTCACCTCGGTCGACAAGGCGAACATCCTCTCCACCTCGCGGCTCTGGCGCGAGGTCGTCGAGCGCGTGGCCGTCGACTACGAGGACGTCGAGCTCGAGCACATGCTCGTCGACAACTGCGGCATGCAGCTCGTCCTCGCGCCGGGCCGCTTCGACGTGATCCTCACCGAGAACACGTTCGGGGACATCCTCTCCGACGTCGCCGCGGGCGTGACGGGCGGGCTCGGCCTCGCCGCGTCCGCGAGCCTGGGCGACGCACGGCCCGGGATCTTCGAGCCGGTGCACGGCTCGGCGCCCGACATCGCGGGCCGAGGAATCGCCAACCCCGCCGCCATGCTCCGCTCGGCCGCGCTCATGCTCACGCACGGGCTGGGAGAGCCCGCCGAGGCCGCCCGCCTCGAGTCGGCGGTCGACGCCGCGCTCGCGACGAGCCCGACGCCCGACCTGGGCGGGAGCGCGACCACGGACGACGTGGTCGAGGCCGTCCTCAGAGCGCTGTCGTCGCGATAGGCGAGGGGTGCGCCGCCTCGTAGGCGGCGATCTCACCCTCGTGGCGCTGCGTCAGCCCGATGTCGTCGAGGCCCTCGAGCAGGCGCTGCCGGTCGAAGTCGTCGAGCTCGAAGGGATAGGGGCCGACGGTCCGCTCCTCGAGGTCGACGGTCAGCTCGGCGCCCGAGCCCGCGGCCATGAGCTCGCGCAGCTCCTCCTCCGGGAGCTCGACGGGGAGCAGGCCGATCTTGAGGCAGTTCGTGCGGAAGATGTCGCCGAACGACGGCGCCACGATCGCGTCGAAGCCGTGGTCCTGGAGCGCCCACGCCGCGTGCTCCCGCGACGAGCCGCACCCGAAGTTCCGCCCCGTGAGGAGGATCGTCGCCCCCTGCGCCTCGGGGCGGCCGAGCTCGAAGTCGGGGTCCTTCGCCCAGTCGAAGAAGAGGAACTCGCCGAAGCCCGTCCGCTCGATCCGCTTCAGAAACTGCTTGGGGATGATCTGGTCGGTGTCGACGTCGGCCCGGTCGAGCACCGCGACGCGGCCCGTCGTGCGGCGGAACGTCCTCACGCCACCGGCTCCGGCCGGAGCTCGCGGATGTCGACGAAGTGGCCGGCGAGCGCGGTGGCCGCCGCCATCGCCGGGCTGACGAGGTGCGTGCGGCCGCCCTGTCCCTGGCGGCCCTCGAAGTTCCGGTTCGAGGTCGAGGCGCAGCGCTCGCCCGGCTGCAGGATGTCCGGGTTCATGCCCAGGCACATGGAGCAGCCCGCCCGGCGCCACTCGAAGCCGGCGGCCTCGAAGACGCGGTCGAGGCCCTCCTCCTCCGCCCGGAGCTTCACCGAGGCGGAGCCGGGCACGACCATCGCCCGCACGCGGGGATGGACGCGCTTGCCGGCGACGACCGCCGCCGCCTCGCGCAGGTCCTCGATGCGGGCGTTCGTGCACGACCCGATGAAGACGCGGTCGACCTCGATGTCCTGGATCCGCGTGCCCGGCTCGAGCGCCATGTAGGCGAGCGCGCGCTCGGCGGCGTCGCGCTCGACGGGGTCGTCGAGATCGGCGGGGTCGGGGACGACGGCGTCGACGGGGACGACCATGCCCGGGTTCGTCCCCCAGCTCACCTGCGGGGCGAGCTCGCGCACGTCGATCTCGACCACGGTGTCGTAGGTTGCGTCGGGGTCCGAGGGCAGGGCGCGCCAGCGGTCGAGCGCCCGCTCCCACTCCGCGCCGGAGGGCGCCGCGGGCCGGTCCTCGAGGTAAGCAAACGTGGTGTCGTCGGGCGCGACCATCCCGGCGCGCGCGCCGGCCTCGATGGACATGTTGCAGATGGTCATGCGGCCCGACATCGGCAGGTTCCGGATGACCTCGCCCGCGTACTCGACGACGTGGCCGACGCCGCCGGAGACGCCGATCCGCCCGATGGCCCCGAGGATGACGTCCTTCGCGGTCACGCCGACCGGCAGCGAGCCCGAGAGCTCGAGCCTCATCGCCTTCGGCTTGCGCTGCGGGAGCGTCTGCGTCGCCAGCACGTGCTCGACCTCGGAGGTCCCGATCCCGAAGGCGAGCGCGCCGACCGCCCCGTGCGTGGACGTGTGGCTGTCGCCGCACACGATCGTCATGCCCGGCTGCGAGAGCCCCAGCTCCGGGCCGATCACGTGGACGATCCCCTCGCGCCCGCTCCCCGTCGCGTAGAGCGGAACGCCGAACTCCGCGCAGTTCGCGCGCAGCGCCTGGAGCTGCGCGGCCGCGAGGTCGTCGGCCGGACGGTCGTCCGTCGGGACGTTGTGGTCCATCGTCGCCAGCGTGAGGTCGGGCCGGCGCACCGGGCGGCCCGCGAGGCGAAGGCCCTCGAAGGCCTGCGCCGACGTCACCTCGTGGACGAGGTGCAGGTCGACGTAGAGCAGGGGCGGCTCCCCGTCCGGCTCGGCGACGAGATGGGCCTCCCACACGCGGTCGAAGAGCGTCTTCGGCATCTCCTCGTATTCTGGCGATCGGCGCCGAGAGCGGGAGCCGACCGCTTCCCCTCCGGCGCGAATCGCCGCGCGAGTACCGTTCCTCCCGTGGACATCGTCGTCGGGCACGCGGGCCACTGGATCGCCGGCCTCGTGTACGCCGGGCCCGCGATCGCGATCGCGGCCCTGGCAGCCGTCGCCTACGTGCGCGAGCGGAGGAGAGTCGGCAAGTGACCTTCCCCGGCGACGGCATCTGGATCTTCACGCTCGACCCGTTCCAGATCGTGCCGATCGCGTTCTTCGCGGCTCTCTACGCGAGGCGGTGCGCGGTGCTGGCCGGCAAGGGGCGGCCGGTCTGGTGGCCGAGGCAGCTCGCGTTTTACTCGGGACTGGGCCTCGTGCTCCTCGCGCTCGTCTCGCCGATCGACTACATCGGCGAGACGCGGCTCTTCTTCGTCCACATGACGCAGCACATCCTGCTGGGGGACATCGCGCCGCTCCTCGTCGTCCTCGGGCTCACGGGCCCGATCCTGCGCCCCGCCCTGGCCCTCCCGCTCGTCATGCGGCTCCGCGTCCTCGCCAATCCGCTCGTGGCGCTCCCGCTCTGGATCCTGAACCTCGTCGTCTGGCACGTCCCCGCCCTCTACCAGGCCGCCCTCGCGCATTCCGTCGTGCACGCGCTCGAGCACGTCTCCTTCTTCACCTTCGGCGCGCTCATGTGGGCCGCCCTCGTGGAGCCTCTCCCGGGCCCGGCCTGGTTCGGCACCGGCGCGAAGATCGTCTACGTCGCGCTCATCCGGCTCAGCGCGGGCGTGCTCGCCAACGTCTTCATCTGGTCGGGCACCGTGTTCTACTCGGACTACGCCCGCGACGAGCGGCTC
>DATBJE010000258.1:0-6709 GCA_036556565.1 Gaiellaceae bacterium
CGTCCTGTCCGGAATCCAGCCGACCGGCGAGAAGCACCTCGGCAACTACGTCGGGGCCATCCGGCGCTGGGTGGACGAGCAGCACGAGGTGGACGCCTTCCATCCCATCGTCGACCTGCACGCGATCACCGTCCCGCAGGAGCCGGAGGAGCTCCGCGAGTCCACGCTCGACCTCGCCGCGCTGCTGATCGCCTGCGGGCTCGACCCCGACGTCTGCACCCTCTTCGTGCAGAGCCACGTTCCCGAGCACCCGCGGCTCGCCTGGGTCCTCGAGTGCATGACCCCCTACGGGGATGCCCGGCGGATGCCGCAGTTCCGGGAGAAGTCGGCGGCGCAGGAGAGCTTCGGCGTCGGCCTCCTCACCTACCCGGTCCTCCAGGCCGCCGACATCCTGCTCTACAACGCCGACCTCGTTCCCGTGGGCGAGGACCAGCGGCAGCACCTCGAGCTCGCCCGCGACCTCGCGCAGCGGTTCAACCAGCGCTTCGGCGAGACGTTCGTCGTCCCGGAGGGCACCTACGGCGAGATCGGCGCGAAGATCATGGACCTCCAGGACCCCGAGAGCCGCATGTCCACGACGTTCTCGTCCGACCTGGGGATCGTCAAGGTGCTCGACCCGCCGGACACGATCCGGCGCAAGGTGCGCTCGGCGGTCACCGACTCCGGCCGCGACGTCGTCAGGGCCGACGACAAGCCCGGGATCACGAACCTCGTCGAGATCATGGCCGTGGTCACGGGCGAGGCGCCCGAGGACATCGAGGACCGCTACGACGGCGCCGGCTACGGCAAGTTCAAGGAGGAGGTTGCGGAGGCCGTCGTCGCGCTCCTCGACCCGATTCGCCTCCGCTACGGCGAGCTGCGCGGCAGCCCGGACACGCTGCGGGAGATCCTCGCCCGGGGAGCGGGGAAGGCGCACGCCATCGCCGGCGAGACGCTCGCAGTGGCCTACGAGCGCGTCGGCTTCGTCCCGCCGTAGATGTTCGTCGCCCCGGACGGCGCCTACACGGCGACCTTCCCGAGCCCGCTCCGCAGGGTCGGCGCCGGGGCGATCGACTGGCTCATCTGCGGCGTGATCTTCGTCATCGCCTCGATCGTGGCGGGCGTCTTCGAGGCGGTCGGGGCCGTGAGCTTCACCGCGGGAGACCTCCGGGGCATCCCCGGCTCGGCGCTCATCACCGTCTCGCAGGTGATCGTGGCGGCGCCCGTCGTCGCGTACTTCGCCTACTACTGGACGACCGGGGCGACGCTCGGGATGCGCGCGCTCGACTTCGAGCTCACGCGGGAGCAGACCGGACGGCCGCCCGGCTGGCGGCGCACGGTGCCCCGCGGGGCGCTCGCGTTCGTGCTCGCCCTCGCGGTGGACAACGTCTACCTCGTCCTCGCGGGCGAGCCGCTCGGCGAGTACTCGACGGCCGAGCGCACCGCGATCAGCGTGTCGGTCGTCCTTGTCGCGCTCCTCCTCGTCGCCAAGGCCTGGATGCTCGTCGACGGCCGCCGGCGCTCGCTCCTCGACCGGCTCTTCGGGCTGGTCTACGTCGAGGAGCTGGTCTTCACGCGCGAGGGGACGTTGCCGTGGACCCGGGACGTGCGGTGAGCTCGCGGAGCCGCGCGACCTCGTCGGGCCGGAGCTCCCGCCACTCTCCCGGCGCGAGGTCACCGAGCTCCAGGCCCGCGTAGACGCGTCGGTGGAGTCGGCGGACCGGATGGCCCACCGCCTCGCACATCCGCTTCACCTGGTGCTTGCGGCCCTCGTGGAGGCTGAGCTCGAGCACGGCCCGGTCCTCGTCGCGACGGAGGAGGCGGGCGCCCGCGGGCGCCGTTCGGCCGTCGTCGAGCGCCACGCCCGCCCGAAGGTGCACGATCACGGCCTCGTCCGGAATCCCCTCGACCTCGGCCTCGTAGACCTTCTCCACCTCGTAGCGCGGGTGCATGAGGCGGTGCGCGAGCGGGCCGTCGTTCGTGAGGAGAAGCGCGCCGGAGGTGTCCAGGTCGAGGCGGCCGACGGGGACGATGCGCCGCTCGTGCCCGACGAGACCGACGACCGTGGGCCGGCCGTGCGGGTCGTCCGCGGTCGTGACGACGCCCTGCGGCTTGTGCAGGAGCACGTACGCGAGCGGCTCGACCGCGAGCGGCGCGCCGTCGAGCTCGACACGGTCGCCCTCGCCGACGAACGTCGCCAGGCCCGCGGCCTCGCCGTTCACGCGCACGCGCCCGGCCCGGATCAGCTCCTCCGCCCCGCGGCGGGAGGAGACGCCGGCCCGCGCGAGGTAGGCGTTCAGGCGCACGACGAGTAGCCGGTCGAGTCCACGGCAAGTCATTATTCCGCCGTGCCGATCTACATCACCCTGATGAAGTGGACGTCACAGGGCCTCGGCGGCATCCCCGCGTGGCGTGACCGCGTGGAGGAGGCCGAGCAGGCGATCGAGAGCCGCGGCGGGAAGCTCCTCCAGGCCTACGTCACGCTCGGCCGCTTCGACGTCGTCGAGATCTTCGAGGCCCCGAACGACGAGGCCGCCTACCAGATCCTCATCGAGGTCGCCAAGCACGGCCAGGTGACGACGGAGACGCTCCGCGCCTTCACCCGCGAGGAGGCCGAGGGGATCGTCCGGGCGAGCTAGCTTCGACGCTAGCTTGTGTTCCACGGCACAAAGTGCGACTTGGCCTGACCAAGCGGATCCGGGTCTTCACAGTCCCCTGAAGGACGGTGGTCGTGGAACACAAGCGTCTGAGCGAGCGCGTCAGGCGCCGCGGCGGGCGGCGACGTCCTCGAGCCGGGCGCGCAGCTCGTCCGCGTCCCCGCCGAGGTCCTCGAGCTCGGGCAGGTCGTCCGGGCCCGAGAGGCCGAAGACCCGCTCGAAGAGCGGCGTCGTCTCGTAGCGAACGGCGCCTCCCTCCTGGTCCCGCCCCGCCTCGGCGATGAGCGCGCGCTCGACGAGGCCCGCGACGGCGGAGTCGGCGGCAACGCCACGGATCCGCGCGATCTCGGGGCGGCTGACCGGGCCGAGATAGGCGATGACGGCGAGCGTCTCGAGCGCGGCCTGCGTGAGCCCCCGCTGGACGGGGCGCTCGACGAGGCGGGCGCACGCCTCGGCCGCCTCCCGGGCGGCACGAAGCGCGTAGCCGCCGGCCACGTGCTCGAGGACGATGCCGCTCCGACCCTCGCGGAGCCGGCCGGCGATGAGCCCGAGGGCGGTCTCGACGCGCTCCTCGGTCTCCTCGGTGACCGTCGCCAGCTCGTCGATCGAGAGGGGCTTGGAGGCGATCACGAGCAGCGCCTCGACCGTGCGCGCGAGCCGGTCGACGGGGTTCTCTACGAGGCGGAGGCGTTCCATACCGTGATGGGCTCGAAGGGCCCCGCCTGCGCGATCTGCGCCTCGTTCCGCTTTCGCAGCTCGAGGAGGGCGAGGAAGGCGACGACCTGGTCGACGCGCGGGAGCCGGTCGACCTCGTTGTCGAAGGCGAACCGCCCTCTGGAGCGAAGCAGCGTCCGGAAGCGCTCCAGGAACCGGGAGAGCGGCGGGTACGAGAGGACGAGATGGCCGAGTGACGGCTCGGGCGGCTCGGCCGCGAGCGCGCGCAGCACCGACACGAGCTGCGCCGGCTCCTGCTGGGCGAGGGGCCGCTCGGCCGTCGGCGAGAGCGGCGCCGGCCCGAGACGGAAGTAGCGGTCGGACTCGGCCTTCAGCCGCTCCTCGAGCCAGCCGGCGGCGGCGCGGAATCGGCGGTAGGCGGCGAGCCGCTCGGCGAGCTCCTCGGCGGCCTCCTCCGGGTCGAGCCCCTCCAGATCGAGATCCTCGTCCGGAAAGAGCCCGCGCGCCTTCAGCTCGAGCAGTGCCGACGCGAGCACGAGGAACTCGCCGCACGCGTCGAGGTCGAGCTCGTCGCGGTCGGCCAGCCGCTCCAGGAACGCCACCACGATCTCCGCGATGTCGACGTCCCGGAGCTCGAGCTCCTCACGCAGGACGAGCGTGAGGAGGAGGTCGAACGGCCCCTCGAACGCGTCGAGATCGAGGGGAAGCTCGCGCACGGCGAGGGCCATGCGCGAGAGGCTAGAGGTGCTACCGGACGCGGCCCTTCGGGATCGCCATCTTCTTGCCGGCCCCGGGCGGCTCGGCCTGCGGCGGCCGCCGCTTGCCCTCCTCGCTGCGCCGCTGCGACCAGACGAGGCCGATGAGCGCCAGCACGAAGACGCCGATCGAGACCCAGGCGTTCAGGCGCAGGCCCGCGATCTCGTGCGCCGGGTCGATCCGCAGGAGCTCCATCCCGAACCGCCCGGCCGTGTACCAGAGGACGTAGAGGCAGAAGAGGCCCGGGGCCTTCAGCTTGAAGCGGCGGTCGACGAGCAGGAGCACGCCGACGCCGAGGAAGCACCAGAGCGACTCGTACAGGAACGTCGGGTGGAACGTCTCGTTCGCCTCGTAGCCGACCGGGCGGTTGACCGGGTCGATCTCGAGCGCCCACGGCAGGTCGGTCGGCTTCCCGAAGAGCTCCTGGTTGAAGTAATTGCCCCACCGCCCGATCGCCTGGGCGAGGAGGAGCCCCGGGGCGACGGCGTCCATGAACGCGTAGATGCTCTCGCCCTTGCGGCGCAGGACGATGGCGCCGGCGAGACAGCCGCCGAGGATGCCGCCCCAGATGCCGAGACCGCCCTGCCAGACGGCGAACGGCTCCCACCACTGGTCGTCGACCGTGTTCCAGCTCGTGACGACGTGGTAGAGGCGCGCGCCGATGATTCCGCCGACGACGCCCCACATGGCGACGCTGAAGACGACGTCGCCGCCCGGCTCGCGCCAGAACGCCCACCGGCCCGTCCACCGCCGGCCCGTCAGCCAGGTGGCGGCGACGATGCCGAGCAGCAGCATCAGCCCGTAGGCGTGGATCTGCACCGGCCCCAGGTCGATGTCGCCGCTCGAGGGGCTCGGAATCGAGGCGAGCGCTGTGCCCGGCCGGATCACCGGCGAGAGCCTACCGACTCCCTCAGCGGGTCAGGCGGCCGCTCTTAGACGAGGATGCGAAGCGCCAGCTCGGATGGGCAGCCCTGCCGGAGGAGGCCGGTCGCCAGGTGGAGGTCCACGTAGGTCAGATCGGCCAGCTGCTCGGCGTCGACCAGCGTATAGCCGGCCCGCTCGAGCTCCTCCATGCGCCAGGCTCGCACGAGCGCCGCTTCGGCGTCGAAATCGAGTTGGAGGTCTTGTTCTACCGCAGGCATCTTTGGTGTGTCCTTCCGCTGATGTACACCACAGCTTCGGCCTTAAGACGCCATCGGTTGTCCCCCGCTTGGGGGAAGTCACACCGTTAACCCGCCCTTAATCCGCTGCCGAGGGAAGATCGGGCGCCGCTCGGTCGTCCCGAGGGCATGCGCAACGATCGCGACCTCTTTCGTCATCACCCGGTCAGCGTCTTCGGATCCCTGACCGGCGGCCGCCCGGACGACGGCCCGGCCCGCGTCGACGCCGAGCCCGACTTCGAGCCCGAGCGCCCCCGCGCGCTCCGCCGGCTGATCCAGGCTCTCGGCCGCCGCCGCCCGACCGCGACCCCGCAGGCCGAGCAGGGCTAGCGGATCGCGGCCTCGCCGAGGAGCGCCTTCACCTCGGCGTAGAAGTCCGCCTCGGGACAGACGCGGAAGCCCGGCCCGAACGCGTACGTCTGCCGGCCGACCGACGTCTCGAGCTCGAGGACGACCTCGGCCTCCCCGGGGAAGCTCCGGACGACGTCGGCGAGCTCGCGGATCGTCCCGGCCGGCGCCTTGCGCGCGTCGAGCTTGAGCCGGACCTCGCCCTTGTCGGCCGTCGCTTCGAACGGCGCCAGCTCCATGGCGATGAGCTTCGTCTCGCCTTCCTTGTGGTCGATGCGCCCCTTGACCACGAGCACGCGGTCGGGCTCGAGCAGCTCCCGGGCCGCCGCGTACACGGAGTTGAAGACGACGGTCTCGATCGAGCCCGAGAGGTCATCGAGGCGCAGGAAGACCATCGGGTCGCCCTTCTTCGTCGTCAGCTGCTTGATCGCGGCGACGATCCCGCCGACCGTGACCACCTCGCCGTCGCGGCGGCGCTCGACCTCGGCCATGCGGCAGTCGGTCTTGCGGCGGAGCTGGTCGCGCACCGCGTCGAGCGGGTGCTCGGAGACGTACAGCCCGAGGCTCTCCTTCTCGAGGGCGAGCAGGTCCCGCTTCTCGAACTCCTCCGCGGGAATCGGGCGGTGCTGGGCCCCGCCGTTCTCGCCCGCGCCCTCGCCCTCGACCTCGAGCGAGTCGAAGATCGAGCCCTGGCCGGCCAGCCGGTCGGCATGGAGCCGGCCGCCGACCGAGAGGGCGTCTTCGAGCACCGCGAGCATCCCGCGCCGCGTCGCCTCGGTCGAGTCGAGCGCGCCCGATTTGACGAGGCTCTCGAGCGCCCGCTTGTTCACGAGCTGCGGATCGACGCGCTCGCAGAAGTCCCAGATCGACGAGAACGGTCCGCCCTCCTCGCGCGCGGCGAGGATCGAGCGGACCGCGCTCTCCCCCACGTTCTTTACGGCGTTCAGGCCGAACCGGATCTTCCCCGCGACGACGCGGAAGTCCTCGGCCGACACGTTCACGTCCGGCGGCAGCACCTCGATGCCCATCTCGTCGCAGGCCGCGACGTAGAACGGCACCTTGTCCTTCGTGTTCATGACCGAGGAGATGAGCGCGGCCATGTACTCGGACGGCCAGTTCGCCTTCAGGTACGCC
>DATBJE010000259.1:0-1729 GCA_036556565.1 Gaiellaceae bacterium
CGGCGGCTACAATGATCGCCCGGCGGTGCGGGAAGGCGCCGCGTTTCGTTGTTATGGGGCCTATGGAGGAACGATCGTGAAGGAAGTGATTCTCACTCCCGAGGGTCATGAGAAGCTGAAGGAAGAGATCGAGTATCTCTCGACCGCGAAGCGCCGCGAGGTGGCCGAGCGGATCAAGCAGGCTCGGGAGTTCGGCGACATCGCGGAAAACTCGGAGTACGACGATGCCAAGAACGAGCAGGCGATGCTCGAGCATCGGATCGCCCTGCTCGAGGAGCGGCTGAAGGACGCGCGCGTCATCGATTCCGGCGACGTCACGACGGACGTCGTCAGCGTCGGCACGATCGTCCGTCTCCGCGACATCGACGCCAAGGAGACGATCGAGTACACGATCGTCGGCTCGGCCGAGGCCGACCCCGCCGAGTACCGGCTCTCCAACGAGTCCCCGGTCGGTAGGGCGATCCTCGGCCGCAAGAAGGGCGAGACCGTCGAGGTCACCGCCCCGCGCGGTTCCCTGAAGTACAAGATCATGGACATCAAGGCCGCCTAGCGGCCCCCCGGACGCACCGCTGACGGCCGGTGGCTGCGAGGGCCCGTGCAGAGCACTGTGCCCTCTTGCCCCCGACCCCCAGCGGCACGCCGGAGGCCCGCTAGGAGTCGTCACGCAGCCGTGCGCGGGCGGTGCTCCCGCCGGGCGAAGCCCGGCCCCGCCCCGCCTCACGCCGCCGGCGCCCGGTGGCTGCGAGGGCCCGTGCAGAGCACTGTGCCCTCACGCCCCCGACCCCCGGCGGCGCGTGCTCGATCACGGCCCAAACCCAGGGCGGTCGCGCTCACCGGCAAGTAACAGTCTGTTACTTGTGGGGGCGTGGGTGGCAGAAATGCGGTCGATCCCCGGATCCGAGGCACCAAGTAACAGACTGTTACTTGTGTCCGTGACCGGGGGGCTGGTCCAGTGCGGCCACTAGACTCGCGGCCGATGGGCCTGCCCAAGCGCTTCCCGGACCGGGACGAGATCGCGTCCGTACGCGCCGAGGCCGACGCGCTCGAGCCGGGCGCCGAGGGCGTCGAGGCGAGGCGCGTCGCCGGCCGCGTCCTTGCGCGCCGCGGCCACGGGAAGCTCGTCTTCCTCGACCTCGTCGACCGGTCGGGCCGCCTCCAGCTCCTGTGCTCGGCCGACCGGAGCGGCGCCGTGGACGTCGACCTCGGGGACATCGTCGGGGCGATCGGCGCGCCGACGAAGACGAGGCGCGGCGAGCCCTCGCTGGCGGTCGACGAGCTCGTGCTCCTCGCCAAGACGAAGCGCCCGCTCCCCGACACGTTTCACGGGCTGGTCGACGCCGAGACCCGCTACCGGCGGCGCTGGCTCGACCTCCTCGTCAACGAGGAGACGAGGCGCGACTTCATCATCCGAAGCCGTGTGCTCTCGTCCATCAGGCGCCGCCTCGACGCGGCCGGCTTCGTGGAGGTGGAGACCCCGGTGCTCCAGCCGCGCTACGGCGGCGCGTTCGCCGAGCCGTTCGTGACGCACGCGAACGAGCTCGGTACCGACGTCTACCTACGGATCGCGACCGAGCTCTACCTCAAGCGCCTGATCGTGGGCGGGCTGGAGAAGGTGTACGAGATCGGGAAGGACTTCCGCAACGAGAGCATCTCCTACAAGCACCAGCCCGAGTTCACGATGCTCGAGTGGTACGAGGCCTACGCGAACTACCACGACACGATGGCCCGC
>DATBJE010000260.1:0-6212 GCA_036556565.1 Gaiellaceae bacterium
CCGATGTAGTTGTGCCCGAGCGACAGGGCCTCGCGCAGCGCGAGCTCCAGCACCTTCTTCGCGCGCGGCGTGAACGGGATCTGGCCGGTGGTCACCTCGTCGCCCTGGCCGACGATGCGCGCGACCTGGGCGCGCACCTCCTCCACCGTGATGTCCAGGCTCTCGAGCACGCGCGCGGCGAGACCCTCCTCCTCGCGGAGGAGGCCCAGGAGGATGTGCTCCGTGCCGATGTAGTTGTGCTTGAGGGCGCGGGCCTCGTCCTGGGCGAGAACGACGACCTGCCTGGCTCTCTCGGTGAAGCGCTCGAACAACCTACTCAGCGTCCTTCCAGTCGACAGCCGGACCTATGGTATCGAACCGGTCGGGAGTGCCCGCGCACGCCATAGAGTCCGTATCGGCTCCGCGACGAAGGCGCAACAGCCTCAATTCTCCCCGCTCTCGGCCCTCTTTTCAGGTGCCTCGTTTGGGGGACGCATGGGGCGGCAAATGCGCCAATCGTTACCTTCATGGGTGGGAAGGTCGCAGGCTGCGCCCTCGTCGTGCTCGCGCTCGTGGTACTGGCGGGCGCGCCGGTTGCCGGGGCGGCCCCCGTCCTCAGGGAGAAGCAGACCCTCGAGGCGAACGTCATCGCGCGCATGAACGCGATCCGCCGGAGCCACGGGCTCCGCACCCTCCGGGTCGTCAAGCGCCTGACGACGGCCGCCGACCGCCACGCCGGCTCGACGGCGGCCGAGGGCTACTTCAGCCACGACCTCTTCACGCCCGGCCGCTCCCGGCGCTGGACGCCGTTCGACACCTGGATCCGCTGGTACTGGCCCGGGCCCGGCTACTCCTCCTGGGGCGCCGGCGAGAACCTCGCCTGGGGCGCTCCCGGGCTCTCCGCGAGCGCGACCGTGCGCCGCTGGATGGCGAGCCCCGGGCATCGCGCGAACATCCTCAACCCGCAGTGGCGAAACGTCGGCGTCGCCGCGGTGCACGTGACGAACCCGCGCGGCTACTTCGCGCAGTGGGACGACGCCACGATCGTCGCCGCCGAGTTCGGCGTCAGGCGCTAGCCGGCAAGTAACAGTCTGTTGCTTGAGATCCGTGCCGGGCCGCTAGGCTCGGGCGGTGACGTTCGAGACGACGCTCGAGCCCCGGCGGCCGTACTCGCTCGCGCTCTCGGCCCGGCTCCGGAGCGACCCGACCCGGCGGTTCCGCGACGGCGTGCTCACGCTGGCCTTCGAGGTCGACGGCGAGCCGGCGCTCGCGCGGGTCCGCCAGCGACCGGACGGGAGCCTCGCCGCCACAGTCGAAGCCGCGCGCCCCGACGAGGCCCTCCCGAAGCTCCGCTTCGTCCTCGCGGCCGACGACGACCATGCGCCGTTCCTGCGCCGCTTCGCCGAGGACCCGCTGCTCGGCCCGGCCCTGCGACGCCTGCGCGGGCTCCGTCCACTCCGGACGGCGACGGTCACGCACGCGCTCCTGAAGGCGGTCTGCGGCCAGCTGATCGAGGCGCGGGCAGCCCGGCTGCTCGAGGCCAGGCTCCTCCGCGGCCACGGGACGCGGGCGCCGCAGGAGGGCCTCCTGCTGCCCCCGACCCGCGTGACCTTCGGCGCCTCCTCGACCGCCCGGCTCGCCCGGGACGGCCTCGTGGCCCGCAAGGCGAACACGCTCGTCCGCGTCTCGCGGGAGTGGGATGTGGAGAAGCTGCACCGCGTGGAGACGGCGGCGGCGGCCGCACGCATCGAGCGCGAGCGCGGGCTCGGCCCGTGGTCGGCAGGAGTGATCTCCCTCTACGGCCTCGGCAGGTTCGAGCGCGGCCTCGTCGGCGACCTGGGGCTCCTGAAGCTCTGCTCGTCCCTGCTCGGCCGGCGCGCCGAGCCCCAGGACACGCGCGACCTCCTCGAGCGCTACGACGAGTGGGCCGGGCTCGCGAGCGTCTACCTGCTCGCGAGCGCCGGCCCGCTGTCTAGCGGCAGCCCGGGGCCGTAGCCCGGCGGAGGAGCTCCGCCCGGCGAGGCCCACTGAGCGGCCTGTCGATGCGCCCGCCCGGGGGCGTCGCCTGAAGGGGCGCTACCCCCGGGCCGCGCCTCGCCCGTCCCCAGCCCGACGGACGAGATGACGAGAGTCGCTGCCCGGCTCGGTCGCACAGACGGCCCTCCCCGCGCCCGGAAGCGCGCCGGTCGATCCGGCGCGACGGCCTATCGCTCACCGCGACGAGCGCGGCGGCCCGAGCGTGTCCCCTCATGGCCTTCTCCCTGGAGGCGCAGGTTCGTGCTTTCAGGAAAGCGCCGTTCGGGCCGCTCGGGTACTGGCCGGAGGGTTAGTCTGGCCCGCCGGCTCAGAACTCGGCTCCGAATCGAGCTTTCAGGCCGCGTAGGGCATCCCGCCGACAGGAGCGACCCTGACGAGGCGGGCGAACACGACCCAGCGCTTCTCGGCGCTGTAGAGCGGGTGACACGCGGAGAGCACGAGCGTGTCGAAGCCGCGGTCGCGGACGATGCTCCAGTTCTCGTTGTCGACGATCTCGTGGCGGAACACCCTGTAGTGGAAGGTCGCGTACGGGAGCGCGACGGTGATCGGGTCGCCCCTGCGGAGCGAATCGATGTGCCGGAACGGAGCGCCGAAGGTCGTCCGGTGCCCGGCGATCGCCATCGTCCGCCCGACGCCGGGAAGCGACGTCTGCGGATAGTGCCCCGGGCCCTGTGAGAGATCAGGGCCCCAGCGCGTCCCGTGCACGAAGACCGTGTTCAGCCCCAGGCGCGGGACCTTCAGCCGGCCCAGCGGCTTTCCGAGCTTCAGCCTCGCGTGGAGGTCGTTCGCCGCCTGCGCGACGGCGAGCTGCTCGAGTCCGATGCGCAGATCCTTGCCGGAGACGTGGCGGGTGGCGTTCTCGTCGCGGATCTGCAGCGAGGCGAACATCCCGCGCTCCTCGGCGAACGTCTTGGCGAGCTCGTCGCTGAGCGTGTGCTGTTTCCAGCGGGCATAGAGATCCGTCGCCGGATCCCGCCAGAGGACGACCGTGACCGCGTAGGCCGCCACGAGGATGCCGAGCCCCGCGAGGACCGCTCCGACGCGCCTGCGGGTCACGCCCGGCCCTCCCCGTCCCGCCGCGCCGGGACCGCGCAGCGCGCGCCGACGAGCCGGCCGACGCCGTCGCGGTTGCGCGCCACGAGGCGGTACGCGCGGTCGGTCATTCCCGGGAGCGCCGCGAGCACGGACGCCAGCGGCCGTCCGCCGGGAAGGAGTCGCAGGAGCGGCGCCGCGGCCGCGCCGCCGGAGTGGACCTGGCCGCCGATCACGAGGTGCCAGGATGCCATTTTTTCGTCGGGTGCCAGCCCGGGGAGCAGCCGGTCGGCCTCCGTGCTCTGGAGCGGAACCGAACGCAGCCGGCCCGCGCGGTCCCACGCCAGGACTCGTGCCACCGCCGTACGACAGAAGCCGCAGTCGGCGTCGTAGAGGATGACCGCGTCGCTCACGGGTGGCTTCCCGGCTCCACCGGGTCGACGCGTGGTACGAGCCAGGACAGCCGGCTCCGGGCCATCCGGTCGCGCACCCGGTACACCCAGCTGCTCACCGTCTCGGGCGGCAGGAAGGCGATGTAGGCGACGAGGGCGGCGAAGCTGAAGAAGCCGACGCGCACCGCGTAGTCGATCCCGAGGTGCAGCCCGACGCCGAGAAGGAGCACCCACGGACGAAGCTTGCCGTTCCAGACGAGGATCGCGAGCGCCAGCTCGACGCCCAGCGTCCCGTAGGTCAGGAGGTTCACGAGGACGACGGTGTCGGTGAGGAAGCCCGGGACCGGGAACCGCTCGAGGTCCTCGAGCCGGAACGAGTAGGAGACGGCGGTCCCGTCGTTCCACGTCGTGCCCCGCACCTTCGCCCAGACGGCGAAGAAGTAGAGCAGGCTCACCTGCACCTGGATCAGCCTGAGCGGCCAGATCGACCGCTTCGGGAACTCCCAGAACCGGCGTCTCGACCCGAGCCACCGGTCGACCGAGAGCGCTGTGCCCGACGGCGCGAGCATGAGGTAGAAGGCCAGCACGAAGATGAGCAGGTCGCCGGAGTTCAGGACCCAGGGGTCGCGGCGCGAGAACGAGACCAGGCACACGAAGACCACGACGGCGGCCAGCCGCGTTCGGAAGCCGACCAGGAGGCACAGGCTCCCGACGAGCAGGAACAGGTAGAGGATCGTGACGGCCGTGGCGCTCGAGTCGAGCTGGAGCAGCCCCCACGCGCCCGATCCGTTGTCGGGATGCCCCGGAAGGATGCCGTCGTCGGTGAAGAAGGAGTACAGCGCCGGGGCGAGCGAGATCGTCCACGCGACCACGACGATGCCGAAGGCGATCCGGAAGAGGGCGAGCGTCGACGTCTCGACGTCCCTGAACCAGAACCGCTCCCACGCCACAACCGCCCTCGTCATCGGGGCTCCGTCTCCTGCGCGCCGGGGACGTCGTACGTGTAGAAGGCGTACTCGTGCCACGGGCCGGCGCTCGGGCCGGGCCCCGGGGGCAGCAGATCGCGCCACTGGCGGATGAGGGTCACGCTCACCGGGTTGCGGCCCTGAGCGCGCGCGCGGCGCGCGAACCAGGCGGCTGCGGGCTGCCAGAGCTCCTGGTGCTCGTCCGAGGTCGTCCACTCCGTCCACTTGCGCCAACGGTAGTCCCAGTAGCCGCCGACCAGCCGCCCGCCCTGGGGAGGCGAGACGACCTCCCGGCTCCCGTCGGCATACCGCACGCGGGCGACGAGGAAGAGTGTGTTGCGGCGCGGGTCCGGCGAGAAGACGCCCCAGTTCTGGTTCAGGCCGGCGGCGCGGATGTACGGGCCGGCGTACGCGATCGCCTCGTCCTTGATCGCCGACGACGGGAGGTTCCAGACGACGACGCTCGCGATCGTGACGACGATGAAGACGCTGATCGCCGCGCGGCCGGCGCGGCTCGCCTCGAGCCGTTCTTGCACGCCAGCCCCCTCAGAACTCATTGCGGAATGAAGCCTCGTCGCCGGGGTGTCCTGGGCGAGTGCGAGGCAAGGACGCAGGGAGCGCTCGTATTCGGGAATACGGGCGCGCCCGAGGACGCAGCATCGCGCCGTCCAGGGCGGCCCGGCGGCTCAGTGCTTCATTTCGCAAGGAGTTCTTATACACGCGCGCCCCGGAGGCCTCGCGAACGGGGCGGCCCTGGAGGCCGCCCCGTGTCGTTTCGAGCTCGACCCTCGTCGCTACGCGACCTCGTCGCGCTTGCGGCGCATGAGGAACCCACCGCTCGCGAGCAGCACGAACGCGAGCAGGATGGGCATCCAGACGGGAAGGCCGGTGAACGGAAGCGTCCCGCCCGCGCCGGCGCTCGGGTCGCCGCCCGTCGTGCCGGCGCTGACGCCCCCGCCGGTCGTGCCGCCGCCGCCGGTGGTCGTCCCGCCGCCGGTGGTGGTGGTAGTGGTCTCACCGCCGGTGGTCGTTTCGCCCCCGGTCGTAGTCTCCCCGCCGGTCGTGGTCTCGCCACCCGTGGTGGTTTCGCCGCCGGTGGTCGTGTCCCCTCCGGTCGTCGTGTCACCGCCGGTGGTCGTGCCCTCGCAGTCGTCATGCTTGTCACCCCACGAGCTGGCGCCCAGCTCGGGGCACTCGGGCTCCTCGCAGTCGTTCCAGCCGCCACCGCCCCACGAGCTGGCGCCCAGCTGCGGGCAGTCGGGCTCGTCGTCGCAGTGGTTCCAGCCGCCGCCGCCGTACGAGGCGCCCAGGTCGTCCTTGCACCCGGGGTCGTGGTGCGACCCGTGTGCAACCGCAGGTGTCGCGGACAGTGCCAGCACCGCCAGCGCCGCCGCGACGAGAAAGAACAGTCGCTTCATCCCTCTTCTCCCCTTCGACTCGGTGTGATCTCCCTGTCCGCCGAGTTGCCGCAGCAGCCGAAGGGAGCCTCCCTAGTCGCTCATTAGCAGGGAGAAAGGGAAAAACAACCGCGTGCGCGGCGATCCCCCGCGAACGGCGACCACGGACCACCACAAGGGGTAGGCGCTCGTCCCCCGATCGAGGGATGCCGTGGAACGACGCACGGGGCGGCTCGCGCCGCCCCGTGTCAACGTCGATCGTTGCCGTGCCTACGAGACGTCGTCCCGCTTGCGCCGCAGGAGGAAGCCGCCGCTCGCGAGCAGGGCGAACGCCAGCAGGACGGGGATCCAGACCGGGAGGCCCGTGAAGGGAAGCTCGCCGCCCGTCTCGGCGGTTCCGCCCGTCGTGC
>DATBJE010000261.1:0-8479 GCA_036556565.1 Gaiellaceae bacterium
CGACGGGAAGGCCTGGGTCGCCTTCGGCTACGGCGGCGAGCCGCTCGATCCCGAGCACGGCGGGCCGGCCCGGCTGCTCGTCCCGCACCTCTACTTCTGGAAGAGCGCCAAGTGGGTGCGAGGGCTGCGCCTCATGGACGAGGACGAGCCCGGCTTCTGGGAATCCCTCGGCTACCACCTCTACGGCGACCCGTGGCGGGAACAGCGGTACTGGGGCGACTGAGGGCGCCCCTCGCCTGGCGGCTGGCCGAGCTCGTCGAGCACGTCCCCGAGACCGCGACCGTGAAGACGCTCGTGCTCGACGTTCCGGACTGGCCCGGCCACGCGGCCGGCCAGCACGTGGACGTCCGCCTGACCGCGGAGGACGGATACCAGGCGCAGCGGAGCTACTCCATCGCGTCGCCGCCCGGGCGCCAGCGCCTCGATCTCACCGTCGAGCGCCTCGAGGACGGTGAGGTCTCGCCCTTCCTGACCGACGTCCTCGGGCCCGGCGAGCGCTTCGAGCTGCGGGGGCCGGTCGGGGGCTACTTCGTGTGGGACCCTGACTCACCGGGGCCGCTCCACCTGGTCGGGGGCGGGTCGGGCGTCGTGCCGCTGATGGCCATGCTGCGCCATCGGGCGGCAGCCGGGGCGGGCGCGCCGGCGACCCTGCTGTACTCGGCCCGCTCGTACGAGGACATCATCTACCGCGAGGAGCTCGAGCACCTCGCCGCGGAGGAGGGGGGACCGGAGGTCAGGCACACGCTGACCCGGAGCCGGCCCGGGGGCTGGACCGGCTACGACCGCCGTGTCGACGGCGCCATGCTCGCGGAGGTCTTCGGTGCGCCGGGCGCCGGCGCGACGGCCTTCGTCTGCGGGCCGACGAGCTTCGTCGAGGTCGCCGCCGACGCCCTCGTCGCTCTAGGCTACGAGGCGAGCCGGGTGAGGACCGAGCGCTTCGGGCCCACCGGCACGTAGCGTGACCATGGAGAGCTCCGATCTCATGCTCGACGGCAACGCGCTCGCGGGCCCGCTCGCGGAGATCTTCGTCGGCGAGATGACGGTGGCGCGCGCGACGTGCGCCGCGTGCGGCGCCGTCCGCGAGGTGGGGTCGCTCTCGGTCTTCATGACGGCTCCGGGGACGGTCGCGCGGTGTCCCGATTGCGACGCGGTCCTCCTGCGGGTCGTGCGCGCCGAGCGCCGGATCTGGTTCGAGCTGCGGGGTCTCAGGTCCCTGGAGCTGCGCGCCCCTGACGACTAGCGCGGCGATGACGATCCCGGAGATCCGCTTTGCCATGAGCGGGGACGTCCATATCGCCTACCAGGTCGTCGGCGACGGTCCCGTCGACGTCGTCATCATCCCCGACTGGATCTCCAATCTCGAGCTCCAGTGGGAGAACCCGCTGTACGCCGGTTTTCTCGAGCGCCTGGCCTCGTTCTCGCGCGTCCTCCTTTTCGACAAGCGCGGGCACGGGCTGTCGGACCGAACGGTCGATTCCGACCTCTTCACCCTGGAGGTTAGGATCGAGGACGTCCGTGCGGTGATGGACGCGGCAGGCTCGGACGAGGCGATCGTCTTCGGGCAAGGCGACGACGGGGGCGCCTTGGCGGCCGTCTTCGCGGCGGCCAGGCCCGAAAGCACCCGAGGGGTGATCCTGTATGCGGCGCGCGCAAGGATGATGAGGGCGCCCGACTACCCCTACGGCTACGAGCCGACGCAGATCGACGTGTGGACCCGCGAGCGTGAGAGCTTCTGGGCATCGGATGCCTACGCGCGCCGGTGGCTTCATGCCCTCGCCCCCTCGGTCGCGAATGACGATCGGATCGTGCGCTGGTACTCCCGTTTTCTTCGGCAGAGCGCGAGTCCCGGGACCGAGGCGGCATTCGAGCGATCGGACACCACGTTCGACCTGCGCGGCATGCTCTCGACGATCCACGTCCCGACGCTCGTCCTCCATCGAGCAGGCGATCAGGAATCGCCGGTCGATGCGAGCCGCGACCTCGCCGAACGGATCAGCGGGGCACGTTTCGTCGAGCTTCCGGGCACCGATTTCTATCCGTGGGCCGGAGACCAGGAACCGCTCCTGGCCGAGGTGAGGGCCTTCGTGACGGGCTCGCGGCCGACGGAGGGCTCGGAGCGCGTGCTGGCAACGGTGCTGTTCACCGACATCGTCGGGTCGACCGAGCAGGCCGCCGCGCTCGGAGACGCTCGCTGGAAGGAGCTCGTGGAGCGTCACCACGCCGTCGTTCGCGCCATGCTGGCGCGGTACCGGGGCATGGAGGTCGACACGGCCGGTGACGGCTTCTTCGCGACGTTCGACGGGCCCGCGCGCGGTGTCCGGTGCGCGCAGGCGATCGTCGAGGCCCTCCGGCCCGTCGGCGTGGAGATCCGTGCCGGGGTGCACACCGGCGAGGTCGAGACGATCGCGGGAAAGACCGGGGGGCTTGCGGTGGCGATCGGAGCCCGGCTGGGGGCGATGGCCGAGCGCTCGGAGGTGCTCGTCTCGCAAACGGTGAAGGACCTGACGGCGGGCTCGGGCCTCGTGTTCGAGGACGCGGGCGAGCACGAGCTGAAGGGCGTTCCGGACCGCTGGCGCCTCTACCGCGTCGCGAGCTGACGCAGGACGATTAGCCGGCCGCGGCGAGGAACGTCCGCAGGCGGTCGACGACCGCGTCCTCGTACTCGCCGCGGACGTCCGGTGGGAGGCCGTCGGTCACGCGCTGCCAGGCGAGGGCGCGGGCGACTCCGCCGAGCAGATCCGCCGGGCCAAGCGCGCGCAGGAGGTCGTCGCGCGGCCGGATGCCGGTCCACGGCTCGAGATACGCGTCGCGGTAGCGCTCGAGCTCCGCAGCGCCCTCGTCCACGCCGAGGTTGTAGGCGAGCACCCGCATGGTCACGTGCAGGGTGAAGAACGGGTGGGCGACACAGGAGTCGCCCCAGTCGAAGAACACGTACGCGCCGTCCCTGACGAACACGTTCCCGTCGTGGAGGTCGTCGTGCTGGATCGTCTCCGGCAGGCCGTACGCGGCGAGCTCGTCGCACAACCGTGCGACCGTCGGCGTCAGCTCGCGCAGGCGGGTCATCTCGTCGGCGGCGAGCGAGCCCTGGCGGGCGAGGAGATCCGCGTAGAGGGCCGGCAATCCCGCGAGCCGGCGATCCGGAGCTCCCGCCGCGAGCAGCTCGTCGCGGTCGGCGGCGGCGACGAGCTGAAGATCGGCGTAGAGAGGCAGGACCGCCTCCCACCGCGAGAAGTCGGGGTGCTCGGCGAGCAGCTCGCGGAGCCGGATTCCGCCGTCCCCCTGGAGCATCCACCCCCGCTCGGAATCGGTTGCCAACAGCCGCGGGAGGCGGTCGGGCCGGCGGGCGGCGAGCACCGGGAGCAGCGTCACCTCGTAGGCGACGGCCGGCATGCACGCCTTGAACCAGACGTCGCACGCAGCCGTCGGGACGCGGAGGACCGTCGACCAGGGCCGGACGTGCGGCTGCTCAACGGCTCCGTTGACGGCGAGCCCGAGGCGCGCGAGCTCCGCGTCGATCCACGCGCGCGCCTGGTCGAGCCAGGCGGGGTCGGTCCAGTCCGGCGACATCCGCGCCAGCGTAGAGGAGGCCCGTCCGTCCGCATCGTCAGACTTCGCGCTCGTGTACCTGCGCTCCGTCTCGATCCGGGGCTTCAAGTCGTTCCCGGACCCGGTCGAGGTGCGCCTCGAGCCGGGCGTGGCCGTGGTCGTCGGGCCGAACGGCTCCGGCAAGTCGAACGTCTCGGACGCGATCGTCTGGGCCGCAGGGAGTCTGAGCCCCAGCGAGCTGCGCGCCGAGCGCCCCGAGGACGTCCTGTACGCGGGCTCGAAGGACCGCCCAGCCGCCGACTGGTGCGAGGTCGAGCTCGTCTTCGACAACGCGGACGGGGAGGGCCCGCTCGAGTACTCGGAGCTCGCGGTGGTGCGCCGCCTGCGGCGGGGCGAGGACGGCGAATACCTCGTCAACCGCGCGCGGGTCCGGCGCACCGACCTCGTCGAGCTGCTCGCGGACGCGGGCCTCGGCGGAGAGATGCACTCCATCGTCGGCCAGGGCCGCGTCGAGGAGATCCTCGCCTCGAAGCCCGTGGAGCGGCGCGCGCTCGTCGAGGAGGCGGCGGGGCTGGGGAAGTTCAAGCGCCGCCGCCATCGCGCCGAGCTGAGGCTCGCGCGCGTCGAGGTGCAGGCCGAGCGCGCGCGGGATCTCGAGGACGAGGTGCGGAAGCGCCTGCGGCCGCTCGCCCTCCAGGCAACCGCGGCCACCCGCGCCGAGAAGCTCGGCGAGGAGATCGAGGGGCTGAGAGCGCAGCTCGCGGCGGCGGAGCTCGAGGTGGTCGAGGGGCGGCTCGCCGAGGTCGACGAGCGCCAAACGGAGGCAGGGCAGGAGCGGCGGCGGCGTGACGAGCGGCTTGAAGGCGTCCTCGCCGAGCGCCGGCAGGCGGAGGAGGGTCTCGCGGAGGCCGCGGGTCGCCACGAGCAGGCCACCGCGGCCCTCTATCGCCTTCGGAGCGCGATCGAGCGCCTCGGGTTGCGGCGCGAGCGGGCGGAGGAGACGGCGGCGAGCCTGCGGGCGGAGGCCGAGCGCCCGCACCAGGCCGCGCGGCCGCAGCCGCCGAGCTACGAGCGCGCGCTCGCGGCGGCCGCCGGCTGGGAGCCGCAGCAGGTCGAGCCGGCCGAGGCCGTCGCGCGGCTCGAGAGCGCACGGGCGGAGCGGCGCGATGCGATCGTCGCCCTCGCCGGCGGAGAGAGCTGGTTCGCGGCCGACACCGCCGTCGCGGCGCTTCCCGCGGAGCCCGCTCGGCGAGAGGACGCCCTCCGCGCGCTCGCCGACCAGGTCGAGCGGGTCGCGGTGGCCCTCGCCGCGGCCGCGACCACGGCGGAGCGGCTCGAGCCCGCTCTCAGGGCCCGCGTGGACGCGGGCGGCAGCCGCTCGGCGGCGCTCGGCGAGGAGCTGCGCCGCCTCGGCGGCTGGGAGTCCGAGCTGCGCCGCGCAGCGGCTGAGGCGGGCGAGCGCGTGTCGGCGATCGGAATCGAGAAGGCGCGCCTCGAGGCGGAACGGGACGAGATCGTCAAGCGCCTCCCCGAGGGCGCAGAGAGCGAGGCCTTGACGGACGAGCAGGCGGAAGAGCTGCGCGAGCGGCTCGGACGCCTGGAGCGCCGCCGCGAGGCGCTCGGCCAGGTGAACCCACTCGCCGCGGAGGAGCACGCGCGCGAGAAGGCGCGCCTCGAGGAGCTGACGGGGCAGCGCGAGGACCTCGAGCGGTCGCTGACCGAGCTCGCCGCACTCCGCGACGACCTCACCGAGACCGTCGAACGGCGCTTCGAGGAGACCCTCGCGGCGGTCGAACGCCACTTCGAGGAGGTGGCGACGACCCTGTTCCCGGGTGGGAGCGGCAGGCTCCTTCGCGTCGAGGACGAGGAGGGAGGGGAGCCGGGGATCGAGATCGAGCTCCAGCCGGCAGGCAAGCGCATCACCCGCCTGTCGCTCCTCTCCGGCGGCGAGAAGGCGCTCGGGGCGATCTCGTTCCTCTTCGCGCTCTTTCTCGCGCGGCCGTGCCCCTTCTACCTCCTCGACGAGGTCGAGGCTGCCCTCGACGACGCCAACATCGGACGCTTCACCGATCTCCTGCGGAGGTTCGCCGACCGCGCCCAGTTCATCGTCGTCACGCACCAGAAACGGACGATCGAGGCCGCGGATATCCTCTACGGCGTCACGATGGGCGCCGACGGGATCTCCCAGATCGTCTCAAAACGGCTGTCCGCCGAGCCCGAGGCCCGGGCGCTCAGCGCGTGACGCCCACCTGGGCGGAGTTTCTCGGCGACCGCGAGGCCGCCTCGGCCGACGACGACGAGAAGCGGCGCGGCTGGTTCGGCCGGCTGTGCGAGTCGCTCACGGCGAGCCGTCAGGCGCTCCAGCGCGAGCTCCTCGTCGACCCGAACGACGAGGAAGCGTGGGAGCGGATCGAGGAGGCGCTCATCGCGGCGGATTGCGGCGTCGGCGCGACGGTCGAGATCGTCCAGCAGCTGGAGGCCCGCGATCCCAAGACGCGCGAGGAGCTCCTCGTGGGGCTGCAGGAGATCGTCGCCGAGCTCGTCACCGTCGAAGGCCAGGAGCGCCTCGGCCTCGGCGGTCCGCCGACGGTCGTGCTCGTCGTGGGCGTGAACGGGACGGGGAAGACGACGACCATCGGCAAGCTCGCCAACCGCCTCCAGGAGTCGGGGCGATCCGTCGTCCTCGCGGCGGCCGACACGTTCAGGGCCGCTGCCGAGGAACAGCTGGAGATCTGGGCGGGCCGCGCGGGCGCCGACTTCGTCGGGTCGCAACGGGGCGCCGATCCTGCAGCGGTGGCGTTCGACGCCATCTCGGCGGCGGAGGCACGGGGTCGCGACGTGGTCGTGGTCGACACGGCCGGCCGGCTCCACACGCAGACGAACCTCATGGAGGAGCTGGCGAAGATCCGGCGGGTGATCGCAGGCCGGCTGGAAGGCGCCCCGCACGAGGTGCTCCTCGTCCTCGATGCGACGACCGGCCAGAACGGCATCCGTCAGGCGAGGCTGTTCGACGAGGCCGTCGGCGTGACGGCGGTGGCCCTGACGAAGCTGGACGGGACGGCGAAGGGCGGTGTCGCGGTGGCGGTCACGCACGAGCTCGGCCTGCCCGTGAAGCTCATCGGGGTGGGGGAGACGCTGGAGGACCTGCAGCCGTTCGACCCGCGCGACTTCGCGCGCGCCCTCGTCGCGCAGGGCTCGTGACGCTTTCTCCTCGGCTTGCGCGCGAAGCGGCACGATCCGCGCGCCACGCGCGCGGTCGTTCCCGCTAGGCTCGAAGCCGGGTGGTGGTCCGGGGTGGCCCCGAAGGCCTACCGCTCGACGCCGAAGGCGATGTCGACGGTCGTGCGGAAGACCGTGATGTCGTCGTTCTCGACCACGGCGCTCATCTCGACCACGTGCGCACCGCGGATGTCGCGCACGGTCTTCGCGGCCTCCTTCACCGCCACGCGGGCCGCCTCGGCGAAGCTCGACTCCGACTGTCCGATCACGCGGATGACCTTCGCGATCTCTGCCATCTCGTCCCCTCCTCGGGCTCAGGGTGGAAAAACCACGCGGCTACACTTCCCGCCGGCCCATGTTTGACACGCTTTCCGACAAGCTGCAAGCCGCGCTCGGCGACCTCCGCAGCCGCGGCGTCCTCACCGAGGAGGACGTTTCGCGCGCGGCGCGCGAGATCCGGCTCGCCCTGCTCGAGGCGGACGTCAACTTCAAGGTCGTGAAGGAGTTCGTCGCGCGCGTGAAGGAGCGCGCGCTTGGAGCCGACGTCACGAGGAGCCTGACGCCGGGCCAGGAGGTCGTGCGCATCGTGCACGAGGAGCTGACGGAGCTCATGGGCTCGGGCGGATCGCGCCTCGCGTTCGCCGGCCGCCCGCCCACGGTCATCCTCCTCGTCGGGCTCCAGGGCTCGGGCAAGACCACCGCCGCGGCGAAGCTGGCGCTGCTCCTGCGCAAGTCGGAGAACAAGACGCCGGCGCTCGTCGCCGCCGACCTCCAGCGCCCGGCCGCGGTCGACCAGCTCGAGCA
Organism: Gaiellaceae bacterium; assembly: GCA_036556565.1. Classification (GTDB taxonomy): domain Bacteria; phylum Actinomycetota; class Thermoleophilia; order Gaiellales; family Gaiellaceae; genus JAIBJN01. The sequence continues at coordinate 7,570 of DATBJE010000261.1, forward strand.
GCTCGGGAAGCAGGTCCAGATCCCTGTGTACCTCGACCGTTCGTCCGGGGACGCGGTCGCCGTGGCGCGCGCCGGGCTGGAGCAGGCCCAGTCGCAGGGCCGCGACGTGGTCATCGTCGACACCGCCGGCCGGCTGCAGATCGACGAGCCGCTCATGGCGGAGCTGGCCGCGGTCCGCAAGGAGGTGAAGCCGCACAACATCCTCCTCGTGCTCGACTCGATGACCGGCCAGGAGGCGGTCGCGGTCGCGGAGGCCTTTGCGGAGCGGGTGGATTTCGACGGCGTCGTGCTCACGAAGCTCGACGGCGACGCACGCGGCGGGGCCGCGCTCTCCGTCAAGGCGGTCACCGGCAAGCCGATCAAGCTCGCGTCCACCGGCGAGAAGCTCGACCAGCTCGAGTACTTCCACCCCGACCGCATGGCCTCGCGCATCCTCGGGATGGGCGACGTGCTGACGCTCATCGAGCGGGCGGAGGACGCGGCGGAGGCCAACGAGCAGGAGGAGATGGAACGCCGGCTCCGTGCCGGGCAGTTCACCTTCGACGACTTCCTCCAGAGCTACCGGATGATGCGGCGGATGGGCCCCGTGAAGTCGATCGTCGGCATGATCCCCGGGCTCGGGAAGCAGCTCCAGGGCCTGAACGTCGACGACCGGGAGCTTGGGAGGGTCGAGGCGATCGTCCTCTCGATGACGCCGCAGGAGCGCCGCCGGCCGGAGATCATCAACGGCTCGCGGCGCGCGCGCATCGCACGCGGCAGCGGCACGACCGTGCAGCAGGTGAACCAGCTCCTGAACGCGCGCAAGCAGATGGCCAAGATGGTCAAGCAGATGGGAAAGGGCAAGATGCCGAACATCCAGTCGATCGCCCGCCAGGGGCGGCGCTGAGGACGAGAGAGAAAGGACGGAATG
>DATBJE010000262.1:0-6937 GCA_036556565.1 Gaiellaceae bacterium
GGGCAGTTCCTCTCGCGGGAGCGCGAGATCGCGGTGCCCGAGCGGCGGGTCGAGGAACTCGGCTCGTTCCGCGTCCTCGGCGCCCGGATGCACAACCTCAAGGACATCGACGTCGAGTTCCCCGTCGGGAAGCTCGTGGCCGTCACGGGTGTGTCCGGGTCGGGCAAGTCCACCCTCGTCAACGAGATCGTCTACAAGGCGCTCGCCAACCGGCTCCACCGCGTGCGGGTGAAGCCGGGCGAGCACGACGCGGTCGAGGGGATCGACTGCTTCGACAAGGTCATCGACATCGATCAGTCGCCGATCGGGCGGACGCCGCGGTCGAACCCGGCGACGTACACGAAGCTCTTCGACCACATCCGCGAGCTCTATGCCCAGACGCCCGACGCCAAGGTGCGCGGCTACAAGCCCGGCCGGTTCTCGTTCAACGTCCGGGGCGGACGGTGCGAGACGTGCAAGGGCGACGGCACGATCAAGATCGAGATGCACTTCCTCCCCGACGTCTACGTCCCGTGCGAGACCTGCGGCGGGAGGCGCTACAACCGGGAGACGCTCGAGGTGCGCTTCAAGGGGAAGTCGATCTCGGACGTCCTCGAGATGTCGGTCGAGGAGGCGCTCGCGTTCTTCGCGAAGATCCCGAAGATCCGCCGGCGGCTGCAGACGCTCCACGATGTCGGGCTCGACTACATCAAGCTCGGCCAGCCGGCGACGACGCTCTCGGGCGGCGAGGCGCAGCGGGTGAAGCTCTCCTCCGAGCTCTCGAAGGTGGCGACGGGGAGGACGCTCTACATCCTCGACGAGCCGACGACGGGCCTCCACTTCGCCGACATCGAGAAGCTCCTCGAGGTTCTCCAGCGGCTCGCCGATGCCGGGAACACGGTGCTCGTGATCGAGCACAACCTCGACGTCATCAAGCAGGCCGACTGGATCGTCGACCTCGGCCCGGAGGGCGGCGAGGCCGGCGGCGAGGTGATCGCCACCGGGACGCCCGAGCAGGTCGCCGCCGTCGATGAGAGCTACACGGGGCAGTTCCTGCGCGAGCTGCTCCCCAGCGCCGCCGCCGCGGCGGCCTAGCCGACCCGGTATCGCCTCCGAAGGCCGCGGAGTAGTCTCCGCGCGTGGAACCGGACCTCGGCTCGCTCGTCGTCGTGGGGGTCGTGGCCGTGCTCGCGCCGATCCTCGTCGACCTCCCACGGTCGGTGCGCGCGCCGCTCGTCGTGGCCGAGATCGGCCTCGGGATCATCATCGGGCCCGACGTCCTCGGGCTCGCGAAGGAGGACCCGTACCTCGAGTTCCTCTCCGCCGTCGGCCTCGCGCTCCTCTTCTTCCTCGCCGGGCTCGAGCTCGACCTGGACGTCATTCGCGGCCGTCCCCTGCGGCTGGCGGTCGTCGGCTGGGCGCTCTCGGTCCTCATCGCGGCCGCCGCCGCGCTCGTCGTCGTCGAGAGCGGGCTCGTCGACGACGCGGTTCCGCTGGCCATCGCGCTCTGCACGACGGCGCTGGGGACGCTCGTGCCCATCCTGCGCGACGCCGGCGAGCTCAGGGGCAGCTTGGGGACGATGATCCTCGCCGTCGGATCGGCCGGCGAGTTCGGGCCGATCGTGCTCATCTCGGTCTTCCTCACCGCGGAGCACGGCACCGTCGCCGCGTTCGTGCTCGTCGCGATCTTCTTCGCCCTCGCGCTCGGCGCCGCCGCGGTCGCGCTCCACGTCCATCCCGCCCGGGTCCAGCGGGTCATCCACCGCACGATGCACGCGACCGGCCAGCTCGGCGTCCGCATGGCCATCGTCACGCTGCTGCTGCTCGTCTTCCTCGCCGAGAAGTTCGGCCTGGACATCGCCCTCGGGGCGTTCGTCGCCGGCCTCGTCGTCGGCCTCGTGCTGCCCCGCGGCGAGTCCGATCCCGTGCGGGTGAGCCTCGAGGGCATCGGGTTCGGGCTCTTCGTCCCCATCTTCTTCATCACGAGCGGCATCACGTTCGACCTCGACGCTCTCCTCTCGGACTGGTCGACGCTGGCGCTCGTCCCGCTCTTCCTCGGCCTCTTCCTCGTCGTCCGCGGGACGCCGGCCCTGCTGGCCGTCCGCGACGTGGGCCGGGCGGGCATCCCGCCGCTCGCGCTCTTCTCGGCCACGGCGCTCCCGCTCGTGGTCGCCGTGACCGAGCTCGCGGTGGACAAGGGCGAGCTCTCGTCCAAGGTGGCGGCGGCGCTCGTGGGCGCCGGCATGGTCTCGGTGCTCCTCTTCCCGCTCGCCGGCCTGGCGCTCCGCAAACGTGCACCGGCAGGGTCCGACTCGGCGCCCTCGCCCGGTTAGCCTGAGGGCGATGAACGCCGAGGCGCCGACCGCGCAGGCGAGCCCGCAGAAGCAGTGGTGGCTTCGCGCGCTCGCGATCTTCCAGTCCCCGCGGCCCGTCTTCGCCGCCCTGCGCGACGAGTCGCGACCGGACCTGGAGGCACGCGAGGAGCCGGTGCTCGCGATCATCCTCCTCGCCGGGATCGCGGGGGTCCTGATGGCGTCCGGCTCCGGGCGGCTGCTCGACGAGGAGCTCGTCGACGACAGCGCGGCCGTGCTCGCGGTGCTCGTGTTTCTCTCGGGCGCGATCTACGGGATCGCCACGTACTGGATCGGCGGCGCCGCCCTCTACGTCGGGATGCGCGGCGCCGGCTCGCGCGGCAGCTACCGGCGCGCTCGGCACGTGCTCGCGTTCGCCGCCCTCCCGCTCGTGCTCGGCCTCGTCCTCGTCTGGCCCGTGCGGCTCGCGATCTACGGCCTCGACTCGTTCCGCACGGGCGGCTCGGACCGCGGCGCCGGAGACGTCGTCTTCGACCTGGTGCTGGCGGCCTTCGCCCTGTGGGCCCTCGGGCTGCTCGTCTACGGGATCTCGGTGGTCGAGCGCTGGCGGCCGACGCGGGCCGCCGTCTCGCTGGCCCTCGCCGTGCTCGCCGTCCTCGCGCTCACGTTTCCCTTCCTGATCCCGCTCGCGAGCAGCTGAGGTCACGCGTCGACCGCGACGAAGGCGATCGCGAGCGAGATGCGGGCCCATCCGGGCGAGGTCTTCCGGACCACGACGGTCCACGGTTCGAAGAAGCGCTTGCCCAGGAGGCCGAAGCGAACGAGGCAGGAATCACGGCCCCCGATCCGCCGGCAGTCGTCGCGGCCTGCCGGGGCGAGGACCGCGAGGTCGGGGCCGCCCTTCGTCCTGACCATGACGTCGACCCGCGCTCTGCGCGGGAGGTCGATCGCGAAGCTCACCTCGTGCGTCCTCGTGTCGAGCGGCAAGGCAGCGAAGCGGCGTGTTCCGGGCCGTGCGCCAAGGTCGACCGCGCGCTCGTACTGGATGCTCCCGCAGCCGGTACCGAGCCCACCCTGCCCGCGGATCGAGTACGGGCCTGCGCTGGCTTCGATGGTGGACGGAAGCGGACCGTCGCCGCACGACGACAGGACGGCCAACTGCTCGAACCCCGGTGTGAAGTCACCCCCGAGGAGCCGCTCGTCGCCGAGCGGCAGTCGCGAGCGCTGGCCCCGGCTGTCGACGGCGGCGGCTCTCAGCACCAGCGGTGATCGGCGGCACGGCGGACCCTGGACGTGGCGGAGCGCGACTGCGGTCGATCCTCCGAGGTCCTCGAGGACGAGCGCGAGCTGATCGCGACCGCACGCCGGAGGCGTCCGTGCGCCCGCGGCCGTCCCGGCGCCGCGCGTCTCCTCTCCCCGACGGTCGACGAGCGCATCGATGAGAGCGGCGAGCGCGATCGCCGCGACCGCTGCCGCGAGGAGCCCGGTCGACAGCATCTTCATCGGTCCGGAATACGACCCGGAGGCGCCGAGCGGTCCTACGAGGAGGCCGGCGTCTCCTCGAACCGAGCGAGCTCGTCCTCGGGCATCGCGTACGTGTGCTCCTCAGCCGGGAAGGCGCCGGAGCGGACGTCGGCGGCGTAGCGCTCGACGGCGGCGCGGATCTCGGTGCCGATCTCGGCGTAGCGCTTGGCGAAGCGCGGCGCCCGGCCGTCGTAGAGGCCGAGCAGGTCGTGGAGGACGATCACCTGGCCGTCGCAGTCCGGGCCCGACCCGATCCCGATGGTCGGAATCGAGAGCTCGTCGCCGATGCGCTCGGCCACGGCGGCCGGAACGGCCTCCAGCACGAGAGCGAAGCATCCCGCCTGCTCGAGCGCGACCGCGTCCTCGAGCAGGCGCCGCGCCTTGGCCGCCGTCCTTCCCTGGGCGCGGAACCCGCCGAGCATCGTCGCCGACTGCGGGGTGAGCCCGAGATGCCCCATGACCGGGATCCCGGCGCCGACGAGCGCGAGCACCCGCGAGAGCGTCGGCCCGGCCCCCTCGACCTTGACCGCGTCGGCACCCGCCTCCTTCACGAAGCGGATCGCGTTCCTCACGGCCTCCTCGTCGGAGACCTGGAAGGAGCCGAACGGCATGTCAGCGACGACGAGCGCGCGGGACACGCCCCGCGTGACGGCGCCGGTCAGCATGAGCATCTCCTCGACGGTCACGGGGACCGTCGAGTCGTGGCCGAGCACGGTCATCGCCGCGGAGTCGCCCACGAGGACGAGGTCGACGCCGGCCGCGTCGGCCAGCCGGCCGCTCGGGTGATCGTAGGCCGTGACCATCACGATCTTCTCGCCGCGGCGGGCCATCTCCCCGAGCTCCGTGAGCGCAAGCTTGTCGGTCATTTCTCCACCTCCTCGAGGACGACGTTGTCGATGAGCCGGGTCCTCCCGGCGCGTACCGCAGCGAGCAGGTAGACGCGCCCGTCGAGCTGCGCCACCTCGACGTACTCGGGCGACAGGCGCGGCTCGCCCGTGAGGACGGCCTTCGCCGCAGCAACCGCGTCGTCACCGGCGCGATGCGCACGCGCGCCGGCCTCGAGCGCGCGGGGGAGGGCACGAGCCGCGTCCCGCTCGTCCGACGACAGGTAGGCGTTCCGCGAGCTCGCGGCGACGCCGTCCTCGTCGCGTACGGTCGGCACGACCACGATCTCGACCTCGAGGTCGAGATCACGCGCCATGCGCTCGACGAGCGCCGCCTGCTGCGCGTCCTTCCGGCCGAAGTAGGCCCGGTCGGGGCGGGCGATGTTGAAGAGCTTGAGGCAGACCGTCGCGACCCCGCGGAAGTGGCCGGGCCGCGAGGCTCCCTCGAGGCCGTGGGAGATCTCCTCGACGTCGACCCAGGTCTGGAAGCCGTCCGGGTACATCTCGCCGACCGTCGGGACGAAGAGGCAGTCGACGCCCCACGCCTCGGCGAGACGCGAGTCGGCCTCCTCGTCGCGCGGGTAGGGGTCGAGATCTTCGCCGGTCCCGAACTGGGCCGGGTTGACGAAGATGCTCGCGACGACGACCCCGCAGTCGGCGCGGGCGGCGCGCACGAGCGACTCGTGCCCGCCGTGCAGCCCGCCCATCGTCGGCACCAGCCCCACCGTGGTGCTTGTCCGGAGGGGAGCAAGCGCCTCGCGCAGCTCAGGGATGGTGCGGGACGTGATCATCGTGGGGCGCTCGTCGCGGCCAGGTCGGTCAGCTCGCGGTACATCGGCTCCAGGTCGGGGTGGCGCTCGCGGATGACCGCGAGGTGGCGCTCGACGGTCTCCCAGTCGCCGCGCGTGAGCGGGCCGGTGAGCTCGAAGCCGTTCTCGATCGTCTGCCGCATCAGCGGGACGAGCGCCTCCGGCGGCGCGCCGGCCGACTCCATCATCTCCGCGGCCGCCGAGTGGATGGCCACGAGGAAGCTCGAGGCGATCGCCGCCGCCGCGTGGTAGAGGGGATGCTCGCCGTCCTCCAGCTCGAAGGCGCGCAGGCCGAGGAGGCAGGCGAGCGAGAAGCCCGCCTCGAGCGCCTGCCCGGTCTCCCCGCTCACGGCCGCCCAGGCCCCGTCGAGCTGCCCCTGCCCTCCGCCCGGCACGAACGTCTGCAGCGGGTGGAGGCTGAAGCGCCTGAGGTGGGGGTCGAGCGAGTCGAGCGTCCGCGCGCCGCTGGTGTGCGCGACCCAGGGGCCGACCGGAATCGCGGCCGCGACCTCGGCGACGGCACGGTCGGGGACGCAGAGGAGGACGAGGTCGGCACCCTCCGTCACGAGCTCGCGGCCGGTCGTGCGCGTGGTGACCTGCTCCGCGAGCCGCGCGGCCACGGCGGAGCCGACGCGCCCCGCGCCGACGACACAGGCTGACGTGAATTCCATCTCGGGCTCCAGTTCCGTTCTCGGGATACCGGGCACCCGGAGTGTAGCGGTCGGTCGCTACGCTGAACCCATGACACAGAAGGTCGAGAAGACGGAGCAGGAGTGGCGGTCGGAGCTCACCCCTGAGCAGTACCGGGTGCTGCGCGAGCACGCCACGGAGCGCGCCTTCACCGGCGCCTACTGGGACACGAAGGACCCCGGCGTCTACCGCTGCGCGGGCTGCGGCGCGGAGCTCTTCCGCTCCGAGACGAAGTTCGACTCCGGCACCGGCTGGCCGAGCTTCCACTCCCCGGCGGGCGAGTCCGCCGTGGAGACGCAGCGCGACTGGGGCATGATCGTCCCGCGCACCGAAGTGCATTGCGCCGCGTGCGGCGGCCACCTCGGCCACGTGTTCTCGGACGGGCCGGAGCCCACGGGCCTGCGCTACTGCATCAACTCGTGCTCGCTCGAGCTCGACGAGGACGGGGAGCCGGAGAGCGACTAGACGGGCCGACCCGGCGGCCGCACGCCCCGGTTGCGATGCGTCCGGGGACCTGCCTACACTGCGTCGGCGATGCCGATCTACGAGTTCGTGTGCATGGAGTGCGAGTGTCACTACGAGGAGCTTCTCGGAGTGCACGACGCCGACCCGGCGTGCCCCGACTGCGGGGCGGGTCGGGTCGCCAGGCAGCTCTCCGTGTTCGCGGCTCGCGGCACCGCCGAGCAGCCGAGCTTCGGCGGGTCCGGAGGCGGTTGCTGCGGCGGGAGCTGTGGCTGCG
>DATBJE010000263.1:0-5949 GCA_036556565.1 Gaiellaceae bacterium
GGGTCGGCCATGAAGAAGACGACGAGCTGGGCGAAGGCCGCGTCGAACGTGCCGTCCTCGAAGGGGAGCTCCTCGGCGGCCGCGAGGCGGACGTCGACCCCCGGCAGACGCGCCCGGAGCGCCTCGACGAACGGCTCCGAGGGCTCAACGGCCGTGACGCGCTCGGGTCCGACGAGCTCGACGAGACGGCGGGTGCCCGTCCCGGTCCCGGCGCCGACGTCGAGCACCTCGGCGTCCGCTGCGAGCCCGGCTGCACGGGCGAGCGCGTCGCAGAGCCGGTAGCTGTATCGGCCGATGAACCGGTCGTACGCCTCCCCCGGGACGGCGAAGGTCACGTGACCCGCCCGGGCTCCGCGTAGACGTTCATCCGGCCGCCGCGCACGAAGCCGCAGAGCGTGACGCCGCGGTCGGCCGCCAGGTCGACCGCGAGGGTCGAGGGAGCGCCGACGGCGACGAGCACCGGGCAGCCGGCCACCGCCGCCTTCTGGACGAGCTCGAACGACAGGCGGCCGCTCACGCAGAGGACGGCGTCGGCCAGCGGCAGCCTCCGGGCGTGGTGCGCCCAGCCGACGACCTTGTCCATCGCGTTGTGACGCCCGACGTCCTCGCGAATGCAGAGGAGGTCGCCGTCGGCGGAGAAGAGGCCGGTCGCGTGCAGGCCGCCGGTGGCGGCGAACGCCGGCTGGGCGCCGCGCAGCCGCTCGGGGAGCTCCGCGAGGAGCGCGGCGGGGACGCGCAGGTCGCTCTCGACCCGCGGCGCCTCGACCGCCACCGCCTCGAGCGCGCCCTTCCCGCACACGCCGCACGAGGACGACGTGTAGAAGTTCCGTCGGAGCCGTTCCGGGTCGAAGCCCTCGGCGCGGACCTCGACGGTGTTCGCGGCCAGGTCGTCGGGCAGCGCGGCGTCGATCGGCGCGATCCCCTCGGAGAGGAGGAAGCCGATGGCGAGCTCCTCGTCGTGCCCGGGCGTCCGCATGGTCACGGCGACCGCCTCCCCGTTCACGCGGATCTCGAGCGGCTCCTCGACCGCGAGCTCGTCGAGCTCCCTCTCCCCGTCCGGGAGACGCAGGACCTCCGCCCGAGCCGCGGAGTAGGGCGGCAGGACGTTCACTATGATCGAACCATAGACGTCCTCAAGCTCACCGAGCTCCTCCCCGGGCTGCCCAAGGAGCGGACGACGCTGCTGGACAACCTCGGCCGGGTCCGGCGCGAGGTCGGGCCGATCACGCCCGAGCTCTCCGACGCAGTCGCCGACCACATGAACGTCCGCCGCGGGGAGGTGCACGAGGTCGTCTCCTTCTACTCCTTCCTGCGCGTGCCGACGAGCGCGGTCCGGGTCTGCGTCGGCCCGGTGTGCGACTGCATGGGCGCGAAGGACCTCCTCGCACGCGAGCAGGAGCAGGCGAACGGCGTCCCCGTGCTCGGCGTGGAGTGCCTCGGCCACTGCGACCTCGCTCCGGTCCTGCTCCGCGGCGACGAGCTCGAGCCGACGGTGACCTACCGCGCCAACGACGGCCCCTCGACGGGGCTCGGCGTGGCCGACGAGACGCTCGCCGACTACCGCGCGCGCGGCGGGCTCGAGGTCCTCGCGAGCCTCCCGGCCCCGGAGACGATCGTCGAGGAGCTGAAGGCTTCGGGCCTCACCGGCTACGGCGGCGCAGGGTTCCCGACCGGGGTCAAGTGGGAGGCCGTCGCGCGCGAACCGGGCCCGCGCTACATGGTCGTCAACGCCGACGAGGGCGAGCCCGGGACGATCAAGGACCGCTACGTCATGGAGCGCCGGCCGCACCTCATGCTCGAGGGAATGCTGATCGCGATGCGGTTCGCGGAGGCGACCGAGGGCTTCATCTATCTCCGCGAGGAGTACGGGACGGCGCGCAGCCGGCTCCTCGCCGCGATCGAGGAGCTGCGCGCGGACGGGCTCGTCGACGGGCTCTCGATCGAGCTCGTCATCGGTGCCGGCGCCTACATCTGCGGCGAGGAGACCGCGATGCTCGAGTCGATGGAGGGGCGACGGGGGATGCCGCGCCTGAAGCCGCCGTTCCCGAGCGAGGTCGGCTACCTCGGCCGCCCGACCCTGATCAACAACGTCGAGACGCTCGCCCACATCCCTGCGATCTTGCGTCTGGGCGGGGAGAGGTGGCCCCGAGTGCGACTCTGGTCCGTATCCGGCGCGGTGAACCGCGCCGGATGCTACGAGGCGCCCATCGACGTGACGCTCCGTCAGCTGATCGACGACCACGCCGGCGGCGCGACCGACGAGATCGGCGCGATCGTCCCGGGCGGCGCCGCGAGCGGGATCCTGCCGCCGGAGGCGCTCGACGTGCCGCTGACCCGCGACGCGCTGCGCGAATGGGGCGTCGGCGCGGGCTCGGCGGGCGTCCAGGTCTTCCCCGCGCGCTACCCGCCGCTCCGCCTGCTCGCGGAGACCATGCGCTTCTTCGCCGAGGAGTCGTGCCAGAAGTGCACCCCGTGCCGGATCGGCAACCGCGGGATGCACCACCTCCTCGAGGAGCTCGAGCGCGGCGAGGTGGTCATGTCGCGGGCGCAGGTCGAGGCCTGGCTCGACGCCATGGCGGCGACCTCGATCTGCGGCCTCGGCCAGGGAGCGCCTTTCCCGATGCGGGCGGCGTTCCGGTACTGGCCCGAGCAGTTCGCCGCTCTCGACCAGCAGATCAGCGCGTGACGGCCCGACGGTAGCGCCAGGCCGACAGCGGGGCGAACACCCCGATGATCACGACGCACCAGAAGAGCGTGCCCCAGATCGAGTTCCCCGCGGGCGTGCCGATGAACAGCGCCCGGACCGCGTCGACCATGAACGTGATCGGGTTCGCCCGCGCGATCGGCTGCAGCCACCCCGGCATCGACGCGATCGGGACGAAGGCCGAGGAGACGAACGTGAGCGGGAAGATGATCGTGAACCCGTACCCGTTGGCCGCCTCGGGCGACGACGCCACGAGGCCGATGAAGGCGAAGACCCAGGAAAAGACGTAGCCGATCAGGAGGCAGATCACGATCCCGGCCAGGATCTCCGGAACGCTCGTCGAGAAGTTGAAGCCGACGATGAGGCCGACGACGATCATGATCGCGAGCTGGGTGACGTTGGTGCCGATGTCGGCGAGCGTACGCCCGGTGAGCAGCGCCGAGCTCGCCATCGGGAGCGAGCGGAAGCGGTCGATGAGCCCCTTCTTCAGGTCCTCGGCGAGGCCGAGCGCGGTGACGAAGCCGCCGAAGACCATCGACTGGACGATGATCCCGGGGATCAGGAAGTCGACGTAGTCGAACCCCGGCGTGACGATCGCGCCGCCGAGGACGTAGACGAAGAGCAGCACGAACATCACCGGCTGCACCGTGAAGCTGACGAGCAGGTCCGGCTGCCGTGGGATGCGGAGGATGCTCCGCTTCGCGATGACGAGCGTGTCGGAGACGGTGGCGGCCACCGAGCTCACGCCGCCTTCTCCTCTCGCTGCTCGTCTCCGCCGCCTTCCTCCGCCACGTGGCCGGTGAGGATGAGGAAGACGTCGTCGAGCGTCGGGCTACGGAGAGCGATGTCGTCGATCCCGATCCCCGCGCCGTCGAGGAGCCTGACCGCCTCGGCGATCGCCCCCCTGCGCGCCCGGAGCGGGACGCGCAGGGTCCCGCTCTCGATGAAGGGGGCGTCGTCGGCGATCACCGCGAGCGTCGCCGCGGCCGCCTCGCACCGCGCGGGGTCCTCCAGGCGCAGCTCGAGCCTGTCGCCGCCCACGCGCCGCTTGAGCTCGTCGGAGGAGCCCTCGGCGATCAGCCGGCCGTGGTCGATGACCGCGATGCGATCGGCGAGGTGGTCGGCCTCGTCCAGGTACTGCGTGGTGAGGAGCACGGTCGTGCCCTCCGCCGTCAGGGCCTCGATCGCGTCCCAGAGCGCGATGCGGCTGGGGAGGTCGAGGCCGGTCGTGGGCTCGTCGAGGAACAGGACCGGCGGGTTGGCGACGAGCGCCGCGGCGAGGTCGAGGCGCCGGCGCATCCCCCCGGAATACGTGCGGACGAGGCGACCGCCGGCATCCGCGAGATCGAAGCTCGCGAGGAGCTCGGCGCTCCGCTCGCGCGCGCGGCGGCGTCCGAGGTGGTAGAGCCGCCCGACCATCTCGAGGTTCTCGAAGCCGGTCAGGTTCTCGTCGACCGCCGCGTACTGCCCGGCCAGGCCGATGCGCTCGCGGACCCGGCCTCCCTCGCGAACGACGTCGCACCCCGCGACCCGCGCCGAGCCGCCGTCCGGGGCGAGGAGGGTCGTCAGGATCCTGACGGCAGTCGTCTTGCCGGCCCCGTTCGGGCCGAGGAGGCCGAAGACGATCCCCGGCTCGACGGTCAGGTCGATCCCGCCGAGCGCGACGACGTCGCCGTAGGACTTTCGCAACCCACGCGCCTCGATTGCGTTCACGGTTCCCACCCTACCCGCCGACTGTAGGATCGAAGCGTGGTCGAGTTCACGCTCGATGGGCAGTCCGTCAGCGCGCCGGAGGGCGAGCTTCTCGTCCACGCGGCCGCGCGCCACGGGGTCTTCATCCCCACGCTCTGCCACGACGACAAGCTCGATCCGTACGGCGGCTGCCGCATGTGCGTCGTCGGCGTCGAGGGCTCGCCTCGCCCCTTGCCGGCGTGCGCGACGCGTGTTGCGGAAGGCATGGTCGTCTCGACGAACTCCTCCGTCCCGGAGTTCCGGAAGACCCTCACGGAGATGCTCCTGGCCGAGCACCTGAACCCGTCCCCGGGCGGGCGCCCGAACGAGCTCGTCGACCTCGCGGAGGAGCTCGACGCGGAGGCGCCGTTCATCCTCCCGGACGCCAAGCGCGAGCCCTACGCGGACCGCAACAGGCTCATGGGCTACGACCCCGACGCCTGCATCCTCTGCAACCGCTGCGTGCGGTACACGCAGGAGGTCATGCAGTGCTCGGCGCTCTCGCTCGAGGGGCGCGGGCCGCACGCGCGCATCGTCCCTACCCACGGCTACTCCTGGCTCGACACGGAGTGCGAGCTCTGCGGCGGCTGCCTGTCGGTCTGCCCGACCGGAGCGATCTACGAGAAGTTCGAGGAGGGCACGGAGCGGCCGGAGCGCGCGCTCGAGAAGGTCAAGTCGACCTGCACGTTCTGCGGGGTCGGATGCCAGATCGACCTCAACGTCGACCCCGAGACCAAACGGATCGTGAAGGTGACCTCCGAGCCGCACTACGTCTCCAACGAGGGGAACCTCTGCGTCAAGGGGCGCTTCGCGTTCAACTTCGTCCACCACCCGGACAGGCTTACGGAGCCGCTCGTCCGGGGCGAGGACGGCGAGCTCCATCCCACCACGTGGGAGCACGCCTATCAGGTGGCCGCCGACGGCCTGCTGCGCGTGAAGGCCGAGCACGGCCCGCAGGCGATCGGCTTCCTCGCCTCGGCGCGGCTGACGATGGAGGAGAACTTCGTCATCCAGAAGCTCGCGCGGACGGCGATCGGGACGAACTCCGTCCACTCCTGCGAAGCCACCTGACACGCTCCGACCCTCTACGGCCTGGTCAGGTCGTTGGGCAGAGGCGCGACAACCAACTCGATCCCCGAGATCGAGAACGCCCGCTTCATCCTCGTCATCGGCTCGAACACGACCGAGGCGCATCCGGTGCTGGCCCTGCGGATGAAGAAGGCGGCGCGCAAGGGCGCGACGCTCGTCGTCGCCGACCCGCGCAAGATCTGGCTGACCAAGCTCGCCAAGCGCCACCTCCAGCTGCGCCCGGGCTCGGACGTCTGGCTCCTGAACGCGATGATGCACGTGATCCTGAAGGAGGGCCTCCAGGACGACGCGTACATCGCGGAGCACACGGAGGACATCGACGCCGTCCGCGAGGTCGTCGCCCGCTACACACCCGAAGAGGCCGAGCACGTCACCGGCGTCCCGGCCGCCGACATCGTCGCGACCGCCCGCGAGTACGCGCGGGA
>DATBJE010000264.1:0-3504 GCA_036556565.1 Gaiellaceae bacterium
TGGACTCCTCGGACGTCCGTGAGGTCCGGCGCCTGCTCGGGCGGTAGCGGGGAAGGAGGAGCGAGATGCCCCGCGTGAAGCGATCCGTCCATGCGCGCAAGAAGCGCCGCAAGGTCCTCGAGCGGGCCAAGGGCTACGTCGGCCAGAGCTCGATCTCCTATCGCAAGGCGAAGGAGGCGGTCCAAAAGGCGGACAACCACGCCTACCGCGACCGCAAGCGCAAGAAGCGGGTCTTCCGCCGCCTCTGGATCGTGCGGATCAACGCCGCCGCCCGGAAGGAAGGCCTCTCCTACAACCAGTTCGTGTCGGGTTGCCGGAAGGCCGAGATCGAGCTCGATCGCAAAGTGCTCGCGGACATTGCGGTCAACGATCCCGCCGGCTTCGCGAAGATCGCGGAGCGGGCGAAGGCCGCCCTCGAGGCCTGAGCCTCGGCGGGGCCGGCCCTGATCACCTCGGCCGCCAACCCCCGCCTCAAGCTCGTCCGCAAGCTCGAGGGGCGGCGCCAGCGCGAGAAGCTGGGGCTCTTCGCCTGCGAGGGCGAGGACCTCGTCGCGGCGGGCCTCGACGCGGGCCTCGAGCCGGTCGAGACGCTCGTGGACGCCGAGCGGCCGGCGCTCACGGATCGGCTACCCGGCGCGGAAGCGGTCTCGCCCGACCTGATGCGCGGCCTCTCCGCGCTCGCGCATCCGGCGCGGGTGATCGCCGTCTTCCGGCGGGCCGATCTCCCCTCCGGGCTCGACCGCGCGCTCGGGCTCGCGCTCTGGCGTGTGGCCGATCCCGGCAACGTGGGTACCATCGTCCGCGTCGCGGACGCCCTCGGGCCCGCGTTCGTCGCGCTCTCGCCCGGTTGTGCCGACCCGACCGGCCCGAAGGCCCTGCGCGCCTCGACGGGCGCGATCTTCCGCGTGCCGCTGGGCTCCTTCGCCGACGCGCCCGGCCCTCGGGTCGCCCTCGTCCCGGCCGGGGGCGCGCCGCTCCGCGAGGTCGAGCTCGGCGAGCGGGTGACGTTCCTGCTCGGCGCCGAGCGGGACGGGCTGCCCGACGACGTCGTCGCCGGTTGCGACGCCGTCGTGACGATCTCGCAATCGGAGGACGCGGAGTCGCTGAACGTCGCCGCCGCCGCGGCGATCGCCCTCTACGAATGGAGGAGGAGACGATGACCGTGCAGGAGTGGGTCGAGGAGTACGGCCGCGCGTGGCGCGAGAAGGACGGCGACGCCGTCGTCGCCCTGTTCACCGAGGACGCCGAGTATCGGTCGAGCCCGTTCCGGGTCCCGGACACGGGCTCCGACGGCATCCGCGGCTACTGGACGCGGGCGACGACGACCCAGGAGGAGGTCGACGTCGTCATGGGGACGCCGATCGTCGACGGGGGCAAGGTCGCGGTCGAGTGGTGGACGACGATGCGCGCCGACGGCGAGGAGATCACCCTGCCCGGGTGCCTGCTCCTCCGCTTCGCGCCCGACGGTCGCTGTGAGGCCCTGCGCGAGTACTGGCACGTCGAGCCCGGCCGCCACGAGCCGCACCCCGGCTGGGGCGAGTAGAACCGTCCTCGAAGGGCATGCTCGGGGTCAGACCCCGGCCGTGTCCGAAACGGCCACGGAGAGCCGCGGGATCCGCTTGACCCGCTCGGCTCTCGCGCGCGTTCGGCCCGCCTCGACGGGTCCGTAAGAGACATGTCAGGGGTCAGACCCCGGCCGTGGCCGTTAGGGACGCCGCGCGAGCCAGAGCATGTCCTCGCCGCCGGAGAAGGGACGCAGGTCGAACCAGCCGTAGCAGGCGGCGATCTCGAAGCCGGCTTCCTCGATCAGCGCCTCCCAGCGCTCCAGGGGGAGCCACGCGAGGCGCATCGAGGTCTCCGCGTTCGGGCCGCACATCCGCAGGGTGAGCACGCAGCGCTCGAGGTCCCAGGTCGCGCGCTCCCAGATGCCCGGCTCGCGCTCGAGCCAGCGGTCGTGCGTCTCCTCGATGTCCTCCGGGCTGGGGGCGAAGACGTCGAAGACGAAGCGCCCGCCGGGCTCGAGCAGGCGGAAGGCAGCGGCAAGGACCGCGCGGCGGTCGGCGTCCGTCTCGAGGTGGAGGAGCGCGCGGAACGGCGACGTCACGAGCCCGACCCGCTCGTCGACGGGCGGGTCGCGCATGTCGCCGAGCCTGAGGTCGAGGAGCCGCGCGACGCCCGCGGCCCCGGCTCGCCGCCGGCACACGGCGAGCATCCCGGACGACGAGTCGACGCCGATCACCGGCACGCCGGCGCTCGCGACCGGCACCGCGATGCGCCCCGTCCCGACCCCGAGCTCGACCACCGGCCCACCCGCCTTGCGCGCCTCGGCGACGTAGAAGTCGACGTCCTCGGTGACGCTCCGGCTCCACGGGTCGTAGAGCTCCGCGATGGTGTCGTAGGCCGAACTGGGCGGCACGAGGCCGATGATACGCTCACGCGATGAACCCGGAGGCCCTGGAAAGCGAGGCGCGAAGCGCGATTGCGGCCGCTTCGACCCTAGAGGAGCTCGATGCCGAGCGCGTCCGCTTCCTCGGGCGGAAGAGCGAGCTGAAGCAGGCGCTCCGCGAGGTGCGCGACCCGGAGACGGGAAGCGTCCTCAACACGCTTCGCGAGGGCCTCGAGCTGGCGGTGGCCGAGCGCCGCGCCGACCTCGAGCGCGCCGACCTCGACCGCCGGCTCACCGAGGAGGTCGTCGACATCACGCTGCCGGGCGTCGCGCGGCCGCGCGGCCACCTGCACCTCATCACGCAGATCCGCCGCGAGGTGGAGGACATCTTCCTCGGGCTCGGCTACCAGGTGGTGGACGGCCGCGAGGTCGAGACGACGCACTACAACTTCGACGGGCTCAACTTCCCCGTCGACCACCCGTCGCGCTCTCCCCTCCAGACGGTCTTTCTGAACGGCGACGTCGTCATGCGCACGGAGACGTCCCCGTCGCAGGTTCGCGTCATGGAGTCGCAGCCGCCGCCGATCTACATGGTCTCGCTCGGGCGCGTGTACCGGCGGGACACGCCTGACGCCACCCACACGCCCATCTTCCACCAGGTCGAGGGGCTCGCCATCGACCGCGGCATAACGATGAGCGACCTGAAAGGGACGCTACTCCACATGATGCGGGCGCTCTTCGGCGAGGAGCGGAAGATGCGCTTCCGCACGCACTTCTTCCCGTTCACGGAGCCGTCGCTCGAGCCCGACGTGAGCTGCTTCCTCTGCGATGGGAAGGGCTGCTCGGTCTGCCGCTACTCGGGGTGGATCGAGATCGCCGGTTCGGGGATGGTCGACCCGGCGGTCTTCGAGTTCGTCGGAATCGACCCCGAGGAGTGGTCGGGCTTCGCCTTCGGCATGGGCCTCGAGCGAGTGGCGATGCTGCGTCACGGCCTGCCTGCGCTCGGGCTCCTCTGGGAGAACGACCTCCGCCTTCTCCGCCAATTCTGAGATGAAGATTCCCGTTTCCTGGCTCCGCGAGTACGTCGACACGGCCGCGACGACGGCCGAGATCGCCGA
>DATBJE010000265.1:0-1950 GCA_036556565.1 Gaiellaceae bacterium
TTCGCCAACCCCGTCGGCGGCATCAGTTACCTCGCCTTCAACCATGAACGCGGTCTCTTCGGCGGACCGACGCCGCTCGGCAACGTCCGGCTCAAGCAGGCGCTCAGCACCGCAATCGACCGCCGCGATCTCATGAACCAGTACGGCGCGTACGCCGGCAGCGTGCACGACCAGCTGCTGCCGCCGACGACGCTCGGATTCAGGGACGTCCGCCTCTACCCGCGTCGACCGAACCTCGCGAAGGCGCGAGGGCTCGCCGCCGGAAACCTGCGGACGGCCAAGGGAATCTTCTATTGCCAGAATCGCACGCCGGCCCCTCAGGTCTGCCAGCACGTCCAGTCCCTGGCGCGCGAGATCGGCCTCGACCTCGACATCAGGCTTTTCCCCGCGGGATTCGGCGAGCAGTCGC
Source organism: Gaiellaceae bacterium (assembly GCA_036556565.1). Classification (GTDB taxonomy): domain Bacteria; phylum Actinomycetota; class Thermoleophilia; order Gaiellales; family Gaiellaceae; genus JAIBJN01. The sequence goes on from DATBJE010000265.1 coordinate 410, forward strand.
ACAGGCGCGGCCGGCCGTTCGACCTCGTCACCCGGACGTGGCGCGCCGACTACTTCGACCCTTACGACTTCCTCTTCCTCGTCGACGGAACGACGATCCGGCCGGCGAACAACACGAACGTCTCCTACTTCGACAGCCCACGGTTCAACCGGCGGATCAAGGCGGCTGCCGCGCTCGTGGGGGAAGCGCGATACGAGGCGTTCAGCCGACTCGACGCGGAGCTCATGCGCGACGTCGCGCCCGTCGCGGTCTACGGCGTGCAGAACGACCGGCACTACGTCTCTTCACGGCTCGGCTGTTACCACCATCACCCGGTGTACGGGTGGGACTTCCCCGCTCTCTGCCTCCGCCGCTAACGTCCTCCGGCCTTGGCCGAGGTCTTCACGCTCTCCGACGGACGGGCGCTCGGGTACTCCGAGTGGGGCTCGCGGGACGGGTTCCCCGTCCTCGGCTTCCTCGGGACGAGTCTCTCGTGGCTCGCGCACCTCGGCACCGACGCGCCTCGGGCCGCCGGCGTGCGGCTGATCCTCGTCGACCGGCCCGGGTACGGGCTCTCGGATTTCCTGCCCGACCGGCGGCTCCTCGACTGGCCGAGGGACGTCGCCGAGCTCGCCGACGGCCTCGAGATCGACAGCTTCGCCGTGTTCGGGATGTCGGGCGGCGGCCCGCACGCGGCCGCGTGCGGCTACGCGCTCCCCGAGCGCGTCCGCGCCCTCGGGCTCGTCAGCTCACCGGCCCCGGTCTGGGACCGGCCCGAGCTCCGTTTCTCCGCCCCACCCCACCGGCGCCCGATGATCGAGGCCGCGGAGCGCGACCGGGAGCTCGTGGTGGCGCAGATCCTGGAGGACTGCCGCGCCGAGCTCGCAGGCGACGGAGACCAGCCCGCCAAGGGCCAAGGCGGCCCGAAGGCCGACCGGGTCGTGATGAGCGACGAGGACGTCCGCGCCCGTTTCGAGGCCGCGAAGCAGGACACCGTCTCCCGCGGCCCAGAGGGCTACGCACATGACCTGGTGCTGCTCTACATCACGCCCTGGGGCTTCCGCCCGGAGGAGATCGCGGTGCCGACGGAGATCTGGCAGGGAGACGCCGACGAGGCCGTCTCGCCGCGGATTGCGGAGTTCTTCGCGGAGACGATCCCGGGGGGCCGGCTGCACCTGGTCCCGGGTGGCGGCCACCTGCTCCTCTGGTCGCAGCCTGAGGACGTCCTCACCTCGCTCAAACCGGCGTAGACTCGTTTTCAACCGGTGCCGAGCCAGCACCTGATCGGCCTGCTGCTCGCGACGGAGGAGGATTGGCCGACGGCCTTCGAGTCACTCCTGCGGCGCCTCGGGCCCGTGCGGTGGAACGGCGAGACGCACGAGTTCCCGACGGAGCGAATCGTCCACGAGCCGTTCGACCTGCGCTACCGGCCGCGCCACGCGCTGATCATCGACCGGCTCGCGTGGTGGTACGAGGTTCCGCGCGAGTGGCTGAAGAAGATGGCCCTGATGGACGAGGTCTACCTCCTCAACAACCCGTTCACGTTCCAGGCCATGGAGAAG
>DATBJE010000266.1:0-20410 GCA_036556565.1 Gaiellaceae bacterium
ACGCAGGGCGGCGAGGAGCGCCTGCCCGAAGGGCGTGCGCCCGAGGCGCGTCCGGCCCTCGACGGCGAAGTGAATCCCGGCGGCGGAGAGCGCCGTCTCGAGCGGAGCGCGCAGGCGCTCGAGCGAGGGGCACACGAGCCCCACGGCCTCGGGCGACGTTCCCTCCCGGAGCAGCCGCAGGACCTCGTCGGCGACGAGCTCGAGCGCGGCGCGCGCGCCGGCGCCCTCGAGGAACCGCACGGCGCCCTCGAGCGGGGGCGGCTCGGGGCCGGGGCCGTCGGCGAAGAGAGTCCGCTCGAGATGGACGAGCGCCGGATGGGTCTCCGCGGCCGCCGCGGGCGGCAGCTCCTCGACCCGGCCGTCCGCGAGCGCGGTCAGATCCTCGGCCGTCCGGGTCAGCGAGGCGAACGCCGGCCGCCCCGGCTCGTACGGAAGTGACACGGTCACGTCGGCCCGGCCCGCGAGCGCCTGGAGGAGCGCCCACTGGGCGCCCGTGAGGTCCTCGAAGCCGTACGCGAGGACGGGGCGGCCGTCCCACGCCGACAGCTCGCCTTCGATGCGCTCGACCGCGTGCCGGCGCTCGAGGTCGCGGTCCCAGAGCTCGAGGGCGTCGAGCTCGTTGCGGTAGGCGGCGAAGAGGGCCGCGATGTCTCCCTCCACCTCGGCGGGGTCGACGAGCCCCGCCTCCAGCTCGGAGATCGCCCCGAGCAGGGCGTCGCCGAACCCGGCGAACCGCGCGGACGCCCGGAGGCCGTTCAGGCTCGCTCCGGCGACCGCCCGGCGAAGCGCGAGGCCCTGCTGGGCCTCGGTGGCGACCGTCCGGTGCTCCACGTCGCCGCGGGCGATCAGCTCAAAGAGGTCGTCGAACGTCCCGATCGCGCCGCCGAGGAGTGCGGGCCGCCGGGTGAGGAGGTCGCGCTCGACGCGGTCGACTTCCGCCCGGTTCGGGACGACGAGGAACGGCTCGCGGTCGAGATTCTCCAGGTATCGCTCGAGGAGCCGCGCGACCTTCCCCGCGTTCGCCGGGCCAACCAGCAAAGCGAGCGGCACCGAGTCAGTCTAGCGTCCGTCCCGGAGGCCACACGGGCCCCCGGGACGGAGTCTGCAGGCTCCTACGCGCTCTTTGGCCGGCGCCCGCGACGGGCCACGGCGCGGCCGGGCATCGACCCGGCGCAGGTGTCGCAGAGATCCGCGGCCTTCGCGCCGCGCCGTGCGTCGGTGTAGGTGATGCGCATCCCTGCGCCTCGTCCCTCGGCGACTTCCGCGCCGCAGTTGTCGCACACGAGAATCGTCTTTCGCGCCACGGTATTCCTCCTCGAAAACGATCGGTGAACGTCGAGCGCGCGAACTCTACTCGCCGGAAATCGTCGCGTGCACGGAGAACCGCCGCTCGACCGAGGTTTCACGTCGTCGAGTGTCGATACCGTAAGCCTTTCTCTTCCAAATGCCGGATGAATACGTCGGCTGCGAGGACAGGTTTGTCGGAGCCTTGCCCCGTCGAAATGCCCGCGGCTCCGGTCCCCCCGTCGCCTAGACTCAGGCCCGCATGGAAACGCGGACCGTCGTCGTGCTCGAGGGGGATGACACCGGGCAGGAACTGCTCGAGGAGACGCTCCGCGTCCTTGCGCCGGACGTCGTCGGCCTCGTGCTCGACCTGCCCCGGTACGACCTCTCGCTCGAGTCGCGCCGGGCGACCCAGAACGCCGTCGTCAACGAGGCGGCAAAGGCAGTCCGCGGCCACGGGCTCGGGCTCAAGGCGGCGACGATCACGCCCGAGGGCACGCAGGACGTCGGCAGCCCGAACCGCATTCTGCGCGAGGAGATCGGCGGGCACGTGATCGTCAGGACCGGCCGCCGCATCCCCGGCGTCGTTCCCATCGGCGGCGCCCACTTCCCCATCTCGGTCGTCCGCATGGCGGTCGGCGACGCGTACGGCGCGCGCGAGTGGCGCGAGGGGGACGACGAGGACGAGATCGCGTATCGCACCGAGCGGATCGAGAGGCGGATCTGCCGGGCGGTCGCCGAGTTCTCCTTCCGCCATGCCGAGCGGACGAAGGCGAAGGTCTTCGGCGGGCCGAAATACACCGTCTCGCCGGTCTACGAGGGCATGCTCAAGGAGGAGATGGACGCCGCCGCCGCACGCCATCCCGAGGTCGAGTACGAGCCGCAGCTGATCGACGCGACGTTCGCGCTCCTCATCGGCTCCGCGGGCGAGGCGCTCGTGATTCCGGCCCTGAACCGAGACGGCGACATCCTCTCCGACCTCGTGCTGCCCCTCTTCGGGTCGATCGCCGGCTCGGAGTCGCTCCTCGTCGCCTTCGACGACGACTACCAGCCGCGGGCGCTCATGGCCGAGGCGGCGCACGGGACGGCCCCGGCGCTCAAGGGGAAGAACGTCGCCAACCCGATGGCGATGATCCTCGCCGGCGCGGCGCTGCTCTCGCACATCGACGACGACGAGGCGCGCACCGCCGGCCGCGCGATCCGCGAGGCCTGCCTCGAGGCGGTGTCGGCCGGCACCCGGACGGCGGACCTCGGCGGGCACGCATCGACGACCGAGTTCACGGACGACGTCCTCGCCCGCGTTCGCTCCAAGCTCGAGGTCTGGGCGACACTCGGAGAGGGTTGAGAGCCCTCCTCCGGTACCTGCGCGGCCTCGATCCGAGGCTGCCCCGTTCCGTCTGGGTGCTCAGCCTCGGCGGCCTCGCGAACGCGATCGGGCACGGGCTCGCGTACCCGTTCCTCGTCATCTACCTCCACAACGTGCGCGGGTTCTCGCTCGCCGTGGCCGGCGTCGTTCTCGCGACGACGGGCGCCGTCAGCCTCCTCTGCGGGCCGGCGGTCGGGGTCGTCGTCGACCGCGTCGGCGGGCGCGCGACGCTCGCAGCCGCGCTCGTGCTGCTGGCGATCGGGTTCGGGAGCTACGCGCTCGTGCGCGAGCCGTGGCAGGCGTTCCTGGCCGCCGCCGTCGCCGGCATGGGGAACGCCGGCTTCTGGCCGAGCCAGTCGTCGCTCCTCGCCGGCCTCACGCCGCAGGCCCGCCGCCACGGCGCTTTCGCGCTCCAGCGTGTGTCACGGAACCTCGGCATCGGCCTCGGCGGCGTCGTCGGCGGCCTGATCGCCACCACCTCGAACCCGACGAGCTTCACCGTCCTCTTCCTCGTCGACGCGACGACCTTCCTCGTCTTCGTCGGCATGCTCGCGCTCGTCCCCGAGCCGATCACGCCGGCGGCACGGGAAGCCATGGCGGCAGGGCGTTACATCGACGTCCTCCGCCATCGGGCCTTCCTCGGCCTCGTCGTCCTCAACGTCCTCTTCGTCAGCGCCGGCTACGCGCAGTTCGAGCTCCTCCCCGCGTTCGCGAAGAACGAGGCGGGGGTCACGGAGAAGGGCATCGGCCTCATCTTCCTCCTGAACACGCTCGTCGTCGTTCTCGCGCAGTTCCCCGTGACGAAAGCGCTCGAAGGACGGCGGCGCATGCGCGCGCTCGCAGCGATGACGGTGCTCTGGGCCGCCGCCTGGCTGATCATCTTCGTGGGTGGGCACCGGCTGGAGGCGACGGCCGCCGCGGCCGTCTTCGGCCTGGCCGCGATCGTCTTCGGGCTCGGGGAGTGCTTCCAGGGGCCCGTGCAGGGAGCGCTCGTCGCCGATCTCGCCTCCCCGCACCTGCGGGGCCGCTACATGGCCGTCTCCGCGATCTCGTGGGACGTCGGCTTCATCATCGGCCCCGCCGTCGGCGGCTTCGTCCTCGGCGCGGAGCCGCTCGCCCTCTGGCCGCTCGCTGCCGCCGTCTGCCTCGTCGCAGGCGCCGGCTCGCTCGCGCTCGAGCGCGACCTGCCCCGCCGGCTCCGCCTCACGCCCGCCTGACGGCGCCAACTCGGAGCGCCGACTCGAAGCACCCGGCTGCTCACCGTGCTTGTGTTCCACGCTCCCCGGCCCGGGGAGACATGTCCGTTCGCCGCGGAGCCCCTCGGTGGGCGGGCAGAGAGGGCTTTGTGCGGTGGAACACAAGCCAGCCTGGGCCCGGGCGAGCGCAGGCACCGGCAGGTGGGCCGGGAGGCTAGGGGTGGAGGCGGTAGAAGCGGAAGGTCTCGTGCACGATCGGGAGCACCTCGACGTCCGCGAAGCCCGCCTCGGCTGCGTAGCGGCGGAGGGTGTCGGCGCGCATGACCGTTCCGGTCGCCGCGGAGGGCGTGTCCGCACGCCCGACCGGCAGGCAGCAGAGGACGCTGTACGTGTACATGATCCGCTCGATCTCGTCGCCCGGCGCGGTGAACGCGTCCGCGACGCGCTCGTCCATGACGATCACCGCTCCGTCTTCGGCGACGAGGCCGCGAAGCGCGCGCAGCACCTCGACAGGCTGGGACATGTCGTGCAACGCCTCGAAGACGGTGACGAGCTGGTACGAGCCCGCCAGCTCCGGATCGCCGGCGTCGCGCGCCTGGACGGTCACGCGATCGGCGACCTCCGTCGCGGCGACGTTCTCGTTGGCGAGCGCGACCGACTCGGCGTCGATGTCCAGGCCGTCCACGGTGACCTTCGGGTAGGCCCGGGCGATGGCGATGCTCGACCAGCCGCCGCCGCAGGCGACGTCGGCGACGCGGGCAGGCGGGTCGGCGAGCAGCCGCTCGTGGACCTCCGGGATCGCCGGCAGCCACTCGGAGCCGAGGAGGTTCGCGTAGAGCGGCCGGTTGACGTCCGCCTGCGACTCGCGCGCGAGCCGCCCGTAAGCGTCCCAGGGCACGCCGCCGCCCGTCCGGAAGGCCTCCTCGATGGCCGGGAGCGTCTGCGCGAAGGAGACGCCGTAGCGGGCCATCGGCGTCAGGTGCGACAGAGACTCGAGGTCGACCAGGACCTCCGCGTGCCCGGCGGGAAGCCGGTAGCGCCGCTCTCCCGCCTCCGCCGCGACGTCGTGGACCTCGAGGATGCCGGCGACGGCCTGCTGCTCGAGCCACTCGCGCGCATAGCGCTCGTCCGTCCCCGTCGTCTCCGCGAGCCCGGCCGACGTCAGCCCGTCGGCGTCCGCAAGCGCCCGGTAGTAGCCGAGCCGATCGCCGAGGTGGACGGTCAGGAGCTCGTAGGCGCCCAGCGCCGCCCCGAACAGGCGCTCCACGAAGGCGTCCCGCTGGGCGTCGTCGACCTGGGTGGCCACCACGAACCTCCTTGTCGGTGAGGCCTACTCGAGGGGCGGGTTCTGGACGTTGTGCTCGGTCGCGTACTCGTCGGTGAGCCGGTTCACGACGTCCATCCCGTCACCGTAGGCGTAGTTGATCTTGACGAACGGCTCCCACTTCTCGGGAAGCGCGTCCTCGGGAAAGATGGCCTCGACCGGGCACTCCGGCTCGCAGGCGCCGCAGTCGATGCACTCCTCGGGATCGATCACGAGCATCCGGTCGGCGATGTGGATGCAATCGACCGGGCAGACGTCCACGCAGGACAGATCTTTGATGTCGATGCAGGGCTCGGCGATGATGTAGGTCACTTCCGAGCCAGTCTATGCGACGAGCTCGTCGACCAGTTGCGGTGCCCGCTCGGCCAGAGCGGAGCGGACGACGACCCGGTCGAGGCCCGCAGTCTGGGCCGCCCGCAGGCCCGCTTTGTCGGTGTGATTCGTGAAGCCGAGGATGGGCACGTCCGCGTAGGTCTCGGCCACCTCGTCGGGATCCACGCGCGCCAGATCGCAGATCACGAGGTCGGGAGGATCGACGCTCTCGGTCGTCGTCAGCCGGTGCGTCCCGCTCAGGAGCGCGTCGAGCTTCCCTCGAAAGAACAGGTCGACCCCGACGAGCAGGATCGTGGCCACGGGCGGGAGCGTACCATCGCGTTCGAGCCGCTCAAAACGCTCTGCTACGTTGCCCCCGTGGAGGACGCCAGGCTCCATGCCGTGGCCCGCGTCGAGGACGTGCCGCCGGGCAGCGCGACGTCGGTGCAGGCCGGCGACCGCGAGCTCGCCCTCTTCAACGTCGACGGGACGTTCCACGCGACGGAGTCCGAGTGCCTCCACCTCAAGGGCCCCCTCTGCCACGGCAAGCTCGAGGGCCCGGTCCTCTCGTGTCCCTGGCACGGTTGGCAGTACGACGTGACCACCGGCGAGAACGAGTTCGACCGCGCGATCGTCCTGGAGACCTTCGAGGTCGTCGTCGAGGACGGGGAGGTCAAGGTCCTCGTCTGAGGCAGGCTTTGCGGACGGGCTCGAGCTCATCCGGAGCGGCCGGTACTACGACGCGCACGAGGTGCTCGAGGACGAATGGCGAGCGGCGGCGCCGGCCGAGCGCGACTTCCTCCAGGGCCTCGTCCACGTCGCAGTCGCCTGGTACCAGGCCGGACGCGGGAACCGCGTCGGCTGCGAGCGCCAGCTCGAGAAGGCCGGCCGCCGGCTCGCCTCCTACGCGCCCGCCCATCGGGGGCTCGACATCGACGCGCTCCTGGCCTCGGTCGAGGAGGCCCGGGGCCGGTTCCCCGACCTGCCGCCGCCCGTGGTTCAGACCGTCACACCCCGACCCCGAAGAACTCGAAGGCGCGGTTGACGCCGACGTTCAGCCACCAGAAGCGGTCGAAGAAGAGCAGGAGCCCGAGCGCGACGAGGAGCGCGCCCGCGACGACCCGCAGCACCTGGTAGCGGTCGCGCAGCCAGCGAAACGCGCCCATGGCCCGGTCGAAGCCGACGCCGACGGCGAGGAAGGGCAGCGCGAGGCCGGCGGAGTAGACCAGGAGCAGAAGCGTTCCCTGGGCGACTGTCTGGCCCTCGCTCGCCAGCGCGAGGATCGAGGCGAGCACCGGGCCGATGCACGGGGCCGCGCAGAGCCCGAAGGCGGCCCCGAGGAGCGCCGCCGAGCCCGTCTGGCCCGCGCCCTGCACGAGCCCGGGCGCCGCGAGCCGGTCGAGGTACGGGAGCGGGAGCAGGCCCATCATCGCGAAGCCGAGCACGACGACGAGCAGGCCGGCGACCGCGAGGAGGAGCTGCCTGTTCTCGCCGAAGAGCCCGCCCGCAGCCGCCGCCGCCGCCCCGAGGGCGACGAAGACGGCCGTGAAGCCCGCGACGAACGGAAGGCTGGCGAGGAGGACGCGCCTGCCGCCGGCGCCGACCTCGCCGCCGGAGACGACCGCGAGGTAGCCCGGCACGAGCGGGAGGACGCAGGGAGTGGCGAAGGAGACGAGGCCGGCGGCGAACGCGAGCGGGATCTTGGCCTCCACCGCGTCTCTATCCGTCGTAGCGCGCGAGCTCCTCGTCGAGCCGGCGCTCGAGGTCCGGGTCGAGCGCGGGACGGCCGTTCGCGGAGGACGGCGCCGGGGGCGGCTCCTCGGCCACCCGTCTCCGGCTCCAGCGGCGCAGCGCCAGGGCGAGGAGGGCGACGGCGACGGCGGCACCCGCGAGCGGCAGCGTCCAGGCGAGGAGGTTGAAGCCCGACTTGGGCGGCGCCGCGAGCACGCTCTCGCCGAACTGCGCGACGAGCTGATCCTTGATCTCCGACTTCGTGTCGCCGGCGGCGATACGTGCCCTGATGAACGCCCGCATGCGGTCGGCGACGGGCGCGTTCGAGAGCGCGAGCAGGGAGTGGCACGTCGGGCAGATCAGCTCCTGCTCGAGCTCGGCGAGCGTCGGGTGCTCCTCGCTCGCGGCGGCCGGCGCGGCCGCGACGAGGGCGAGGAGGAGCGTGAGACAGGCGAGAGCGCGTCTCATCGGCTCGGCGTGGCGAGCGCCGCCTGGATGTTCTCCTCGAGCTGCTCCGCGTCGAACTCGCCGACGATGTGCTCGCCGACCAGGCGACCGTCGCGGCCGACGAACCACGTCTCGGGGAAGCCGGTGACGCCGAAGCGCCCGAGGCTCGCGCCGTTCCCGTCGTAAGCGATCGGGTAGCGCAGCCCGTACCGCTCCACGAAGCTGCGCGCGTCCGACTTGAGGTCCTGCGCGTCGATCCCGACGACGACGAGACCGCGGTCGCCGTGGCGCTCCCAGGCGTCCTGGAGGAGCGGCGCCTCCTTCTTGCACGGGAGGCACCACGAGGCCCAGAAGTTGAGCACGACCGCCTTGCCGCGGTAGTCGGCGAGGTCGATCGTCCCGTCGCCGTCGAGCGACTCGAAGGAAAGCTGCGGCGCGACGGGGCGCTCCCCGCCCGCGAGGGCGTCGTCGAGGCCGCGACCCTCCTCCTGCTGCGCCACGCGCCAGCCGAGCAGAGCGACGAGGAGAGCGACCACGAGGACGGCAGCCGCCTGCAGGATGTGCTTGCCGCGGCGCGCCATGTCTGGCGAATCAGTCTAGCCCGGCCCGGGAGCCGGAGCCTCGGAGAACCCTAAGACGAAACGATCCAGACGGGTGTCCCGATCCGCACGCGCTCGAAGAGCCATTCGGCGCTCGTGATGTGCATGCGGATGCAGCCGTGGGACGCCGACGTCCCGACGGAGCCCGAGTTGTACGTCCCGTGGATGCCGACGCCCGGCCTGCTGAGCCCCATCCAGCGCGTACCGAGCGGGTTGCCCGGGCCCGGCGGGATCGGCGAGGCGCCGGCCGCCCACGGCTCGTTCGGCGGGTACCACCAGGGGTTGCGCTGCTTCGAGACGATCGTGAAGCTGCCGAGCGGCGTCGGGTAGGCGGGCATCCCCACGGCGACGGGGAAGACCGTGCTCGCCCGCATGCGCCCGGCGCCGTGCGCGCGATAGAGCACGAGCCGGTGAGAGCCGCGCCGGATGACGATAGCGGGGCCGAAGTTCCTCGGCGTCACGCCCGCCTTGAGCGTGCGCGCGGGGAGCGCGACGGGGTTGCGAACGTGCGCGCGCAGCGCGGCGACGATCCGGGCACGCGCGACCTTCCGGACGAGCGCGCGGCCCGGGCGCGCCTTCGTCAGCTTTGGCCGAAGGCCGACGAGGACCGCCTTCGTCGGCACCGGCGAGCGGCGGAAGATCTTCGCGCGCTTCGAGAGCCACTTCGTGAGGCGCGGCCCGATCACGACCTCGAGCGTGAGCTCGCTGCCGGCCGGCGCGGCGAGCGCGGCGTCGACGGCCTTCGAGATCCTCGCGCTGGCCCCGAGCTGGCCCGGCGGGACGGAGAGCGTCTTGCCTCCCAGCCTAAGCTTGAGCGGCTGGTCGAAGAACGCGAGCAGCGCGGCCGTCGCGTCGGCGGCCGTCTTCCCGGACACGTCGACCGTCGAGACGGTGACGTCGTCCGGGATCACCGGATCGATCGGCGTCTGGGCCGTCGCAGACGCAGCCGTCGCGACGAGCGCCAGGGAGGCAGTCATGGCGACGATCGTGGGCCGCTTCACGGTCGGGCGATCTTAGCGAAGCCGCCTGCTGCAATCCTTCCCAGGCATGATCGTCACCCTCCACGTCGCCACGGGCGGCCTCGTCGGCGCCCTCGCGGGATCGCGCGCCCGCGCGCTCGGCCTCGGCCTCGTCGCCCACGCCGCCGGAGACCGGGTCCCGCACCACGACCTCCACTCCCGCCGCTTCGAGACGACGAGCGGCATCGCGGCCCTTCTCCTGCTCGCCGCCGCCAGGGGGCCGCTCGACCCGGCCGTCATCGGTGCGGTCGGCGCGTCGGTCCCCGACGTCGAGCACGTCCTCCCCTTCCCGCGGCCCGGCGGGCGCAAGCTCTTCCCCAGCCACCGGGTTCGCGGCTGGCACCGGTCGGGCGGCCTCCCGACGTGGCTGCAGCTCGTGGCCGCGGGCGCCATCCTCGGCGGGCTGGTGGCGGGCCCGCTCTACGGTCGCGTCGGCAGATAGTCCTCGTCCAGGTCGCCGCCCTGGGCGACGAAGTCGATGATCATCCGGTCGGTGAGCCACTCGACCGGCGCCCGGTCGTCGGTGAGCGGCCGCTCGGTCGCGAGCACGGGCCTCAGTCCCTGCCGGAAGAGCGGAACGAGCGAGGCGACGGCCGGCGGGGAGCCGGCGACGCGCTCGACCAGCTGCTCGCGGTCGGTGGGCCTGTCGAACCCGAGCATGAGCTCGTTGAAGCGGAGCGGGCGCCAGCTCCACGCCTGCGGGAACTCGGCGAGGAGGGTGCTGCCGACGGCGGCCGACAGCCGCTCGTCCCCGGGGACGCCGGCGACGTTGAGCGCGATCACGCCGCCCGGGTTGAGGTGCTCGCGCGCGGCGGCGAAGAACTCGCGCGTCGCCAGGTAGAAGGGGATGTACGGCTGGTGGTAGGCATCGACGACGATGAGGTCGTACATCCGGTCCGTGAGCTCGAGGTACGGCCGGCCGTCGGCGGTGATCACGTTGAGCCTCGGATTGTCGCCGAGCCCCATGTAGCGCCGCGCCGCCTCGGTCACCTCGCCGTCGATCTCGACGCCGTCGATCTCGACGCCGGGGTAGAGCTCGCCGAACGCGCGGGCGACCGTTCCGCCGGCGTTGCCGATCACGAGCATTCGCTTCACGGGCCGGTCGGCGAGCGGAGGGACGAGCAGGAAGGTGTCCCACACGCCGCCGGTGAGGACGGAGTCGGAGTGCCAGATCGAGTGAACCGCAACGCCCTCGTTCAGCCTGAGCGCGCGCGAGCCGTCGGCCCGGTCGACGATCTGGATGTACTGGTAGGAGGACTCCGTCTCGAAGACGAGGCCGGAGCTCGCCTTGATCGTCCCCGCCGGGACGAAGAGGAGCCCGACCGCGGCGAGCGTGAGCAGCTGCCAGCGGCCTCCGAGAAGGAGGGCCGCCGCCAGCGCGAGGAGCACCGCCGCGCCGAGCATCGTCCGCTGCGTGCCGACGAGCGGGATCGTCACGAGCGCCGAGAGGAACGTCCCGAGGATGCTTCCCATGGTCGAGAGCGCGTAGAGCCGGCCGGCGACCGTCCCGGCCTGGTCGACGTCGGCGAGCGAGAGCCTGATCGCGAAGGGCGAGACCGCGCCCAGCAGGGTCACCGGCACGGCGAAGAGCGCGAGCGCCGCGAAGAAGGAGCCGACGACCGCTCCCACCGAGACGGCGTCGAGGCCGCGGAGCGCGAGGTCGAGGATCGGCCTGGCGATGAACGGCGTCACCGCGATCGTGAGCGCGGCGACGAGGATGATCCATCCGAGGACACGCGGCTCCGGCCGCCGGTCGGCCACCTTGCCGCCCAGCCAGTAGCCGATCGACAGGTAGAGGAGGATGAGGCCGATGATGTTCGCCCAGACGATCGTCGAGCTCCCGAAGTAGGGCGCGAGGAGGCGCGAGGCGGCGATCTCGGTGGCGAGGGTCGCGGCGCCGGCGATGAAGACGACCACGCCCAGGCGGACCCGGCCCACCGCGATTGCAGGGGTGCTGAGGGCAGCGTCCGACGCCTGGGTCACGCGCCTCAGCGTGCCAGCTTGACGCAGACGATGGCGCAGTCGTCCGCGAGGTCGCCGCCGCTGAACGAGCGGCAGTCGGCGAGGATGGCGTCGGCGAGCTCCTGCGCCCCGTAGGCGTGGTTCGCGGCGACCACCCGGTCGAGCCGCTCCATCCCGTACAGCTCCCCGTCGCGGCGCGCCTCGAGCACGCCGTCCGTGTAGAGGACGATGGCCGAGCCCGGCTCGAGGTCGGCCCGCTCGGAGCGGTACTCCTGGCCGCGCTCGATCCCGAGGACGAGCCCCGGCGCCCCCAGAGGCCGGACCCGGCCGTCCGGCCGGACGAGGCGCGCGGGCGGGTGGCCGGCGCAGGCGCACCAGACGATGTGCTCGCCCGGGTCGATCAACGCGTAGACGGCGGTGACGAACTCCCCCGGGTCGAGCTCGTCGGCGATCACCTCGTTGAGGCTCTCCAGGAACGAGCCGGGCTTGGCGCCGGCGCGGACGAGCACGCGGAAGCCGAACTTCGTCATCGCCATGTCCGCGGCCGCCTCCACGCCCTTGCCCAGCACGTCGCCGACAATCACCGCGAGGCGACCTCCGTCGAGCTCGACGAAGTCGTAGAGGTCCCCGCCGACGTCGAGGCGCGCCGAGGACTCGTAGACGTGCCCGAGCTCGAGCCCGCGCACGCGAGGGAGCTCACGAGGGAGCAGCGAGCGCTGCATCGCCTCCGCGAAGTCCTTCTGCTGCTCGTAGAGCCTGGCGTTGTCGATCGCCAGCGCGGCCTGCGCGGCGACCGCGAGCGCCGTGTCCACGCCGTCGCGGTCGACCGGGCGGTCGGCGTCGAAGGAGACCAGCGTCAGGGTTCCGAGCACCTCCCCCGGCGTGGCGAGAGGGATGACCGCGGCCGTCGCGCCCTTCTGCAGGAAGGGGTCGAGCACGCGGTGGACGTCCTCCGGGGCGACGACGCCCGGAGCGAGGACGACCGGGCGCTGTGACCGGAGGAGTCGCCGCGCCAGCGGCGCGTCGACCGGCTGGGGCTGGGTGAGGAGCCCGCCGGCGACCTCGCGGGCCCGCGGGTCGGCCACGTGGGCCGCCCGTGTCGTCAACCACTCGTTGCGGGCGTCGGGCATCCGGATCACCGCGACGTCGACGTCGAGCAGCTCGACCATCGTGCGCGCGATCGCCTCGAGCGTCGCCTCGTACGAGAGGCTCTCCGCGAAGGACTGGGTGATGGCGTAGAGCGCCCGGAGCTGGCGCGCGGCCCGCCGCTCCGACTGGAGCGACCGCTCGAGGTTGGAGGAGAGCTCCTTCGCACGCTCGTGGAGCCGCGCGTTCTGGACCGCGACCGCGAGCTGGCTCGACAGCGCGATGAGGAGCCCCTCCTCCCCGTCCCGGTACGGCCGGGCCCGGGTCCGGAAGACCGCCAGCGCCCCGATCACCTCGTCACGGACCAGGAGCGGCACGAAGAGCGCCCGCCGGATGTCGCTCTGCTCGAGGACGTGCTCGAGCCCCGCGAGCCGCGGGTCCGTCCGCAGGTCCTGGATGAAGAGGAATCCGCGGCTCCGGAACGGCCCGAGCGCGCGCTCGAGCAGCCGCTCGGCGAGGTCCGTGTGCGGTCCGGCGAGACCGCGGGAGGCCGCCTCGACCAGCCGGTCGCCCTCGCGCAGGTAGACGGCGACGTGGCCGCTCCCCGTCAGCTCCGCGACCCGCTCGACCGCCGTCTCGAGCGTATGCGAGAGCGAGAGTCGCGCGATCGCCTGCCCGATGACGGCGGCCAGCGTCTGCGAGCGCTCGAGGGCGAGCGCGTCGAGGGCGATGCGGCGGCTGCGAGCGAGGGCAACGGCCGCCCGCGCCGCGAACGGCGAGAGCTGCTCGAGCTCCGGCTCGCCCGGAGCGCCCGGGTCGAAGGCGAGCTGGAGGGCGGCGACCGGGGGCTCGCCGAGCCGGATCGTCCGGGCGACGAGCCGCCCCAGCGGGCGGGCTTCCGCGGACGGCGTGTCGAGCTCGGCCTGGACGGCGGCCCGGGCCGCCGCGACGTCCGGGCCGTCGGGTCCGAAGCCGTGCGTCGCGAGGAGTGCGGGCGGCGCGTCCGCTTCCACGCGCCAGACGAGCGCGCCCGCAGCCCCGGCCGTGTCGCCGGCGATGCGCGCAACCTGCTCGGCCGCCTCCTCCTCGTCGGCCCCGGCGGCGAGCGCCTCGCCGAGCGGCTCGAGGTGCGCGACGGTCGCCGCGGGCCCCGCGTCGGCGCGGGGGCCTGGCACCGAGTCCAGCCGCAGGGCGAGGGCGAGGTGGGCGGCCGCGGCGCGCGCCAGACCCTCCTCCTCCGGCCCGAAGGGGAGCCCCGACCGGTAGACCTCGAGCGCTGCGACGACGGACCCGTCCACGACGACGGGCACGAGGCGCGCGATCGGGGCGCCCGCCCGTGCCGCCACGCGGCGGACGCCCGCCGGCGCCGCCGGGTCGCCGGCGGCGTCCATGAGCTCCACCTCGAGCTCGCCGAGCTCGAGGACGGAGATCGGCGTCCCTTCGACCTCCGCGGTGAGCGCCGAGGACTCGGCGTCGACGGCGCGGGCGACGAGCTGCCCGTCGCCGTCGGCGAGGCGCACGACGACGACGTCCGCCCCGGTCCCGAGGGCCACGGCGCGGACGAGCGCCCGCAGCCCGTGGTCGATCGTCGCGCCGCGGACGAGCTCGAGCGCGGCGGCGGCGAAGGCCGTCAGCGCGCTCGCAGCCGTCTCGGTCGGCGCAGCCCCGGTCGACGCGGTCGCCCCTTTCATGCGGCCATTATCGCCCTCGCCCGCCGGGGCCAGAGGGCGCTCTCCGCTTGCAGCAACGCTCCGGAGCCGTAGAATCGGGCCGATGGCTGCCCCCGCACCGCGGCGAACCGAGTGGGAGGCCCCACGCACCGAGGAGCCCGGGATCGACCCGTACGCAGTCCAGCGACGGATTCGGCGCGAGCGCGCCAAGCGGCGGTCGCGCATCGAGCACCGTCGCGCACAGCGCTTCGCCGGGCTCCGCTTCCTCTTCCTCATAGGCGTCCTCATCTTCCTGACGTTGTTCATCAGCCTCACCGTCTGGGAGAAGGTGGGAACGCTCTTCGGCATCTAGTGACGCTCCTCGCCACCCCGCTCACCCGGGCCAGGGAGGCGCGGCCGTGACGGAAGGCGGGCCCGAGCCCGGGCCCCGGCCCGGCCCGACCGCCGCCGGCCTCTGGCGCACGGGCGAGCTGCTCGCGTGGCTGGGCGGCCTCGTGCTCACCCTCAGCACGTTCATGGGCTGGTACTCGATCTCCGGCGACCTGCGCGGGACCCTGTCCGTCCTCGGCTGGAACACGGGGACGATCGGAAAGCTCGTCTTCGTCGTCGGAGTCCTCGTGCTGGCGCTCCTGGCCCTGCGCGCCTTCGGGATCGAGCTGCCCCCGAGCGTTCCCGACGGCATGGTGATCGCGGGGCTCGGCCTCGTCGGGACGGTGCTCGTCCTCATCCGCCTCTTCGACGTGCCCGAGCGCTTCGAGCCCGCCGTCAGCCGGGGCATCGGCCTCTGGCTCAGCCTCCTGGCGTCGCTTCTCCTGATCGTGGCCGGGCTGCTGAAGTCGACCGAAGACGCCTGACGACCGCGACCGCGGCCAGGCCGACCGCGGCTCCGAGCAGGGCCCCGGCGACCACGTCCAGCGGGTAGTGCACGCCGATGTAGACGCGGGAGAAGCAGACCGCCGCCGCGAGCACGCCGAGGGCCCATCCCCACCGGCCCAGGAGGAAGGCGAGGACGATCGCGCCGGCGACGCTCGTGGCGGCGTGGCCGGAGGGGAAGGAGCTGCCGAGGTCCCAGCGGAGCAGCGGGTCGGCGGCCGCGACGACCTCGTAGGGGCGCTCGCGATCGACCGCGAGCTTGATCGCCGAGGCGAGGAGGTCGGCGGTCCAGACGGTCGCCGCCGTGATCAGCGTGGTCGCGAGCGGAGGCTTCCCGGCCGCGACGGCCAGGACGAGCGCGAGGGCGATCCAGAGGAGGCCGGCATGGCCTGCCGCCGAGAGCGCGACGAAGAGCCAGTCGAGGGGCGCGACCCGGTGCTCGACGACCCAGGTGAAGGCGTCGCGGTCGAGCTCCACCGCACGGCCGCGCTAGGGCCCGCCGAGGAGCTGCCTGGTCGCGTCCAGGAGCTGGCGCGGGTCGAACGGCTTGCCCAGGAACGCCTGGGCCCCGCGGTCGGCGGCCTCGGCGGTCCGGTCGAGCTTGCCGCTGTACATGATCACCGGGATCGCGTCGACGCCGTGCCGCTCCTGCACCCGGCGCAGCATGTCCCAGCCGTCCATCTGGGGCATCATCACGTCGAGGAGGATGAGATCGGGCAGCTCCTCCTCGAGCGCGGCGAGCCCCTCCTCGGCGCTCCCGGCCTCCCGCACGACGTGCCCTTCGCCCTCGAGGCTCGTGCGGACGAAGGCGCGCAGCGGACCGTCGTCGTCGACGACGAGGACGAGGGCCGCGGCGGCCGGCGCCGCGCGGCCTCCGGTGAGGAACGCCTCGAGGTCGGCCCGGCGGAACCGCCGGTGACCGCCGGGCGTGTAGAAGGCGGGGAGGCGGCCGCTGTCCGCCCACTTCCGGACGGTGCTCTGGGCCGCCCCGAGGAACGCAGCCGCCTGGCCGAGAGTGAGCCACTCCCGACCGTCGTCCGCCAATCGTCCCGTGGCGACGGGGCCGCGCTGTCGATCGCTAGGCATTGGGCCGCTAGCAGCAAATCTACCAATTTCTCCGCGATCCGTTACGGCGCGGAGGTGGTGACCGTCACCGTGCGCTCCTGCGGGGCGACGGTCAGCGGCTCGAGCGTGCGCACGATCGTCTGCGTCCCGCCGGGGCTGGGGGTGTCGTCGATCGCGCGCCCGATCGCCATGCCGGCGACGAAGACGAGGGCCAGGACCGCGAGCCGGACGATCCACATCGTGAGGCGGCGTCCCCGTGATCGGCGGCGCGTCCGACGACGCTCGTCCGCTCGGGCCGTTCCGGTCGACGACGCCATTGCTCAGGGACGGTAGTCGCTCGCGCCGCGGGCGTAGAGCGCGAAGGCCGCGTCCTGGACGAGCGCCGCGTCGCGGATGCCGGCCCGCGATCGCGGCGTGGTCGCGGCGGCGACGACCTCGCGGACCCAGTCCTCCGACCCCTCGTAGGCGCTCGCCAGCTCCGCGAGCGTGAACGTCTGCCCGACGCGCCGGCGCAGCTCGGCGAGGACGGCGTCGACGAGCGCCGCGAGGTGCCGCGACCGCGCCGTGTCCTCGCCCTCGGCGTCGAGGCGACGCCTGCCGTCGTCCCACTGCTGCCTCGCGCTCGCGAGCACTACGCCTCGCCGTCGAGCGCCTGCCCGCAGCGCCCGTCGCCACACCAGCGCTCGCCCGCCTCGGCGAGGACACGCTCGCCGAGCTCGTAGCCCGGGCGCGCGAGCGCGAAGGCCGCGTGGGCGTGGAGGCACTTGAGCTTGCCCGCGACGCGCGTGCCTCCGATGCCGACGTCCAGCTCGGGCCGCAGCTCACGCTGCTCGCGGTCGGCGGCGGCGAGGCTCGCGGCGAGCGCGGGCTCCGACTCGGCGGCGCGCGACCAGCGCTCGACCCCGCCGGCCGCCTCGAGCCGCGCGATCGCCGCGTCGAGCCAGGGGCAGGTCAGGTAGAAGGTCGTCGGGAATGGCTTCCCGTCGGCGTCGTACGGGGCCTGCTCCGTAACCGCGGGAAACCCGTGCGAACAGCGGAGAGCCACTCGCCGAAACGGCCGGGCCGGCCGGCCGAGCTGCCACGAGACCACTCTCGCGTCGTCCATCCGATCATCGTAACGACGCCCCGGCCCGAGCCTTGCGCGCCCGCTTCCACTCGTCGGCGCCCGCGACGATGAACAGCCGCTCGCCGGGTCGCACGTACCCGAGCCGGCGCGCCTTCCGCTCGATGAACTCGGCCGTCCCAGCCTCCTCGATGCGCTTCTCGAGGACGACGTTCCCGTGCTCGAGCTTGGCCACCTGGGCCCGACGGGCCTCGACGTTCGCGGCCGCGTCGCGGTAGGCGCGCAGCGGGTGGACGTACCCGACTGCGATCACCACCAGGACGAGCGCGCCGACCCACCGCAGGACGAGCGCCGACCTCGAGGGACGGCGAGTTCGAGCGCGAGAAGCCCTGGCTGCCATGGGCGTGCGAACTTCGACCGCCCGACGCAGCCTCCTGCTTCGTACCAGACGCATCGGACGGAGCGCCCCGGGGCGCCCCGTCGCGGCGAGAGAGCTCTACGCCGTCTCGACCCTGATGACGTTGGTCGTGCCGGGGACGTTCACGGCCGTCCCGGCGGTGAGGACGACCCGGTCGCCGGGGGCGACGAGACCCGTCTCCCGCGCCTTGGCGAGGCTGCGGGTCCACAGGTCTTCGACGTTCGCGGCCTCTTCCATCTCCGCGGGAACGACGCCCCACTCGAGCGCGAGCTGCTGGACGGCGTGGCGCCGGTGGGTGACCGCGATGATCGGCCGGCGAGGCCGGTGGCGGGCGACCGCCGACGCGGTGCGCCCGCTGAACGTCGGGACGAGGATGGCGGCGGCGCCGAGCACCTCGGCGATGTCGCAGGCGGCGTTCGACATCGCCTCGCCGACCGTCGGGAAGGACTGGTCGGCGGCCTGCGCGAGCTCGTGCCGGTACGGGAGGCTCGGCTCGATCGCGCGCGAGATCCGATCCATGAACGCGACGCTCTCGACCGGGTACTGGCCGACCGCGGTCTCGCCCGAGAGCATGAGCGCCGAGGTGCCGTCGAGGACGGCGTTCGCGACGTCGCTCGCCTCGGCCCGCGTCGGCTCCGGCCGCGAGATCATGGACTCGAGCATCTGCGTCGCCGTGATCGCCGGCTTTCCGTGCTCGAGCGCCGAGATGATGACCCGCTTCTGGACGAGCGGAACGGCCGCCGGGCCGATCTCGACGCCGAGGTCGCCGCGGGCGACCATGACGGCGTCGGCGGCGCTGACGATCGAGTCGAGATCCTCCAGCGCCTCCGCCTTCTCGACCTTCGCGATCACCAACGCCTTCGCGTCGGCGGCGTTCAGCAGCTCGCGGAGCCCGTGGCAGTCCGAGGCAGAGCGGACGAACGAGAGCGCCACGTAGTCGACCCCGACCGAGAGCGCGAACTCCAGGTCGGCCAGGTCCTTCTCGGTCAGCGTGGGCACCGGGATAGGCACGCCCGGGACGTTGACCCCCTTGTGGGCGCCCACCGCCCCGCCGACGAGGACGGTGGTGCGTACGCGCTCGCCGTCCACCTCGTCCACGCGGAGGCGGACGAGGCCGTCGTCGATCAGCACCTCGTGGCCCGGGAGGAGGACCTCGGTCAGAACGGCGGGCATCACGGGAAGGTCGCCGTCGGCGCCGTTGGCCCCGCCGACGACCATCACCTCGTCGCCCTCGACGAGGATTCGCGGCGCCTCGAGGTCTCCGACCCGGACCTTGGGCCCCTGGAGATCGGCGATGAGGGCGAGCGGCCGTCCCGCTCGCGCCTGCGCCTCGCGGACGAGCCGCGCGCGCTCGCCGTGCTCCTCGTGGGTGCCGTGGGAGAAGTTCAGGCGCGCGGCGTCCATGCCGGCGGCGACGAGCCGGTCCACCATCTCGGGGCTCGAGGTGGCGGGGCCGATCGTGCAGACGATCTTCGTGCGGCGCAGCCCCTGCGTCACGCCTTCACGTTAGCGCCCGCGCCCGCGGGTGCCGCGTCGCGGCCTTCGCCCTACCGGCCCGCGCGGGGGAACGCGGCCCAGCCGGGGTACTCGGCACGAGCGCCGAGCTCCTCCTCGATCCGGAGGAGCTGGTTGTACTTCGCGACCCGTTCGCTCCGGGACGGAGCCCCGGTCTTGATCTGCCCCACCCCGGTGGCGACGGCGAGGTCGGCGATCGTCGTGTCCTCCGTCTCGCCGGAGCGATGGGACATGACGACCGCGTAGCCGTTCGCGCGGGCGAGCTCGATCGCCGCGACCGTCTCGGTGAGAGTCCCGATCTGGTTGACCTTGACGAGGATCGCGTTGGCGACCCCCTCGTCGATCCCGCGCCGCAGGCGCTCGACGCTCGTGACGAACAGGTCGTCGCCGACGAGCTGGACGCGATCGCCGAGCCGATCGGTCAGCTCGCGCCAGCCGCCCCAGTCGTCCTCCGCGAGCCCGTCCTCGAGCGAGACGATCGGGAAGCGGTCGACGAGGTCGCCATACCACTCGACCATCTCGCCGGGCGTGTGGGCGGCGCCGTCGTGCGCGTACACACCGTCGCGGAGGAGCTCGGTCGCCGCCGGGTCGAGGGCGATCCCGACGCGGTCGGCGTGGCCCGCGCGGTCGGCCGCCTCGAGGACGACCTCGATCGCCTCGTCGCTCGAGCCGAGGTCGGGCGCGAAGCCGCCTTCGTCGCCGACGCCGGTGGCGAGCCCCCGCTCGTGCAGGAGCTCCTTCAGGCGGTGGAACGTCTCGGAGCCGATCCGGAGCGCATCGGAAAACGACGACGCGCCGGCGGGGACGACCATGAACTCCTGCAGGTCGAGCGAGTTCTGCGCGTGGACACCGCCGTTGACGACGTTCAGCATCGGCACGGGGAGCACCCGGGCGTCCTCGCCGCCGAGCGAGCGGTAGAGCGACACGCCGGCCTCGAGCGCAGCTGCCTTCGCGGTCGCCAGGGACGAGCCGAGGATCGCGTTCGCACCGAGGCGCGACTTGTTCTCCGTCCCGTCGAGCTCGACGAGCAGCGCGTCCACCGCCGCCTGGTCGGCCGCGTCGGCCCCGACGAGCGCCGCACCGATCTCGCCCTCGACGTTCTCGACCGCCCGCAGGACGCCCTTGCCGAGGTAGCTGGCCCGGTCCCCGTCCCGAAGCTCGACGGCCTCGAATCGCCCCGTGGAGGCGCCCGACGGGACCGCCGCCCGCCCGAGGGCGCCGGAGTCGAGGACGACATCGACCTCCACCGTCGGGTTTCCACGCGAGTCGAGGATCTGGCGGGCGTGGACGCGGGCGATCTTCATGCGAGAGCCTCCTTGGCGAGGGAGTAGTACCGGTCCTTCTCCTCGAGGTCGAGGGCCCGCCAGTCGAGCCCCTCGGACGCGGCGAGCTCGGCAGCGCGCTCGACACGCTCGACGAAGCGACCGCTCGTGCCCCGCAGCGCCAGCTCCGGGTCGACGTTCAGGGCCCGCGCGAGGTT
>DATBJE010000267.1:0-64213 GCA_036556565.1 Gaiellaceae bacterium
GGCGCGGGATCCTCCGGTTCGTGCGGAAGCATCCCGAGCGGCTGAAGGCGCTCTAGGCCTCGGCAGGACTGACCGCCTCGACGAGCGTCCAGTCGCCCTCGAGGAGGAAGAAGCCGCGCGACTCGCCCTGGGGGACGACGGCGAAGTCCACGGCCTTCTCGATGCTGTGGTACCGCCTGCCGTTCGCGGAGTTGGCCAGGGTCAGGTTGAACTGGAACCGCCCCTCGACCAGCGGAAGACGCTCCACGTCGAAGCGGATCTCGGCGCCTCCCTGTCCGTCCCACCCGAGCTCTCCCAGATCGCGCGCAGAGTGGCCGAGCAACGCGCCCGAGCTGTCGCGAAGCTCGACCGCGAGCACCGGCGGCGGTGTCTCCTCGAGTCTCTCGACGCGAATGCGCAGGGAGAGCGGGTCCTCGGTCGCGAAGTACTCGCGCGGCTCGCCGTCCGCCCCGACCAGGCGCGCCTCGGTGACACGCACCTCACCGGTGCCCCACTCCCGGAGACCCGCTGAGCGCTCCGCGGGGTTCTCCTCTCCGGCCAGGAGCACCTGGTACTGGCGGATCGCCTCCGCGGTGTCGCCGTCGTACTCGACCCGACCCTGCCGAAGGAGCAGGGCGCGATCGCACATCCGCTCGAGCGCGGCGGCCGAGTGGGAGACGAATGCGATCGTCTTGCCCTGCTCGCGGAAGCCGAGAATCCGATCGATGCACTTCCGCTGGAACGCCTCGTCCCCCACGGCGAAGACCTCGTCGAGCAGCAGGATGTCCGCGTCGACGTTGACGGCGATGGCAAAGCCCAGCCGCATGTGCATGCCCGCGGAGTACGTCCGGAGGGGAAGGTCGATGAAGCGGTCGAGCTCGCTGAACTCGACGATCTCCTCGAAGCGCCGGTCCACCTCCTGCTTGCGCAGGCCGTAGATCGACGCGCTGAGGTAGATGTTGTCCCGTCCGGTGAAGTCCTGGTGGAAGCCCGCCCCGAGCTCGAGCAGCGAGCCGATGCGACCGTCCACCGAGAGGCTGCCGTTCGTCGGCCGGAAGACACCCGCGAGGAGCCGGAGCAGGGTCGTCTTGCCGGACCCGTTCCGCCCCATGAACCCGACCGACTCTCCCGGCTCGATCGTGAACGAGACATCGCGCACCGCCCAGACCTCGACCGGCCGCAGGTGGCGCCGGCGGACGATCGCCTCCTTCAACGTCACGTGGCGCTGCGGGTAGACCCTGAACCGTCGGCTGATGTTCTCAGCGCGGATTGTTCCCGGAGTCATCGCCCTTGGGTTACAGCGTCGCGGAGACCTGGTCGTCCATGCGGCTCGCGACGAAGACGCCGAGAACGAGCGAGACGGCACCCGCCACGACGCAGTAGATGACGTCTCCGAGGGCGGGAAGCTCGCCGAAGAAGATCGGGTCGCGGATCGCCTGGACGAACGGCGTCACGAAGTTGACGTAGTAGATGACGTCGGCGACCCACTCGTTGCCTTCGAGCCCTGGAAGTCGGTCGAGCGTGTAGAAGACCGGCGTGATGAAGAACCACGGCAGAAAGATCGTGATCATCAGGTGCTCGATGTCCCGATAGACCACCGTGAGGTACGCGAACGCGACGGCAAGGCCGCTCGCGAGCGCCACGAGCGGGATGACCAGCGGCAGCGCCGCCCAGAAGGTCGTCCTCGTCTCGGGAATGATCACGAGGTTCAAGACGATCGCGATCGCGAGCATCGCCCCCAGGGTCACGATGTTCGTCGCGACAACGGCGAGAGGCAGCATGTGTCGCGGGAAGCGCACCTGCTTGACCAGCATCGGCTGGGCGAACAGGCTGGAGCACGCCATCTGGACGGCCGAGTTGAAGAACACCCACGTCACGAGGCCGGAGACGACGAAGAGCGGATAGTGCGGGATGTCGAACGCCTTCAAGAGGACCGAGAAGACGAGGGTGTAGACGGCGATGAGCGCCAGCGGGTTCACCAGCGTCCACGCCAGTCCCAGGACCGACCCGCGGTATTTCCCGTGCAGCTCGCGTCGGAAGATGTTCAGGAAGAGGTCCGGGTACCGGACGACATCGGCATAGAGGCTCAAGACGCGACAAGTGTAGGCGCGCCATCATGAGGTGGCGGAGAACGCCCGAGCGCGGCGGGCGCCTTCCCAGCCTCGGTCAGGACTTCACAGAGGGCCACCGCTCCTACGTCCGGCACATCGGCCCGGCCGCCGAGCTCTGGCTGCGCACGAAGCCGTTCAGCGCGCCGGCGGGGCGGGAGCTCGTCGAGTGCCTCAGGACCTTCGCCCATATCGTCGACCGCCTCGGGCTCGGGCTGCGGGACCAGGTGCTCGACGTCGGCTGCGGGCCAGGCTGGCTGAGCGAGTTCCTCGCGCGGTGCGGCTACGCGGTAACCGGCGTGGACGTCTCGGAGGACATGGTGGCGATCGCACGGCGCCGCCTGGACGGGATCACGGAGCCGGTCGGCGTCGGGATCGAGGCGGTGGGGGAGTTCCATGCCATGCCCGTGCTGGAGCTGCCCTGGAAGGCGCGGTTCGACGCCGCGATCCTCTACGACGCCATGCACCACTTCGACGACGAGGCGGCGACGCTCGAGGTGATCCGCCGCACGCTCGTCCCCGGCGGCCGGATCTTCATCCACGAGGGGGTTCGTCCGGAGCCCGGCTCGGAAGGCGAGCAGTTCCTGATCGACGAGATGAGGGAGTACGGGACCCTCGAGTCGCCGTTCGACGCCGAGTACCTCGTCGCCGTCGTCCGCAAGGCCGGATTCACGGACGTGGCCCGGTTCGCGGCGCTCGACGAGCTGCTCGACGTCTCGGCCTCGGAGGAGGAGCTGCGCCGCGTCCAAGCGCGGGTGCAGTACCCGCCGATGAACACCGTTGTGGCTGTGAACCCGACGCCTGTGGAGCAGGCGTTCGCCGCCCGAATCGAGCTGGGCGCCTGGCGTGAGGCGGCGGACGGGGACCTGACCCTCGGGGTCACTGTCACGAACGCCGGGCGCTGCTACTGGCCGAACGAGCTGGGCTCCACCGTCCAGCACGGCGTCGTGACGCTCGGGCCCTACGTCGGGGACGGCGGGGAGCGCGTCGAGCTTCCGCGGTCGCCGTTGCCACGCGGTCTCTCGTCGGGGGAATCGGTCGAGACCGAGCTCCGGGTTGCACGAGCCGAGCTCGAGGGGCGAAAGGAGCTCCGCGTCGACCTCGTGCGCGAGGGAATCGCCTGGTTCGCCGAGTGCGGGTCGGAGCCGGTGGTCATCCCGCTGCCGGCGGACGGGTAGCCCGTGCGGATCGTCGTCGACGTCACGCCGCTCGCGCTCCCGCGCACAGGCATCGGGAACTACGTCCTCGGGATGCTCCGCGGCCTCACCGAAGCCGGGAGCGAGCACGAGGTCGTGGCCTTCTCGGCACTGGCACCGCCAGGCAAGCGGAGGGTCGCGCAGGCGCTCGACGGGCTGCGCCTCGAGCACCGGCTCATCACGGTGCCGCCGAGGTCTCACTACTGGAGGACCGCATGGAGTCGTTTCGGGCACGGGCCCGTCGAATGGCTCGCGGGACCGCTCGATGTCTTCCACTTCTCCGACTGGATGTACCCACCGCAGCGCGGCGGCCTGCGCGCGACCACGATCCACGACCTCGTCCCGCTCCGTCATCCGGACTGGGTCCACCCCCAGACCCACCGAATGCACTCCCGCAAGTACGAGCACGCGGCGCACACCTGCGACCTGATCGTCGTGAACTCGGAGTTCACGGCGGGCGAGGTGGTCGAGCTGCTCGCGGTCCCACGGGAGCGCATCCGCGTGGCGTATCCGGGGTTGGATCCGGCTTTCGGACCGGACGGGCCGGCGCACGACCTGGGACGACCGTACCTCCTCACCGTCGCCACCTTGGAGCGGCGCAAGAACCTCGAGACGCTGCTCGAGGCGATGCCGATCGTCCGCCGAGCCCGGCCGGAGCTACGCCTGGCAGTCGTCGGCGCTCCCGGCTGGCAGGCGCCGACGTTGGAGGCGGCGGACGTCGTTCAGCTCGGCTACGTGGACGACTCCGAGCTCGCGTCGCTCTATCGCGGCGCGGAGGCGTTCGTCTACCCGTCGCGGTTCGAGGGCTTCGGGATCCCGATCGTGGAGGCCATGGCCTGCGGGACGCCGGTCGTCGCATCGGCGCATCCCTCGATGGACGAGGCGAGCGGCGAGGCCGCTGTGCGCGCGGACCCGGACAGCGCGGAGGCGATCGCGGCAGGGATCGAGCGGTCACTGGGCGATCGCGAGACGCGGGCGGAGCGCGGCCTCGTGCACGCGCGTCGTTTCACCGCCCGAGCGCAGGGCGAGGCGATCCTTCGGGCCTACGGCCAGGCTCGTCCGGCTTGATACTCCCGGCGTGGCCGACGCGAGTCAGGGCGAAGGTGGGGTCGACCGCCTGGTGCGCAGGCGCTTCTTTCCGAACGTCATTAGCGGCGTTTTCGTCGACGTCGGCGCGGCCGGGCCCGACTTCCTCTCCATGAGCGCGCTGTACCGGGATCTCGGCTGGCGGGTGATCGCGGTCGAGCCCAACCCCGACTTCGTCGAGGCGCACCGTTCCGCCGGGCATGAGGTCTACGCCTACGCCTGCTCCGACCGTGACGCAGACGACGTCGACTTCGAGATCGTCGACTCACACGGCAGCGCCTACAAGGGCGGGGCCGTCTCGTGGGAGTCGTTCTCCTCGCTGGAGATCAAGCCGGCCTATCGGGCCCTGAAGGACGATCTGGACGTCCGGCGGATCAAGGTGAATGTTCGGCGGCTGGACACGATCCTGGGCGAGCACGCACCGGAGGTCGACCGGATCGACATCGTTTCCGTCGACGTCGAGGGCTGGGAGCTCGAGGTCCTGAGTGGGCTCACCTTCGAGCGTTACCGGCCCAAGGTGGTGATCGTCGAGAACCTCTTCTCCGAGGCGAGTTACCGCCGCGCCCTGCGCGACCTGGGCTACACGCTCTGGCGGCGGCGAGGGCCGAACGACGTCTATGTCTCAGCGGCCGACCTCTCAGCTCGCGAGCGCGCCGCCGCCTGGGTGACCCGACGGCTTTCTCGATCCATCTGATCGGGAAAGAGCGCGTACCATCGAGGCGTGCCGTCGACGGACAGCCCGCCCAGCGGCGACGACAGGACAGACTTGACGCGGCGCCTCGAGGACGCAGAGGCTGAGCTCGACGCGCTGCGGACCGCGCACGAGGCGCAGGCTCGTTTCCTCGTCCAGGAGCGCCTAGCCCTCGCCGACGAGATCGAGCGGGAGATGCAGATCCTCCAGGAAGAGATCGACTGGCGGACCGGGGTGATGGAGCACCAGCAGGAAGTCATCGAGATCTTCCAGAACTCACGCTCGCTCCGGTACACGGAGCCGTTTCGCAAGGTCGCCCGCGCCTTCCGTCGCAGTTGACCGACACGCTCGCCGTCAGCACTGTCGACACGCCGCTCGTCTCGGTCGTGATGGTCACGCACGGCGCCGGCGAGACGGCAGTCAAGGCGGTCAAGGCCCTGATCGAGAACACCGACGAGCCGTTCGAACTCGTCATCGTCGACAACCCCTCGGGCGACCGAACGGCGGCGGCGCTGAAAGAGAACATCCAGGGCGCGACGATCGTCGAGAACGAGGACAACGTCGGATTCGCGCGAGCCTCCAACCAGGGCGCGGACCTGTGCTCAGGGCACTTTCTGTGCTTCCTCAATCCCGACTCGTTCGTCCAGCCCGGATGGCTTCGCCCGCTGCTGCAGGCGTTCGAGCGCAACGAATCAGTCGGCGTGGCCGTGCCGCTCTTCCTCCACGAGGACGGCCGCGTCCAGGAGGCCGGGTCGGCTCTCGACTCGCGAGGCGTGGCGTTCTCGGTCGGCGACGGAGAAGACGCAAGTTCGTTCTCCGTACGCTTTCCCCGCCCCATCGACTTCGGTTCGGCCGCCTGCCTGGTCGTGCGAGCCGACCTCTTCGACGAGGTCGACGGCTTCGATCCCGTCTACACGCCGGCGTACTACGAGGACGCCGATCTCTGCTTCCGGCTGAATGCGCGTGGCTACATCACGGTCTACGAGCCCGACTCGCGAGTCGTTCATCTCCGCGGCGGCAGCACGCCACGTGCACGAAGGCTCACGTGGATGAACCGAAGGATCTTCCTCGAGCGGTGGCGGGATCGCCTGGAGCTCAGGAAACCACTCCGCGCCGACCAGGACAACCCACGCATGCATCCGGCCCATCGCGACGCGGAGCAGCTCGAACGCATCCTCGTCATCGACGACCGCGTGCCACACCATGACCGGGGGTCAGGCGACCCTCGGATGGCGAAGCTCGTCGCCGAGGTCGCCGACCTATGGCCGGACGCGCGCGTGACGTTCCTTGGGGCGGTTCCGTCGAACGCCGAGCGCTATGCCGCGCCGTTGCTCGCGCAAGGCATCGAGGTGGCGGTCGCCGACGATCAGGTGCGCCAGTGGTTCGAGCAACGCCGTTACCACTACTCCGTCGTCCTCGTCAGCCGGGCCTCGAACATCGACCGCTTCGAACAGGAGCTCAGGCGGACTCAAGCCCAGGCCAGGCGGATCTATGACATCGAGGCGCTCGCCTTCCGGCGAGAAGACGACGAGCAGACGGCGAAGCTGGAGGAGCTCGAGGGCGCCGGAATCGGCGGCGCCGACGTCGTGCTGTGCGCATCGGAGGACGAGGCATCGTATGCCCGCGACCGGACCGACGCGCCAGTGTTCGTCCTACCGACCTACGTGGACCCCCTGGAGCATCCGCCCGGCTACGAGGATCGGGCCGGTGTCGCCTTCTTCGGGGGCTTCCTGGCCGGGCCCGGCGGGCCGAACGAGGACGCCGCAGCGCACCTCGTCAGGGACGTGATGCCGCTGCTCTGGGAGCGGCTGCCGGCGCTCGAGGTCGAGATCCTGGGCGCCAATCCGACCCCCGTCGTCCGCGAGCTCCAGGGCCCGCGCGTGAATGTCGTCGGTTTCGTCCCGGACCCGATCGACCGGCTCTCTCGCCTTCGCGTCCACGTCCATCCGTTGCGCATCGGCGCCGGCATCAAGCTCAAGCTCATCGACACGATGGCCGCGGGCCTCCCCTTCGTCACGACACCGACTGGAGCTGAAGGGCTCGGGCTCGCGGATCTCGAGGACGTGCTCGTCGCAGAGTCGCCGTCCGACCTCACACGGCTCGCGCTCGAGCTCTACGAGAACGCCGGGCTCTGGGCCGACGTCCAAGGGCGTCTGCTCGACCTGGTGAGTAGACGCTTCGGCCGGGAGTCGTTTCGCCGCACCCTGATCGAGGCGTTCGCGAATATCGGCGTGGCGCCGCCCGCTGGACGGGTGCTCAGCTCCGCGGAGTGAGGACGAAGAACGCGAAGTCGCTCGGCAGCACGCGCTCGGTCACGAGCACTTCCTCGAAGAGCGACATCAGGTCGAGCAGCGCAACGTCTTTCGGATCGTCCTCGTGGAAGTTCGCTGCGATATCCGCGAGGAGGAACTGGAGCAGCGTCCCACCGAAGTCCGCCCGGTAGAGCACCTCGAACCGGGACTCAAGGGTCGCGACGATCTCGTCCGACCGAATCGACTCCGACGGGTCGACGCGGGCAATCTCCTCGGCCGGCGTGCGCTCGAAGTGCTCCTTCACGAAGTCGTTCACGGGGTTCACACGCATGTCCGCGGGCAGGGTCTCGAGGATGCGGTTCATCAGGTCCTGTGTCTTGTCGAGCCACTGGAAGCGCGCCGGGCCGATGTACTCGTTGACCACGAAGATTCCCCCGGGCCTCAGTGACCGCGCGACCTCGTCCAGGAGGTGCTCCAGGGCTTCGACGTGGTGCAACACCATCGCCGCGATCACCACGTCGTACGAGCCCGGTTCGAGCTCGATCGTGTTGAGGTCCGCCTGCCCGTACTCGATCACGTCCCTGAGACCCTCCTCGGCCGCGAGCCCGCGGGCCACACCGAGGGCTTCGTCGGAGAGGTCGACCGCGTCGAAGCCTCGAGCGAGACCGAGCCGGATCGCCTCGCGCTCGGTCCAGCCGTGGCCACAGCCAAGACTCAGCCCCCGCTCGGCTCCCCCGGGAAGGAAGCGGCGCTTGGTGAAGGACAGCCACCCCTCATCCTGTTCGCCGGTGATCCGGCGGTTGATGTGGCGGACCGTGACGGGGTGCGCTTGCCAGTACCGGTACCTCCAGGCGTCGCCCTCGGCCTTCTCCCGCGCCTTCTGCCCCCAGAGCTCGGAAGTGATCTCCTCGCGCGTCATCCGCCTGAGCCCGACGGAGCTTCGAAGGCGATCTGCGCGCCGAGCTGCCGCGCATCGGCCTGGCCGAACTGGGAAGGCGCGAATGTCGGCGAGACCTTGACCTCGATCCGGAACGGCGCCGAGGGGACGGGCAGGTCGAACGTCCTTGTCAGGCCCGAGTGCACGACCCATTCCCTCGTCGCAGTGGTGCTTGCGAGGGTGGGACCGGCATCGGTCATCCTCATCGGGCCCGCGACGATCGAGACCCGGCTGGGCACGTCCTGGCCGGTCCAGCCTGCGCGGGAGACACGGACACGCATCGTGCGCGCATCGCCTGGAAGCGAGAACTGGGTCAGCGCCGCCGCCGGCCCCGACCACCCGTCCGGGTACAGGCCGCTGACCGACCTCCCCACACGAAGCGGAGGATCCACGCGGATCAGCGCCATCGGGCCGGGCTGCGCAACGACCTCTCCGACGATTCCGAGTCCCGGATCGGCCAGAACGTACGGCTCGGTCACCGGCGCACCCCCTGTCGCCGGGACGAGGTGTCCTTCCGAATCGACCTTGAGGTCGTCGAGCGAGAACGACGACCCGCCGGCCGTGTCGAGCGGGTACACGCCGTCGATGCTCCGGTTCCAGAACTCCGTCTGCCAGAGAAGGTGCGGATTCACGCCGACGGTCGGGCCGTAGATGAAGCCCACCCGCCCCTCCTTCCCGACGACGTCGTCGATCCAGTCCTCGTCGGCCACACCCGTGGAGGCGTGCGCTGCTGTCGACTGGTCCTCGACCGCCCCGTACACGGTGTATGCGGAGAGCAGGAAGAAGAGCGCCAATCCGGCGGGGAAGAGCATTCGTGCCCAGCGCATGCTGAGGAAGAGGAACGAGATAACCGCCACGACCAGGCCACCGACGAGCACGATCCTGACGTCGTCGACCCCTCCGACAACGCTCGTGAAGCGCATCAGCGGGATCAGCCCGAAGGTGTCAGCGAAGAGAGAGATGTTGAAGAGCCGTTCGAACGGGATCGTCATCACCAGCAGCGCCGGCACGACCGCCGCCGCGTAGACGGCGAGCCCCGTCCTGGGAAGAGCCCGTCCCAGCCAGACGGCGAGGGCCACGAGAAGCAACGGCGCGGCGTAGACCATGTAGCGCTCCTCGATCCGGACGGAGAAGCGCGACGCGAACGCCGCCGCCTGAAGGACAAACCAGAAGGTCCCTGCGGTGGCGACGGCGACGAAGGCGCGGTCTGCCGCCGGCGAGAGGCCACCGCGTGAAAGGGCCGCCGCAAGCAGCACGCCGAAGGCGATCGCCGGAACCACGCCGACGGAGAAGGCGAGCTCGCCGGCATGCCAGACCGACCACCGCGCCACATCCACGACGGAGTAGTCCACCTCGGCGACGCTGTTGTACGCACCCAGACCACCCGCCAGGGACCCGCCCGCCACGAGTTTGTACGCGACGTAGGCGACCGCGCCAACCACGAGGATCGCAATGCTCGCCGCGAAGCGGCGAAGCGAGGCCACGACCCCCCGCGCGCCGGCGCGCCGCGCGAACAACGCCTCGAGCAGGATCGCGGTCGGATAGACGAGCGCTAGGGTCACGACCTGGACGCGGATCAGCGCCGCGAAGGCGATCAGCCCGAGAACCGCGAGCTGCCAAGCGAGGCTCGGGCGCTCGAGCGCCCTGGCGATCGCGTAGGCGGCGAGGAGGAAGGCCGGGATCGCGGCGTTCTCGGTCATCAGCATGCCGGTGTAGGCGAACGTCGGCATCAGCAGGACGAGGCCGCCGGCGATCACTGCGTAGACCGTCGAAGCGAGGCGGCGCGTCCAGAAGAAGACGACGACCGCCGAGCAGCTCATCAGCACGACGTTGATCGCCTTGGCGAGCTCATACGTCGTCTCCATGTCGCCCGCGGCCCAGGCCGGCGAGATCAGGATCGGATAGGCCGTCGCGAACGACGAGGGCGCCTCCCGGAAGTGGAGGTGGCCCTGGTCGAAAAAGTCCTTCGCCATCTCCGCGTACCGGAGCTCGTCGCCCATCAGCCACGGCGCCGTGAGCTTGGTCGCGAGTAGGTAGTGGAGAACGACGCTGAGGAGGACGACTCCTGCGCCGATCAGCGCAGGCTCGAGGGCGTGCCAGCGCCCGCGAGCACCGACCGCAGGTTCGGCGCTTGGCCGCTGGTCGACCGATTGGTCAAGTGCCACGCCGCGCCATTCTAGGGACGGTCTTCCCCAGGGCCCCGGCTAGAGTCAGCGCCGTGGAGCGCCCTCGCGTCGCCGTCGCGATCGTGAACGCGAACTCGGGCGCTCACCTCGGCCGCGCACTCGACGCGCTGAGCCGGCAGACGCGGGAGCCCGACCGGACGATCGTCGTCGACAACGCCAGCACGGACGGCTCTCTGGAAGGCATCGAGGAACGATTTCCGAGCCTCGAGGTTCTCCGGCTCGGCGAGAACGTCGGGTTTGCGGCGGCCAACAACCTCGCAGCGAAGCGGGCCGAGGACTGTGACTGGCTGGCGCTCCTCAACCCCGATGCGTTTCCCGAGCCGGCGTGGCTCGAGGAGTTGCTCGCGGCCGCCGAGTCGAACGCCGCGTACTCGTTCTTCGCGAGCCGCATCGTGAAGGCGTCCGAGGCCGGGACGCTCGACTCGACCGGAGACGTCGTGCACGTGAGCGGCGTCGCCTGGCAGCGAGACCACGGCGAGCCGACGTCCTTCGAGCGACCCGCGGGCGAGGTCTTCTCGGCCAGCGCGGCAGCGGCGCTCTACCGCCGGGAGGCCTTCGTCCAGATCGGCGGCTTCGACGAGCGGTTCTTCTGTTACTACGAGGACACCGACCTCGCGATCCGCCTGCGGCTGGCCGGTCACCGCTGCTGGTACGTCCCGACCGCGGTCGTGCGCCATGTCGGCGCGGCAACCGCCGGCCGCGAGAGCGACTTCATGCTCTACCACACGCACCGCAACATCGTCTGGACATACGCGAAGAACATGCCGTCGCCGTTCGTCTGGCTCTACCTCCCCGAGCATGTTCTGATCAACGTCCTCACGCTGGGCGCGTTCTTGCTTCGGGGCCGCTTTCGCGTCGGCCTGCGCGCGAAGCGCGACGCGCTTCGCGGGCTCCGCGGAGTCCTTCAGGACCGCAGTGCCGTCCAGCGCACCCGGCGGATCTCCGCGCGACATGCCCGCGCCGCGATGGCAAAGGGGGCTGCGGTGGTCCCGACCCTCCTTCGTCGATCGCGCGAGCTCGGGGCTACAGAATCTTCCGCACGAGGCCCCAGTACGCCTTCATGATCGGATTCGCGAGGCGAAGAGGCCGCGGCAGGTCGATCATCCCGGGGTCGACGACCGGCGTCAGGTAGCCGGCCAGCTGTCTGTCCCGCACCTTGCGCAGAGCTTGGGTCTCCTTGCGATGCGCGCGGATCCAGCCACGCCGTCGCAGGGACCACCGCCAGCCGGCGACCTTGTCGCGGAACCACCCTTCGCGCGCGGCGAGCGCGGCCATGCCGACCTCGGTCGCGAAAAGGACCGGGAGCAGCGCGAGGATCGTCCGAAGCTGAAACGCCGTCAGGACCAGGATCAAGCGGTTGCGCTCCATGTAGTAGAGCTTCGTCGGGTTTCGTGCGTACTCGTAGTCGTGGAAGACGTCGGCGGCGGGGTCGAGGACGACGCGAAAGCCGGCCAAGCGGGCCCGCCAGCTCAGCTCCGCGTCCTCGAGGTAGATGAAGAGCTCGTCCGTAAAGCGCCCGAGGTGCTCGAACAGCTCCCGTCGGATCGCGAGCGCCGAGCCGTTCGCGTAGGGAATCTCCCGTACGCCGTCGACCGAGTCGGCGGGCTCCCCGTGCCCGCTCGACCAGCCGAGGCCCGAGATGTGAAGCGCTGCCCCGCGTGAGTTCAGGAGGTCTGGGTGGTCGAGCAGCCGGAGACGCGCCATCGCCACCCCGACGGAGCGGTCGTCGAGCCTCGCAGCGAGCGCCGACAGCGCACCGGGAGCCACGACGGTGTCTGGGTTGAGGAAGACGAGAACGTCGCCCTCGGTCGCATCCACGCCAAGATTGCAGCCGGCGGCAAAGCCGATGTTGCCTCCCGCCTCCAGCACATCCACGCCGTCGCGGGCCTCCGCCCACTCGATCTCCTCGCCCCTTGCGCCGTTGTTGACCACGACGATCTCGGTTCCGGACGGCGCATCGTCGGTGAGTGCCTCCAGGCACCGGACGAGCCGGGAACCGGCGTCGTAGGCAACGATGACGACAGCGATCCCCACGGGCGCCGCGCGAGTTTACGGGCGGATTACAGGGCTTTGTTACAGTCGCCCGCGCCCGTGGGAGCCGCCTCTGACAGCGTCGTCGGCATCTCTGTCGTGATTCCCTGCCTCAACGAGGAGGAGGGAGTCGGCGATGTCGTTCGCGCGGCCTGGACAGGGATCGAGCGGCTCGGGCTCACCGGTGAGGTGATCGTCGCCGACAACGGCTCGACCGACAACTCCGTCGCGATCGCCGAACGCGAAGGGGCAACGGTCATCCACGAGGAACAAAAGGGATACGGCAACGCGTACCTCGCTGGGCTCGCAGCCGCACGCGGCGAGCTGGTCGTGATCGGTGACGCCGACGGAACGTACGACTTCAGCAAGCTGGAGGACTTCAAGGCCGAGATCGACAAGGGCGCTGACATGGTGCTCGGGTCGAGGCTGCGAGGGCACATCGAGCGCGGAGCAATGCCGTGGCTACACCAGCACATCGGTAACCCGATACTCACGCGCCTGATCAACCGCTTCTTCGGGCTCAAGGTGTCGGACGCGTACTGCGGGATGCGGATGTTCCGACGGTCCGTTCTTCCGAGGCTCGAGCTTCAGGCGACCGGGATGGAGTTCGCGCTCGAGATGATCCTGAAGAGCGCCAAGCGGGGCCTCGTCTTCGCCGAGGTGCCGATCGACTATCACGCGCGGGCCGGCGAGTCGAAGCTGAACACTGTCCGGGACGGCTGGCGAAGCCTCCGATTCCTGCTCGTTCACAGCGCGACGTACCTGTTCCTGCTCCCGGGTGCGGTGCTGCTCGGGCTCGGGCTCCTGATCGTGATCCCGCTTGCCACGGGACCTGTCGACGTCTTTGGAAAGACTTTCTACATCCATCCGATGATCGTCGGCATCGCGGCGACGCTTGTCGGAGCGCAGATCGTCCAGCTTGGCCTGTTCGCAAGGACGTACGCCGTTCTGTACCTAGGCGACCAGGACCCGCCGCTCGAACGGGGCTGGTCCAAGGTTCGCCTCGAGCACGGCCTGCTGCTGGGCATCGTCCTCCTCCTCGTCGGCGCGGTCCTGCTGACGGCGATCTTCATCGAGTGGGCGAACGGCGGCTTCGGCGCGCTCGCCCGCGAGCATCAAGCACTGCTCGGCGTGCTACTCGTGTCGCTGGGCGTCCAAATCGTCTTCAGCTCGTTCTTCCTGAGCGTGCTCGGCCTCAGCAGCAACCTGCGCGAGGAGCGGGCCGCCGTTCGAGAGCCGGCCCGCGTGCGCGAGACCGTTCGCAGCTAGCGCTTGCCCCGCCAGCGATGACCCTCCTGTCCCGCTTCCGCCGGACGCCGGCGGAGCCGTGGCCCGCCGACCGGCCCGTCCGGTTCATCACCTCGTTCAACGGCCTCTTCTACGAAGCCAGCGGCAGGCGGTGCGCGAAGACGTTCCGGGAGCACAACCCGTCGTACGAGCTGTGGGCGTACGTGGAGTCGATCGACGACCAGGCCGAAACCGAGCTCGAGGGTCTCGGTGTCAGGGTCGTCCACCTCGAGGAGCTGCCGCTCCTGGGGGAGTTCCTCGAGCTCGCGCGAGATGTCATCCCGCAGGAGTTCGGCGGCGACGCGCCGCCCGAGATGTTCCCGGGTGAGGGCCCGCAGACCGGGGACATCTGGTTCCGGAAGAACATGTACCGCTGGTTCCGGAAGATCGTCGCGCTCGACCACACGGCCGGCGACTACGACGACGTGCTCTTCTGGTTGGACTGCGACTGCTTCGCCAAGCAGCCCCTGCCGCAGTCCGTGATCGAGGGGGCATTCGACGGTGCCGGCGTGATCCGGATGAAGGCGAACCGCAAGCACACCGAGACCGGGCTCGTGGGGTACGACCTCGGTCGCCCCGGCGTCCGTGAGCTGATCGCAGCGATGCGGGACCACTACATGTCTCGCGAGTTCGAGCGCTACAAGCGCTGGGACGACTGCATCACGCTCGATCTCTGCCTGAAGCGGCCGGATGCCCCCTCCGCGAGGGACATCGCGAAGCGGGCGGTCGCGAATGCCGAGGTTCTGCCGACGACGCCGTTCGCCCCGTATCTCGAGCACGAGAAGGGGCTTCACAGCCGGCGCCTGGGACTGGTTCTCTGAGCGAGGTGCCAGAATCGGCAGCCCTGTGAAGATCCTCGCCGTCGTCCCCGCCCGGTACGGCGCTACGCGCTTTCCCGGGAAGCCGCTGGCAGATCTCGGCGGCCGCCCGATCGTTCAGTGGGTCTACGAGGCGGCGGCGAGCTGCGACGACTTCGACGAGGTCGTCGTCGCAACAGAAAGCGAGGAGATCGCGAGCCGCGTGCGCGAGTTCGGCGGGGTCGTCGAGCTCACTCGCGACGACCACCGCACCGGCTCGGACCGGGTCGCGGAGGTCGCGGAGCGCCACGACGACGCGGACGTCGTCGTCAACGTGCAGGGCGACCAGCCGTTCGCGACAGCGGAGATGCTGAGCGCACTCGTCGAGCCGTACGTCACAGGGGAGATGCCGGCGATGACCACGCTCGCCTGCCCGCTGACGAACCGCGCGGACTGGGACGACCCGAACGTCGTCAAGGTCGTTTGTGACCGCCGCGGGTACGCCCTCTACTTCTCGCGCAGCCCGATCCCGCACCTGGGCGAGGGCGAGCCCGTCGAGGGACGCCATCACCTCGGCCTCTACGCCTTCACCCGCGACACCGTCTTGCGGTTTCCCTCTCTCGAGGAGACGCCGCTCGAGCGGCGGGAGCGGCTCGAGCAGCTTCGAGCGCTCGAGCATGGGATCCCGATCCGGGTCTGCGACACCGACCGCGCCGTGCTCGAGGTGAACACCCCAGAGGATCTGGAGCAAGCGCAGGAGCTCGTGGCCTCGCGATGACCGAGGTTCGGATCTCCGACGAGATCGCTGTCGGCGAGGGCCGGCCGCTGCTCGTGCTCGCCGGCCCGTGCGTCGTCGAGGAACGGGCCTTCATGGTCCGGATCGCACGGACGCTGAGGGAGATCACGGATCGACACGGCGCGAAGCTCGTGTTCAAGGCGTCCTTCGACAAGGCCAACCGCTCGTCCGGAGCAACGGCTCGCGGGCCCGGCATGGACGACGGTCTCGCCATCTTGGCCTCGGTGAAGGAAGACGTGGGGGTCCCGGTCGTCACCGACATCCACGAGAGCTGGCAGGCGAAGCCGAGCGCCGAAGTCGTGGACGTCCTGCAGATTCCGGCCTTCCTCTCCAGGCAGACCGACCTTCTGAGCGCCGCCGGTGCGACGGGACTCCCGGTCAACGTCAAGAAGGGCCAGTTCCTCTCGCCGCCCGAGATGGGCAACGCGGTCAAGAAGCTCGAGGCGGCGGGCTGCGACCGCATCCTCCTGACGGAGCGAGGGACGACCTTCGGCTACAACGATCTCGTCGTCGACTTCCGCGGGCTCCCCCAGCTTCGCGAGCTCGGCTACCCGGTCGTCTTCGACGCGACGCACAGCGTCCAGCAGCCCGGCGGGCTCGGATCGGCGTCCGGCGGCCAGCGCGAGTACGTCCCGCACCTCGCCCGGGCGGCAGCCGCTGTGGGCATCGACGGGCTGTTCGTCGAGGTGCACGAGGATCCTGACTCGGCGCCGAGCGACGGCCCGAACATGATCACGCCGGAGCAGTTCGACCGGCTGCTCGCGGATGTGGTCACCGTCCGCAACGCGCTCGCCGGGTCAGCTACCGTCCCCCGCGCATGATCGAGCTTCGCGAGTGGATCGCATCGAAGCCCTTCGACGAGAAGCCCTGGCTGCTGCTCGGGAAGGGCCCCACCTTCGCCCGCCGCGGGGAGTTTCCGCTCGACGAGTACAACCTGATGGGGCTGAACGACGTCCCGACCGAGCAGAAGGTCGACGTCGCGCACGTCATCGACATCGACGTCGTCGAGAAGAACGCCGAGGCGCTGCGCGACAATGCCCGCTTCCTGGTCATCGCGCGCCGGCCGCACGTCGACTTCAAGCCTCGGGAGAAGCGCCTCGAGGACTACTTCGACCAGATTCCCGTGCTGCGCGAGCTCGACGAGCAAGGGCGGCTGGTCTGGTACAACGCGCGCGGCTCGGCCCCGATC
Organism: Gaiellaceae bacterium; assembly: GCA_036556565.1. GTDB lineage: Bacteria > Actinomycetota > Thermoleophilia > Gaiellales > Gaiellaceae > JAIBJN01. The sequence continues at coordinate 16,536 of DATBJE010000267.1, forward strand.
GACGACTCGCCGGAGATCGGCGTCCGCTTCTTCAGCTCGGAGGCCGCGATGAACATCCTCGGTGAGATGGGCGTCAGGAAAGTGCGCACGCTCGGGATCGACGGCGGCACCGACTACAGCACCGAGTTCTCCGCCCTGACCGCGCTGGAGAACGAACGACCGACCTTCGACGCGCAGTTCCGCGAGCTCGAGGACATCGTCGCCAAGTACGGCATCGATTACGACCCGATCATCGAGCCGATGCGGGTCTTCTGCGGCTGCGACGAGTCGCAGCTTGTCGCGGCACGCGTGCTCGAGTACTCGATCCGGAAGCACGCGAGCCGACCGGTTCGCTTCTACCCGATGCTGAACCTGCCGACCCCGGTGCCGAAGGACCAGAAGAACCGGGGCCGCACCGGGTTCTCCTTCAGCCGCTTCCACATTCCGAAGCTGGCCGGCTACAAGGGTCGCGGCCTCTACGTCGACGCGGACATGCAGGTGTTCGGCGACATCGCCGAGCTCTGGGAGATCCCGTTCGAAGGCGCCAAGGTCATGTGCACGCGGCAGGACGAGCCGCCCGAGCAGTGGAAGGGCTCGAGCTGGTTCCATCCCGGCCGCCAGCTCAGCGTGATGATGCTCGACTGCGAGCGGCTCGACTGGGACATCGACGAGATCGTCGGCGGCCTGGACGAAGGCCGATACGACTACCAGCAGCTGATGTTCGAGCTCTGCATTGTCGACGAGGGCGAGATCAACGACAACATCCCGCCGGTCTGGAACCACTTGGAGCACTACGTCGACGGCGAGACCAAGCTCCTCCATTACACGGTCGTTCCGACGCAGCCGTGGAAGAACGACAAGAGCCCCTTGAAGGCGCTGTGGGAGCCGGAGTTCCAGGAGGCTCGTGCGGCCGGCGTGGTGCACCCCCAGGAGGCCCTGCGCCTCGCGCGTCGCGGGCACATCAAACCGTCGCTGGCGCTGCCGAAGGAAAAGAAGGTCGCGACGGCGATGTCGCTCGCCGCGGCCCAGCTGCGGCGCGCCATGGGAATGGCAGAGCAGCGGATCGGCTTCTTCCGAAATCCGCGGGTGATGAAGCTCCGGGCTCGAGTCGGGCTCTGACCGCTCCCGTCGGGTGACGGGCTCCGACGACTCGACGGGCGCCGAGCGAAGCGTCCTCGACGCTCCCGACGCCGGTCAGAAGGTCATCCGCGGAGCCGCCGTGCGGTCACTCGGCTTCGCGGGCGGGAGGATCCTCACGCTCCTGTCCGCGCCGTTCCTTCTCCGTCATCTCGGCGTGGTCGGGTTCGGCGGGTTCGCAGCGGTCCAGTCCATGATCGGAGTCGCCGCACTGGCGTCCGAGGGCGGCCTCACCGCAGTCGGAGTTCGCGAGTACTCCGTGCGCGACGACCGCGGACGCGCCTCGCTCATGCGCGCGATCCTGACGTTGCGGCTCGGCCTGTCCCTGCTGGGGGCCCTAGCCGCCGTCGCGCTCGCGCTGGCCGCCGGGTACTCGACGGCGCTCGTCGCGGGGGCGGCGTTGGCCGGGGTCGGGCTGGTGCTGCAGCTCCTTCAGCAGGGCCTCACGGTTCCCCTTGCGGCGCAGCTGCGATTCGGTGCGATCGCCGCGCTGGACTTCATCCGGCAGGCCTTGACCGCGTCGGGAGTCGTGATCCTCGTCGCACTCGGCGCCTCGGTGACCGCGTTTCTCGCCATCTCGATCCCGGTCGGGATCATCGTCGGCATGGTGACGCTGATTGCCCTGCGCGGCCACCTCGTGCTGAGCGCCGGGACCGGGCGCTCCGAGCTCTCGGCCGTGGCTCGCGACGCGTTCGCAGTCGTCGGAGCGACCATCCTCGGGTCGCTCTTCTACCGGCTTTCGGTCGTGCTGACTTCCCTGCTCTCCACGGAGGCGGAGACCGGCTACTTCGCCGCCTCCCAACGCGTGATCGAGATGCTCCTGCCCTTCATCTCCCTGGTCAACTCGGCGACCTTCCCCGTGCTCTCCCGAGCGGCACACACCTCCTTCGACCGACTCGCGTACGGGCTCCAGCAGGTCTTCGACGTGAACCTCGTCATCGGCGGCTGGACGGGGCTGGTGCTGCTGCTCGGCGCGGAGCCGATCATCCGCTTCCTCGGCGGCTCCGAGTTCGACGGGGCGATACCGGCGCTCCAGCTCCTGGCGGTCGGGATCGCCGCATCCTTCGTCAGTGCCGGCTGGGGAACGGCGCTGATCGCGATGCGCGAGCAGCGAGCGCTCTTCTTGGCGACGGCCTTCGGCGCGGCCGTCGGCGTAGCGCTTCTGGCGGTCTTGACCCCCAACGAGGGCGCGCAGGGGGCCGCCCTGGCCGTGGCGATCGGAGAAGTCGTGCGAGCGCTCGCGACAGGCCTGGCGCTCGTACGGGTGCGGCCCGAGCTTCGGCCGCGCCTTACCCTGGTACCCAAGCTCGTCGTCGCGCTCGGGCTCGCCGGCCTGGTCGCCTTGACGGGGATCAACGCCGTCGTTGTGTGTGTGCTCGCAAGCGGGATCTACTTCGGCCTCCTCGCCGTGACCGGCGGCCTCCCGCCCGAGGTGTGGGGCGCCTTCCGGGCCCTCGGGCGAGGCCGCTAGCGCCCGGGCGGGGCTACACTCGCCCGCGCATGGCCTCCAGAACACCACCACGGACGAGCCTGACGACCCGAACGACGTGCCGGGTCTGCAACTCGCCTGAGCTCGCGCCGGTCCTCTCACTCGGCGAGCAGTGCATCGCGGGCGCGTTCGCCGATCCGAACGGCAGCAAGCCGGTCGAGCGGCCGATCCCGCTCGAGCTCGTCCGCTGCGACATGACTGCCGACCAGGACGCATGCGGCCTCCTGCAGACGCGCCACACGGTCCCTGCAGCGATCCTCTATTCGAACTACTGGTACCGCAGCGGCGTGAACCGGACGATGACCGAGAACCTCCACGAGATCGCCCAGGAGGCGGAGAGCCTCGTCCAGCTGCGGCCGGGAGATCTGGTCGTGGACATCGGCTGCAACGACGGCACCCTCTTTGACGGCTATCAGACAGAAGGTCTCCGCTATCTCGGCTTCGACCCCTCGGACGTCACGCGCTACGCGGTGGAGAAGGGCTACGACGTCGTCCGCGACTTCTACTCGTTCGAGCGGCTCCAGCAGCACGCCCCGGACCGCAAGGCGCGCGTGATCACGAGCGTCGCGATGTTCTACGACCTCGAGGACCCGAGCGCGTTCGTGGAGGACGTGGTGAGTGCGTTGTCGGAAGACGGCGTGTGGGCCATGGAGCTCCACTACATGCCGACGATGCTCGAGCGGAACGCGTTCGACGTGATCGTGCACGAGCATCTCGAGTACTACTCATTGGCCGTCATCGAGCGCCTGATCACGCAGGCAGGGCTCGAGACCATCAAGGCGAGCCTCAACGACGTCAACGGCGGATCGATCCGCCTGTTCTTCGCGCGAGCAGGCCGGATCCCGATCGACGAGGACGACCAGCGGGCGCTCCAGCAGATCCGGATCCGCGAGTTCGAGCTCGCGCTCGAGACACCTGAGCCGTACGAGCGGTTCAAAGAGGGCGCCGAGCGGATCAAGACGGAGCTCCACGACATCTGCACCAAGCTGCATGCCGAAGGCAAGACGATTCACATCTACGGCGCCTCGACCAAGGGGAACACGATTCTCCAGTACGCAGACCTGGACGTCTCGGTGATCCCCTACGCCGCCGACCGCAATCCCGACAAGTGGGGGTCGAGGACGATCCGGACGAACATCCCGATCATCGGCGAGGAGGAGTCGCGGCAGATGAAGCCCGACTACTACCTCGTCCTTCCCTGGCACTTCCTGGACGAGTTCCTCGAGCGCGAGAAGGACTATCTCGACGGCGGCGGCCGCTTCATCGTTCCTCTCCCCGAGGTCCGCATCCTGCCGGAGTGAGGCGATGCTGAAGGTCGGCCTCCTCTCGAGCTGGAACACCATCTGCGGCATCTCGGAGTACTCCCGCTCGCTCGTCCAGGCGATGCGGCGCCGGGGTGACCTCCACGTGCAGGTCTTCGGCTCCCGCAACTTCGGTGAGCGCGACGTCCGCGCCTACGAGCAGGACGAGGTGCCGGTCATGGACATCCAGGCCTGGCACCCCGAGAAGAAGACCGAGCTCGACGTGGAGACGATCCTCGCCGCCGACCTGGAGGTCCTCCACATCCAGTACTCGAGCCTCTTCTACAACCGGCGCCGCCTGGTCGACCTGATGCGCAGGTTCGACGGCGTGCTCGCCGTCACCTACCACGACAAGGTGCTCGGTCGAGGCTTCCCGTGGCAGCTCGCCGATCTGCTCTTCGCCCACCGGGAAGACGTCGGGCTCGGGCCCAGGAAGCTGATCCCCCAGGGCATCGACGTCCGGCCGCCCGTCGTGAAGACCTTCGGCCTGGGCGGCAAGTCGCGTGATGTCGACATGATCGCGGACATCTGCGCACGGAACGGATGGCAGCTCGAGACGACCTTCGGCCGCCAGAGCTGGATGGAAACGGAAGACCTGCGGGAATGGCTCCGTGACTCGGACGCGATCGTCCTCTGGTACCCCGAGGTGAAGACGTCCGGTGGGAGCGCGAGCGCCCCGCTCGCGATCGGGACGCGGCGCCTGGTGTTCGTGAACGACACGCTGTCGTTCAGCGACCTGCCCGAGCGCACGGCGAACCTCCGCAAGGTCTCGTCGCCCGAGGAGCTCGAGCTGGCGATGCGAGAGGAGCTCGTAAACGAGTACGCCGAGGCCCGCAGCTGGGACCGCGTCGCGGCCTTCACCGTGGACTCCTATCGCAAGGCACTCGCGGGGCGCAACGGTGCCCGCGCACGGCGCGCACCGCTGAGCGCTCGGGTCTACACCGCGCTCGACTACAAGCCGCTGTCCCGCGTCAAGCATCGCCTGAGCCTGCGTTGAGCAACCTCGACTTCGCGGTGCTGTCGAGCCGGCAGCAGGTCGACGACGCCTGGGAGAAGTTGCGCCGCGATGCGGTCGTGGACGAGCTGCCGCCGGGTCTCGTTGCGCGCGCGAAGCGGCTCCTTCGGCGTCCGAATGCCGCTACAGCGCTGGTTCCGGACCCGAGGAAGAGCTGGGACGTGCTGCGGGCGCTCGAGGCGATTCAGGAGCGGTGCGATCGCGGGGACGCCGTACTGGACATGGGCAGCGTGGGGTGCGCCATCGCTCCCGCGCTGCACCGACTCGGCTATCGCGACCTCCACGGGATCGATCTTGACCCACAGGTCGAGCTGATGGCGCACGCCGACGCGGTCGACTACCGCGTCGGCGACATGACCGCCACGCCGTACGACGACGCGTCGTTCTGCGCGATCACGGCAATCAGCGTGATCGAGCACGGCTTCCAGCCCGAGCCGCTGCTGCGCGAGGTCGCACGCCTCCTCAGGCCGGGCGGTTTCTTCTTCTTCTCGACCGACTACTGGCCGGACAAGATCGACACAAGCCACATCCGTCTCTTCGACATGACCTGGGACATCTTCAGCGCCGACGAGATCGAGCGCTTCGTCGCGGCCGGGGAGAAGGTGGGGCTCCAACCCGCCTCGGCCTCCTTTGCGGCCGGCCTCCGCGAGGTTGGCGAGCCGACCATCTCGTACCAGGGCTTCGACTACACGTTCCTGGCCGGAGCCCTCGTCCGTGCGCGTGGGACGATGTGATCGCCGTGGTCGAGGCCGTGACGTTCGACTTCTGGAACACGCTCATGTGGGAGGAGCCCGGCTCGCTGCGCGAGAAGCGGCTCGAAGCCTGGCGTGAGTCACTCGGGGCGGTGGACGAAGAGGCACTGCAGGAGGCGCACGACGCCGCGCACCAGGAGTACGTCGACTCGTGGGTCGCCGGACGGCAGTTCCGCGTGGAGGAGGCCGTCGCCCACATGCTCAGCGGCTCCAACGGCTCGCTCGGCAGAGACGCCGCGCCGGTGCTGGTCGAGGGCTTCAGCGAGGGCGGCCGGCGGGCGGCGGTGCATCCCAGCGACGGCGTCGGCGAGTGCCTGGCATCGCTGAAGGCGGGCGGCACCCGGATCGGGATCGTGTGCGACATCGGGCTGACGCCGTCTCCGGTCGTGCGCGAGCTGCTCGAGCGGGCGGGGCTCCTCGACTACTTCGACGGAATGTCGTTCTCGGACGAGGTCGGGCATTACAAGCCGCACCCGGCGATCTTCGAGCACGCCCTGGCGGGACTGGGCGGCGTCCCGGCCGAGCGCGCCGCCCACGTCGGCGACCGCGTCCGCACCGACGTCGACGGCGCGGCCGCGATGGGCATGAAGGCAGTCAGGTACAACGGCGTCTACGAGGACGAGCTGGCCGGGCAGCGCGAGGAGGTCGTCGTCCGCGACCTTCGCGAGCTTCCACGGCTCCTCGGGGTCGAGTGATGGCGGGCGCCGGGGACTTCCTCCGTCACGAAGCCGAGGCGATCGCGGCGGCGGCGGACCGGCTCGACGAGGCACGCTTCGCCCAGGCCGTCGACATCCTCGCGAGCTGCACGGGGCTCGTGGCCACGACCGGCGCGGGCACCTCCGGGATCGTGGCGCGCAAGATCGCGGCAACGCTCACGAGCACCGGCACGCCGGCGCACTACGTCCACCCCACCGACGCGCTGCACGGCGGGCTGGGCGTGATCGGCCGCCAGGAGGTCGTGATCGCCGTCAGCAACAGCGGGGAGACGGAGGAGATCTCCGTCCTGCTGCCCTACCTGCGGAGCCGTGAGGTCGAGGTGATCGCGATCGTCGGAAACCTCGATTCGACGCTCGCGCGCGAGGCGGCCGTCGCGCTCGACTCGTTCGCCGAGCGCGAGGCCGGGCCGCATGGGCTCGTGCCGACTGCCAGCGTGGCGGTCGCGCTTGCGATCGCCGATGCCCTCGCGCTGACCGTGATGGAGACGAAGGGCATCACGCGTGACGCGTTCGCCGCGAACCACCCGTCGGGCCGACTCGGGCGGCGCCTGACCCTCCGGGTGTCCGACGTGATGCACGGGGAGGGCGTGCAGCCGACGATCGGCGCGGACGCGCCGCTCGTGGAGGTGGTCGGCAGGATCAGCGACGGCGGCCTCGGCGCGGTGAACGTCGTCGACGAGCAGTCCCGCCTCCTGGGGATCGTCACCGACGGCGACCTCAGACGGACGCTCCAACGCTGCAGTCCGGAGCAGCTCGCGGAGCTCCGTGCCGAGGAGATCATGACGCGCGACCCCGTCGTGATCGGCCCGGACGCCATGGCCTACGAGGCGCTGAGGCTGATGGAGGATCGCCCGTCACAGATCGCCGTCCTGCCGGTGGTCGCCGACGGCCTGTGCGTCGGGCTCGTCCGGCTCCACGACCTCGTCCGAATCGGGCTCTAGGCCGATGCGAATCCCGGGCATCCGCCGCCTCGGTCGACCGTCGCTGCACGACCGTTACGACGAGGGCCAGACGGCGTCGGAGCTCATCGACCGCTTGTCGGACGACGACCTGGAGCGTCTGAACGCCCTGCTGCCGTGGCGCGCCTTCACGGTCGACTCGCGTGGCCGCCCCTTCGGCGGGACCGCCTGGCGCGGGAAGCGCGATCGTCCGTCGGAGCTGCCCGACCGGCGAATCCTCCTGTTTCAGGAGCGCTTCGACCTCTCGGACAAGCACGTGCTCGAGGTGGGCTGCTTCGAAGGCATCCACACGATCGCGCTGTGCCGGCTCGCCGAGCGCGTCACTGCCGTCGACGCCCGCGTGGAGAACGTCGCCAAGACGATCGTCCGCTGCGGGCTCTTCGACGTGCGGCCGCGGGTGGCGGTGTGCGACGTCGAGGCGGTCGAGGACGACGACCTGCTGCACGCCGACCTCTGCCACCACGTCGGTGTCCTCTATCACCTCGACGATCCGGCCACCCATCTGCGCCGTCTGGGCACCTGGATCTCGCGGGGCGTCATGCTCGACACGCACTACGCGCGCGACGAGGACGCGAGCGGGGAGTATGCGGTCGACGGCGAGCGCTTCCGTTATCGCCCCTACCGGGAGGGAGGGCGCCGGGATGTCTTCTCCGGGATCCGGCCGTCGTCCAAGTGGCTTCGTCTCGACGACATCGAGGCTCTCCTGCGGGGAGGCGGGTTTGCGACGGTCGAGATCGTCGAGAAGCGTGACGAGCGCAACGGTCCGCGCGTCCTGCTCTTCGCCGAGCGGTAGAGCTTGGGACGCGTCGGCCTCGTCGGTTGCGGAGCGTGGGGCAGGTTCATCCTTCGCGACCTCGTGTCGCTTGGCTGCGAGGTGCCGGTCGTCGTCAGGTCGGAACGGAGCATCGAGAACGCGGAAGGTGGCGGTGCCGAACGCGTTGTCGGGACGATCGGCGAGCTCCCCGAGGTCGGCGGGGTCGTCGTCGCGACCAACACGCCGACGCACGCGGCGATCGTGGAAGAGGCGCTCGAGCTCGGCGTCCCGGTCTACGTCGAGAAGCCGCTCGCCGACGACGTGCGCGACGCCGAGCGCCTCGCCGCGCTGGCGCCGGATCGCCTCTTCGTGATGGACAAGTGGCGGTACCACCACGGCGTCGAGCTCCTCGCGGAGATCGCACGGAGCCGAGAGCTCGGTCGCGTGATCGGCCTGCGCACGTCCAGGATCGGCTGGGGCAACCCGCACGACGTCGACGCCGTGTGGATCCTCGCGCCGCACGACCTTTCGATCGGGCTCGAGGTGCTCGGTCACCTCCCGGCGGCGAGGAGCGCGGTTGCCGACGCGGTCGACGGCACCGCCACAGGGCTCGTCGGCCTCCTCGGCGAGTCGCCGTGGCTCACGCTCGACGTGTCGGCCCGGGCGCCCACGAGGCGGCGGGAGGTCGTGCTCGTGTGCGAAGAGGGCGTGGCGGTGCTCGGGGACGGTTACGCCGACCGCGTCCAGGTCATTCGCGGAGCCGATCCCTCTGACGCCGCGTCCGAGCCGGAGGAGCGCGAGATCTCCACGGAGCTCCCGTTGCTTCGCGAGCTGCGGGCGTTCGTGGAGCATCTGGACGGCGGCCCGGCGCCGAAGAGCTCCGCCGCCGAGGGAGCGCAGATCGTCCGGACGATCGTCGAGCTGCGGACGTTGGCGGGCCTGTCGTGACGCTCGCGGCCACCGTTCTCGTCCCGACGCACGACCACGGCAAGACGCTCCTCCGCTCGGTGCCCAGCGCCCTCGCCCAGACGATGACGGACATCGAGGTGTTCGTGATCGGAGACGGAGTACCGCCGGTCACCCGTGAGGTCATGGCAGAGCTGACGGCGTCGGACGAGCGCGTCCGCTTCTTCGACAATCCGAAGGGTCCGCGCCACGGGGAGATCCACCGGCACGAGGCGCTTGCAGAGGCCCGGGGCGAGATCGTGTGCTACCTGTCCGACGACGACCTCTGGCTTCCCGGCCATCTCGCGCAGATGCGCGCGCTGCTCGCCGATGCGGACTTCGCCCACGCGCGCCCCATCTGGATCGATGTCGACGGCCGGCCGCACGGGTGGCGGGTGGACCTCGCTCGGCCGTTCTACCGGAAGCTGCTGCTCGGCGGCGAGAACCGCGTCCCGCACTGCGGCGCCGGGCACACGGCCGACCTGTACTCGCGCCTGCCGGCAGGCTGGCGGACCACCCCGGACGGCATTCCCACCGACCTGTACATGTGGCAGCAGATCCTGTCCGTGCCCGGCTGCCGTGCGGTGAGCGGGACGCGCCCCACCGTCCTGCACTTCCCGAGCCCGGACCGCAAGGGCTGGAGCAGCGAAGAGCGCCTGTCCGAGCTCGACCGCTGGGTCCCGCGGCTGTCGGACCCGGACCTCGAGCGGATACTTCTGGTCGGATTGCTGGAGACGGCGACGGTCGACGCGATCGAGCTCGAGGAGTCGCGCGCGGCACTCGAGGAGACGCTACGTGAGGTGAACGACCACCGCACTCAGCTCGACGGCCAACTGCGCGAGATCGACGCGGAGCGCGCCACGCTCTCGACCAGGCTCGAGCAGCTGGACGGTCAACTCCGGCTGGTCGATCAGGAGCTGGCCGCGCTCAGCGACCGGAGCTTGCGAGCACGCCTCGGACGCGTCCTCAGATCGGCTGCCAGGCCTCGAGCTGTTTCATCAACCCCTGCAACGGCGGCGCAGCCGCGTCCCGCTCCGACACTCGAGGAGTCTCGGTCGGCCACGGGATCTCCAGGTCCGGATCGTCCCAGCGACACCCGAGCTCGTCCGCCGGATTCCAGTACTCGCTGACCGCGTAGACGTGGAGCGTGGGCTCGGGGAAGTAGAAGCCGTGGGCGACGCCGTGCGGGATCACCATCGCGGCCGGCTGATTTGAGCCCAGCTCGACGACTGCGCTCACCCCTTCCGTCTCGGAGCCCCTGCGAAGGTCGCGAAGACCGACGATGGCTCGGCCGAACGGGACGGTGAGGTAGTCGTCGTGGCGGACGTGGACGTGGACGCCGCGCAGAACGTCCGCGTTCGACTGCACGGCATTCCACTGGATCGGCGCGATCCCGGTGGGCCACTCCGCGCGGTACAGCTCCGTGAACGAGCCGCGCTCGTCGGCGTGGGGCCTGAGCGGATGGACGAGCGTGCCGAGAGGCAGTACCGGGGGTGCCGCAACCTGCAACGGCGCACTTATATCGCGGTCACGGGACCGGCGTGACGGCAACCTCCGCGCCCAGCTCTCGCGTGTCGGCTTCGCCGTAGTCCGCAGGCGAGAAGGTCGGCGTCGCCTGGATCAACAGCTGGTACGGCGCCTTCGGCGTCCTCAGCGTGAAGCTTCGGCTCCGGCCCGTCCCGACCATCCAGGTTGCCGAGTCGGTTGCGACGCTGGCGTCGCCGAGAGGGACTGCTCGAATCGTGACCTGCGCCGCCGGGCTGGGCCTCCGCCAGCTCCGACGAGAGATTCGAACCCGGACCCGGCCGGGCGTATAGCGCGTGTAGGAGCCCTCCGCGCCCATCCAGCCGTCCCGGTACACGCCGTCCAGCCTGCCGGCGAGACGGAGTGGCGGTGCAACGCGGTAGAGCGCCAGCGGGGGACGCAGCGCGAGCAGCCTCCCGTCGAGATCGAGGGTGCTGGGCACGACGGCATACGACACGGGCACCGGACTGGCGATCCGACCGGTCCCCGGGTCGAGCGCAACGGGCGTCTCCGTGAGCGGCGCCGGCTCGGGCGGCCCCACCGTGAGGACTTCGTCGAGACTGCGGTTCCAGAACTCGGTCTGCCACATGATCTGGGCCTCGCCGACCAGGTCCGAGGTGGTTCCGTAGATGTACGCCGCGCGAGCGTCGGTCCCGATCTCCTCGTCGATCCAGCTCGGCGCCGATGGCGTAGTCAGCGCCAGGGTGGCTCTGGCGTGATCGCGGACGGCGCCGTAGATCGCGTACGACGAGAGCACGAGGAAGAGCGCGACTCCGGCCGGGAGCGCAACCGCAGCGACCCGGCGTGGAAGGAAGACGAACGCAAGAGCAGCCCCCAGGCCGCCGACCCAGAGCAGCACCTCCACGGTGTCGATTCCGCCCCGGATGAGGTCCGAGAGCCGCAGGAGCGGGATCAGCCCGAAGGTGTCCGAGAGGATCCCGATGTTCAGCAGGCTCTTGAGATCCAGCGTGAGGAGAAGCGCAGCCGGAACCACGGCGGCGACGAGCGCCAGTACGCGTGGCCGGGGCAGTCCACGGAAGAGCCAGAGGCTGAAGGCGAGGAACAGCAGCGGCGAGACGGAGAACATGTTCCGCTCCTCGATCCGCAGCGCGAAGCGCGAGGCGAAGACACCGACCTCGAGGACCACCAGGACGAAGGCCGATGTGGCGACTGCCAGGAAGGCCCGCTCCGCCGTGGTGGTCGCGGAGCCTCGGAGCGCGAGGACCAGCAGCACGACGAGCGCGCTCACCGGAATCACCGCGACGGAGAGCGTCAGCTCGGCGAAGTGGTCGATCACCCAGGACCAGGCATTCGAGAGGTCGTACTCCACCTTCAGGACACCGCCGTAGGAGCCGAGCCCGGATTCGAGCCCGACTCCCTGGCGGGCCTTGATCGCGGCATAGCCGACCGCGGCAAGAAGAACGGCGGCTGCGGACGGCAGATAGCGGCGGAGCTCGCGCACGACCTCCCGCAACGATTTCGGCCCGTCCGGTGCGCGGAGGTCCAAGACGAGCTTGAGCCCCAGCGCCACGATGTAGACGGGCAGAAGCACGATCCCCTGCACGCGGACGAAGTACGTGATCCCGATCGCGGCGAGAACAAGTGCCTGGCGGATCAGGGTCGGCCGCTCGAGGGCCAGCGCCATCAGGAACATCGTGAGAACGGCCGCGAGGAGATAGCCGTTCTCCGTCATCAGCATGCCGCTGTAGATCTGCGCAGGCATCAGCAGCACAAGGGCGACGGGCAGAAGCGCCTGGACCGGCGACATCAGGCGCTTCGCCCAGAAGTAGACCGGGATCGCGGCGGCGACCATCAGCACGCCGTTGATCGCCTGGGCCAGCCGATACGCCGTCGACACGGGATCGGCCAGCCACGCCGGCGCGATCACGGCCGGATAGAGCTTGTTGAAGAGGAACGACGGCTGGTCGCGGAGGAGAAACTCACCTTCCTCGGCGAAGCTCTTCGCCTGCCCGGAGTAGAGCAGCTCGTCGATCATGATCCAGGGAGTCGCGATCCCCAGCGCGAGAGCCAGGCGCACGAGGAACGCGAGCAACAGCGCGCCCGACAGGAGCAGCGGAACCGTCAGCGCGTGTTCTCGGACCACGCGCTCGAAGCGCGATGCGCCGAACTCGCCCTTTCCGACCTGCGACTCAGTTGCCAAGGCCGACCTCGCGGGCGCGGGCGGCAACTTCGGAGAGCTCGGGATCGTTCTCGTCGATGCCCACCTCGTGCGCTGCCTCGGCGACGTCTCTGACCACCGCGTCGCGCACGTTCGAGCCGCCTCCGATCTCCTCGAGCGCCTGCACGTAGAGGTCGGCGACGTGGCCGAGATCGTGCTCGGTCCGCGCCGCGTCGGCGGCGGCCTCACCCATCCTCCGGCGGAGCCCGTCGTCGCCTGAGATCCGCTCGAGCACGCCGGCGAGCGCCTCGATCTCCCGGTCGTCCACGGGGACCTTCGCGGCCACGGCGTCCGGCAGCTCCGAGAACCAGCCGATGTCGCTGACCACGAGCGGCTTGCCGAGCGAGAGCGTCCTGACGACCATCCCCGAGGTCTCGCCCATCGTCGGCGACCGAAGGCTCGCGACGATGTCGCACGCGGCCAGGCTCCGCCACAGCGCTTGCTCGTCGAGATGCTCGAGCCTGAGCACACCCCGCTCCTGCCCGACCGTGTCGAGCTTCACGTCCGGCGCGGTCGAGCCGCCCAGGACGAGCAGCGCCTCGGGGAACCGGCTGCGGAGGCGCTCGAAAGCCGCAAGGAGCTGCGGGACGCGTTTCGCGCCGTTGAGGTACCCGAAGCAGCCGATGACCGGGAACCTCCCCTCGTGCTCCGGCACCTCGCCGAGCTCCGGCGAGGGCCACGCGGGCATCGGCACGACGCGGATCGGACCGTCGTAGCCGTAGCCGATCAGCTTGGCCTCGACGTACCTCGAGTGGCAGATGACGCCGTCGGCGCGGTCGAGCACCACGGATGTGAGCGGGAAGTCCTCGGCGCGCTCCTCCCAGATCGGCGGAAGCAGCTGGTCGACGACACCGTGCGCGAGGAGCCGCCCGACGACACCGGCGTCACGCTGCATCGCGTCGAGATAGCCCTCGGCGTCACCTCTCCCCAGCGTCATGCCCGCGACGAGGTGGTGGAGGACGAAGTCATGGAGCACGACGAGCCCCGGCCGGCGCCGCAGCGCGTCGACGATCCACGCGTGGGCGTCCGGGTTGTTGCCGACGTGGTAGAGCGCGACGTCAGTGCCGCGCGGCGGCTTCGTCTTCCCCCGCTTCGCAACACGTACGTCGATCCGCTCGCCGAGCGCCGGGAGCAGGAGGGCGCTGTAGTCCGAGATGCCGGAGCGCTCTGGCGGCAGCGGCGAGAAGTACGCGACCTTCACGCGGCCAGCAGCCGGTCGACGACGGCGTCCCAGGTGATCCGCTCGGCCACCTGCTTGCCGGACCGACCCCAGGCTCGAGCCTCTTCTTGGTGCGCCGCGAGCCACGCGCACGCCTCCGCCACCCCGGCGGCCGCAGGCTCGCAGACGAGCCCGTTCTGACGATCGACGACGACCTCCAGTGGCCCACCCGCATCACGCGTGGTGACCACGGGCTTCTCGGCGAGGAACGCCTCGTAGGGGACGAGTCCGAAGTCCTCGTCGAACGGCGCGTAGAAGACGGCGATGCACTTCGCGTAGAGATCGGCCAGCTCGTCGTCGGTGACGCGCCCTGGGAACGTGACGCGGCCGTCGAGCCCGTGTTCGCGGCTCAGGCGCTCGAGGCGCTCGCGATCCGGTCCCTCACCGGCGACGACGAGCTCGAGCCCGTCGTCGAGCGCGGCGGCCTCGAGGAGGAGATCGACCCGCTTGGCCCGGTCGAGCCGGCCGACCGAGAGGATGTACTCGCCGTCCTGGGGCGGCCGGTACGCAAGCTGCTGTGGCGGAGGCGGGAGGACCTCGGCGTGGAGCCCCGTGGAGCTCTTCAACCGGTCGGCGACGTTCTTCGAGATCGCGAACAGCCGGCGGGCCTCGGCGAGGGTCTTCCGGTCGACGCGGTGCACAGCGCGAACGGTCGCCCGGTCGAACGGGTCCTCGCCGAACTGCCCGTACTCGGCGCGGTCGAGCTCGTAGGCCTGGCGGAACTGGTGCACAAGCCAGACGACCTTGTTCGGATGCCGAATCGCGTAGGACGGGAACTTCGTCGCGATCACCAGGTCGACTGGATCGGAATGCGTCTGGTCGAGATCGAGCAAACGCCACTGCAGCGCCTCACGGAGCACCGCGGCGCCGGGGTACCACTTGAACGGGAGCCGGATCTCCTCGACCTCGTGGCCGCGCTGCCGCAGCTGCACCGACAGGCTCTCGGCCAGGATCTCGGTGCCGCCGCGCTCGAAGAGGACCTGCGGCGCACAGACCGCGATCCTCATCTCCGCTGGTTGTCCAGCCTCGCCTCGAGCGACTCGACCTGCTGCTCGAGCCGCCGGACCTCGTCAGCGAGCTCGTCCACGAGCGTGAGGAGAGCGAGGTTGAAGGAGCGTTGCTGCGCGGCGACGGGCTCGACGTACCAGCGCATCAGCTTCCGGAGCAGGCGCTTGACCGGAACGACGAGGTACGCCTGGACCCCACCGTGTCGCGTGGGCGACCCCTCGAACGGCCGCTCGGCGGTGACCGCCCAGGCGCGCTCCGCCCGCGCACGCGAAGCGTCCGGATTCGCGCGAATCTCGTCGCGGAGCCGGGTGACGATCCCCGCGATGTCGCCTTCGACGTCGGCCATTCGGCCAGTCTAGGCGCCCTCCGCGCGTGCCCCCTGCTCACGCCGCTCGTGCAGCCGCAGCCGCTCCTCGACCAGCGCGAGGTCCTGCGCGAGACGGACGTTCTTCTCCGCGAGCTCGGAGATCACCGTCGAGTAGTGGAGCAGCACGACGAGGATGAACAGGAAGCCGATCACGAAGAGCGCAGAGGGCGGATAGGCGATCCCGATCTGCTCCGCCACGAGCCGCAGCGCGTCGCGCCAGGCCGAGAGGATGAGGATCACGCCACCGGTGATGAGCCACAGGAGTGCGTAGCGCTCCTGGAGGCGGCGGCTCCGGATCAGCTCGAAGATGACGAGCAGGAAGATCAGGGCTGCGATCGAGGCGACGATCGCGATGCGATACGGGATCATGGTTCCTCCTCCAGACGGACGGCGGGCCTGCGGAACAGGCTCACGAACACGGCCAGGAGCACCTTCGCCGTGTAGAAGAGCGAGAGCGGCACGGTCAGCGACGAGCGCCCGAGCTCGCGCTCGCGCATGACGACCGGGACCTCCTTCATCCGCAGTCGGTACTTCCCGGCGAGGACGGTGGCCTCGACGGTCTCCAGGAAGCCGTGCGGGTAGTCGGCGGCAAAGAGGGAGAGGCTTCGGCGGTTGAGCGCCCGGAAGGACGAGCTCGTGTCGGTCAGCGGCTCACGGACGACGAGCGAGACCACTCGCGCGAAGATCCGCTGACCGAGCCGGCGCACGCCTCGCGCGCGGTAGGTGCCGAGACCGGCGTAGCGAGAGCCGATGACGATGTCGGCCTCTCCCGCGAGGATCGGCTCGAGGATCAGCGGCAGCTGGCTCGGATCGTGCTGGCCGTCGGCGTCGACCTGGACCGCGACGTCGAAGCCGTTGGCGAGCGCGTAGCGGTACCCGGTCTGCACGGCGCCGCCGATCCCGAGGTTGAAGGGCAGTCGGAGGAGCGTGCCGCCGGCGGCCTCGGCGACCGTGCCGGTGGCGTCGTCGGACCCGTCGTCGACCACGACGACGGTGAAGTCCGGGTCGACGTCGCGGATCTCCTGGATCACTCGTCCGACCGTCGCGGCCTCGTTGAGTGCCGGGACGATCGCGATGCACCGCTTCCGCGGCGGCGGCGGCTGGTTCACGGCGCGAGCATTCTAGGGAGGTAGTCTGCCGTCCCGGCCGAGCGAGCCCTTGCGTATCTGCCTCGTCTACGACTGTCTCTACCCGTACACGGTCGGCGGTGCCGAGCGGTGGTACCGGAACCTCGGTGAACGCCTGGCGGGCGCGGGGCACGAGGTGACGTACCTGACGCTCCGGCAGTGGGACGACGACGACGCCCCCGTGATTCCGGGCGTGAACGTGGTGGTGGTCGGCCCACGGTTCCAGCTCTACACCGAGAGCGGCCGGCGGCGGATCTGGCCGCCGCTGCGGTTCGGCGTCGGCGTCTTCCGCTACCTGCTCCGGCATCGCCGGCGATTCGATGTCGTCCACACGGCGGCGACGCCCTTCTTCGGCCTGATCGCGATCGGCCTGCTCCGCCGATCCGGGCGCTATCGACTGGTCGTCGACTGGCACGAGGTGTGGACGCGCGCGTACTGGCAGGAGTACCTCGGCAGGGTAGGAGGCTGGGTCGGCTGGCGAGTCCAGCGGTGGTGCGCCCGCATCCCGCATCGGGCGTTCTGCTTCTCGCGCCTCCATGCACGGCGTCTCCGCGAGGAGGGGTACAGCGCCGAACCAACCGTGCTCGAGGGCGAGTACGCGGGCCCGGTCGATCTCGCGCAGCGCGATCCCACCGACCCGGTCGTGGTCTACGCGGGACGGCACATCCCGGAGAAGCGCGTGCCCGAGCTCGTGCGCGCGTTCCGCGTGGTTCGCGACCGGACTGCCGAGCTGCGCTGCGTGATCTTCGGCGACGGGCCCGATCGGCCCGAGGTTCTGCGGCTGATCGACGAGCTCGACCTGAGCCAGGCGGTCGAGGCGCCCGGCTTCGTCGACGGCGACGAGGTCGACCAGGCGCTGCGCAAGGCCACCTGCCTGGCGCTCCCCTCCCGCCGGGAGGGCTACGGCCTCGTCGTCGTGGAGGCGTCGGCCCGCGGGACTCCCAGCGTGGTCGTGGTCGACGAGGACAACGCCGCCGTCGAGCTGGTGGAGGACGGCGTCAACGGCGTGATCGCGCCCTCGGCCGGTCCCGACGACCTGGCGGCGGCGATCCTGCGCGTGCACGACGCCGGCGCCGAGATGCGCGCGTCGACGGCCGAGTGGTTCGCCCGGAACGAGCGACGGCTCTCGCTCGAGAGCTCCCTCGAGACGGTCGTCGAGACCTACGGTCGCGGCTAGATGCACGTCGCCTACAACCTGCTCCATCTCGTGCCTGGTGAGACGGGCGGCGCCGAGATGTACGCCCGCCGGCTCCTGCCCGCCCTTCGCGAGGCGGATCCCGCGCTCGAGATGACTCTCTTTCTCGGCGGCGCGGCAGCCGACGAGGACTGGGGCGACGGCGTCCACGTCGTCCGGCTCCGCTTCGATCCCCGAAGCCGCGTCCGCAGGGTGCTCGCCGAGCAGACGCTGCTGCCGCGGGCCGTACGCGAGGCCTCGCCCGACCTGCTGCACAACCTCTTCAACACGGCGCCGCTGCTGCCCCAGGTGCCGCAGGTCACCACGATCCACGACCTCGTCTTCAAGCGCTTCCCGGAGAGCGGGCTGCTGGCCAAGGGCGTCGAGGTGGTCGTCCCGCTGGCCGCCCGCCGTTCGACCCGGATCGTCACGGACTCGGACTCGTCGAAGAGCGACCTCATCCGCTTCCTCGAGATCCCCGGCGAGACGATCGACGTCGCGACGCTGGGACCGGGACTGCCGGAGGATGCCGCGGGCCCGCCTGCCCCGGAGCTCCGCCGCAGCCTGGAGCTCGGAGATGCGCCGATCGTCCTCAGCGTCCTGGCGAGGCGCCCGCACAAGAACGCCGAGCGCCTCCTCGAGGCCTTCGTGGGCGTGCCGGACGGGATCCTGGTCATGCCTGGCTACGAGACCGGCCACGAGGAGGCGCTCGAACGACGGGTCGAAGCGGCGGGGCTGAGCGGCCGCGTCCGGCTCCTCGGCTGGGTCGACGACGCGACGCTCGACGGCCTCTACCACGCGGCTGACTGCTTCGTGTTCCCGTCGCTCGCGGAGGGGTTCGGCCTGCCGGTCCTCGAGGCGATGCTGCGCGGCACGCCGGTCGCGTGCTCGAACGCGACAGCCCTGCCGGAGGTGGCGGGTGAGGCGGCGCTGCTGTTCGACCCGCTCGACGTCGAGGCGATCACCGTATCGATGCGGCGGATCCTCGAAGAGCCCGAGCTGGCGGAACGACTCCGTGCCGCCGGCCTCGAGCGGGCCAAGCGCTTCACCTGGGACGAGACGGCCCGCAGGACGCTCGACTGCTATCGCAAGACGCTCGAGTGACGGCGACGGTCTACTGCGTCTACCGCCGACGGAACACGGGCATCGTCGAGCAGCTGCTCGAGCCCGTGCTCGCAGCGGGCTGGCAGGTCGGTCTCTGGGCGCTGGACGAGCCGGATCCGTCGCTCGAGGCCCACACCGCCGGCCATGGGGCCGGGACGAAGTTCGAGCTCGTCAACCGCCTGCTGGCAGAGCGGCCGCCGCCGCCTGGCTACGTAGTCGTCGCGGACGACGACGCAATCTTCGCGCGCGGCGACCTGCGTGTGTTCGTCGAGACAGCGGAAGCCGGGAGGCTCGACCTTGCCCAGCCCGCACACGTCTACCGCAGCAACATCAGCCACCGGCTGACCTGGCGACGACCGCTCTCGCGGGTGCGACTCACGACGTTCGTCGAGATCGGCCCGATCTTCGCTGTTTCGGAGCTGTGGCGCGACCGTGTGATGCCGTTCCCGGACGGGATCGGCATGGGCTGGGGCCTCGAGCTGGACTGGATCGATCTCCAGGAGGACGGCTGCCGTCTGGGGATCGTCGACTCGACGCCGATTCGTCACCTCTCCCCCTTTGCGGCCGCGTACCCAGCGGACGACGAGATCGCCAGGCTGACGCGCTTGCTCGAGGAGCGTGGCGCGCCGGGCTGGCGTGGGCTGCGTCGGACGCTCGCGACGTGGCGGCCGTGGCGCCGGCGACCGCCATGGGCGAATCAGGAGGGCGCCAGCAGCCGGTCGTAGGCGGACGCGAGGCGCTCCGCCACCGCCTCCATCGAGTAGCGTCTAACGAGGTCGGAGGGAGGGTCCGAACGCGTCCCGGGCGGGCTCGAGAGGGGCCCTTCCGCCAGGCGCTCCGCCAGGCCGAGCCAGTCCCCCGGCAGGAAGTAGGCCGCGGCGTCGCCACAGACTTCCGGGATCGCCCCCGACCGCGAGGCGACGATCGGAAGGCGGGCGGCCATGGCCTCCGCGAGCACCATTCCGAACTGCTCCTCCCAGAAGAACCGTGGGATGTCGCCGAGGACATAGCCACCGGATGCGGTGGCCAGGCTCGCGAGGACCATGCACGACGCCTCGGCGAAGACACCGGGCATCTCCTTGTACGGGACGGCCCTGAACTCGACGGCGTCGGCGATGCCGAGCTCACGGGCGTAGGCCTCCAGACGCTCACGCTCCGGCCCGCTGCCGACGACGAGGAGCCTGGCGCGTCGAGGCTCGCCGCCGTTCGATCCTCGTCGGAGCACGGCGAGCGCACGCATGACGTCCTGATGGCCCTTCTCCCAGACGAGGCGGCCCGGTGAGACGACGACGTGCTCCGTCGGCAGCGGATCCGGACGAGGCGCGGAGGCGAATCGCTCCACGTCCACTCCCGGGTAGACGACCTCGATCCGCTCACGCTGGACGCCCTCGAGCACGAGCGCCGCGGCCGCCCGCTCAGTCGCCGGCAGGAAGAGGTCGGTTGCAGCCAGCGTCTCTTCGCGGTAGGTGCGCGCGTATCGGTTTCGGTAGACGCCGAGAAACGGGATCGTCTCCCAGACCGTGAGCGCGAGCTTGTACCGGTTCTGCGCCTTGCGCCGGGCCGAGTCGGCGGCGAACCAGTACGAGAGCTCGGCCGCATGGACGACGTCCGCCCAGGCAAACGCCTCGTCCGCTCCGACGTAGCGGTCGCCCGTGACGCCCGTCGCCACCATGCCGAGACGGCCCTTCGGCAGATAGCCGCTGACAGCCTTGACCGGAAACCGGCGGAGGCGGACGCCGCTGTCGTCGAACCAGTTGCGCGCCAGGCGCAGGTACGCCACCTCGAAGCGGTCGGATGGAAGGAGCTCCCAGGGCCGAAGCTCCCAGGGCGTCGCCTGGTAGCCGCGGGCGATGAGGATTCGCGCAGGTCGATCCACGGTGGCGCGAGGTTACTCGCCGACCGCTCTGCGATAGCTCGCGAGGGTTTCCTCGGCCGTGCGCCGCCAACTGAAGGCCAGAGCACGCTCCCGTCCTCGCTTGGCGAGCGAGGTCCGAAGCTCAGCGTCCGTGATCAAACGGCGGACGGCGTCGGTGACCGCCGCCTGGTCTGTCGGATCGAAGAGCAGCGCCGCGTCGCCGGCGACCTCAGGCAACGCCGGACGGTCGGAGCAGGCGACCGGGATCCCGCGCGCCATCGCCTCCAGGACGGGCAACCCGAAGCCTTCGATCAGCGACGGCAGCACGAAGCAGGTCGCCGATGCGTAGAGGGACTCCAGGTGCTCGTCGGAGACCCATCCTTCGAAGCGGACACGATCGGTGACGCCGAGCGACTCGACCAACCCGCGCAGCTCGCGCTCGTGCTCCGTCGGGCTGCCCGGCAGCACCAGGATCAGACGCTCGTCGGCGAGCTCGGCCGTCGCGCGGATCAGAGTTGCCAGGTTCTTGTACGGACGCTTCTGCGCAACGCACAGGACGATCGGCTGCTCCACCGCCCGGGTGGGCTCGTCGGCGCCATCCGGGACTCGGACTCCCAAGGGCGTGACATCGATCGTGTCCGGAGCGAGCCCGAAGTGCTCAACGAGGTCCTCGCGCGCAGCCTCGGAGATCGTGATCACGCGGTGTGCGGTTCTCGCAGAGATCCGGGTGAGGACGGCCATCGTCCTCACGGCGCCCGGCGTCCCCCAGTTCTCGCGCTGGTGGAGCCAGATCAGGTCGAGCAGTGTCACGACACGACGCACGCCGGGCGTGAGCGGCGGCCCGCCGTTGGCCAGGCTGTGGACGACGTCGAGTCGCTTCCACGCGGCCGATCCGGGAATACCGACGGCCTGGCCGAGAAGATGCGTCCGGTTCGAGAACCGGGTGGGGAACGCCACCCAGTCCACCTCTCCGGCCCACGCCGCCTGCGTGACGCTCGCAGGCGCATCGCGGTTCACGAACACGGTGAGCGCGAGCTCCGGCTCGGCCTCCAGCAGCGCCGGAACCAGCTCCACGGCATAGCGACCCGCCCCTCCAGCCGCGTCCACGAGAAACATGAGGTTGAGGCCGACCTTCACCGGGTGGTGCGCGGCGGACGCCAGAGCATCGCATCGATGACCTCGGGCGGCACACCGCGGAGCGCGAACAGCGCTCCCCAGTAGACGACCGTTCCCACAACGACCAGAAGGATGCCTTCGAGAGGGGCGAAGAGGAGCGCCGCGCTCAAGATCGTCGCGCCGGCGATGCGCGGGACGAGCCCGAAGTCGTAGCGGACGACGCGGCTGCCGAAGAGGACGGCGCCGTAGATCACCGCGATCAGAGACTCAGCCGCCAGCGTGGCCACGGCCCCGCCCTCTGCACCCATCGCGGGCACGAGGATCGCGGTCGCCACGATGCTGACCGCCAGCCCCGCGAGGTTGCCGACGAGCAGCGCGACGTGCCGGTGGAGGGAGACGAGCGCAAACGCGCCG
Organism: Gaiellaceae bacterium; assembly: GCA_036556565.1. Lineage (GTDB taxonomy): Bacteria > Actinomycetota > Thermoleophilia > Gaiellales > Gaiellaceae > JAIBJN01. The sequence continues at coordinate 38,670 of DATBJE010000267.1, forward strand.
GTCACCGCCAGGAAGCCGGCGATGAGCGCCAGGCCCTGGATCTGGAGCACCGGGATCGCGGGCTCGAACTCGGCGCCGGCCACGAGGCGGATGGCGACGCTGGCTCCCATCACCGTCGACAGGCCCATCCACACACCGACGATCAACGCGATGTCCACGAGGCGCTGGATTGCGTACTGCAGGCGCTCCCGGTCGGTCACCGCCGCTCGCGCAAGAACGGGAAACGCGGTCGAGATGAGAAGGAGTGGGATCCCCGCCAGGATCGTGAAGATGCGGAAGGCCGCTCCGAGGTAGCCGCTCTCCTCGGCTGTCCCGACGATCGAGGTCGTGACGATCACCGCGGAGACGTAGATCGTGCCCACCGCGGCAGCAGCCGCGTAGACCCCGACGAGCCGGAGGATCCGCAGCCATTCCGACCAGTCCACGCGCGGAAGGAGCGGGGCGTTGCCGCGGACGAGCGGCATCGCGGCAAACAGGACGACGAGGCCGGCCGGAATCGTGGCGGCGAAGAACGCCAGGAGGCCGGCGTCCGCGAGCACCAGGATGACGACGACTCCGACGAAGGCCACCTGCCGCAGAAAGTCGATGGTGCTCAGCCAGCCGAACCGAAGAGCCACGCCGATCGGGATCGAGTACGTCTGTTGGACGGTTGCGATCACGAGGCCGACCCCGGCCAGCAGCGTGCCGCCGACCATCACCTGCTCGTAGCCGGCCACCACCGCGAACACGGCCGCGGCCGCGACTCCCACGACGGCGACACACAATCGGATGCCGATGACGTTCGCGAGCAGGCGGTCGCGCTCGCCCCGCTCGCGGGTTGCGAACTCCCGCGCCGCGATGTTCGAGACGCCGGCGTCGGTCAGCCCGGCGACGATCGCGATGAGCGAGGTCACGATCACGTACTTCCCGAAGTCCTCCACGCCGAGGTACCGCGTCATCAGCGCCGCGGAGACGATCCCGACGGTCACTCCCGCCACATAGGTCCCGATCCTGAGGGCGCCGCCGCGGATCACCCGCCCGCCCGCGCTGGGCGAGTCGAGGACATTCAGAGGGTCGTCGGGCGGGAACTCCGGGAGACCGTCGAGCTTGTCGACCGGCCGATCTGGTCCGCTCACGCCCCGAGCACATCCTCGATCCTGGCAGGACGCTTCCCGAGACGCTGGTAGAGCCTCCAGGCCGAGCGGCTCACCGGCTTCCGCTCGGAGCGGCCGCGCAACGCGGCCCTGTAACCGGCGAGGAGACCTCTTGCGAAGAGCCGCGTGCGGCGAACGCCCCGTCCCAACCAGAGCATGTGGAGAGTCGTTTTCGCAAGCAGAGGCACGAGATCCGGCATGGGCACGTTGTGCCAGGCGAAGAGGACATCGTTTCGGCACTCGTAGAACCAGATCCGGTCGAGGTTCCTGGCCGGCGACGCGAGATGGCGGACAGGATCCGCGCGGCCCAGGCGCACGAAGTGGCCGGCGTCGAGGAGCCGAAGGCACAGATCGGGCTCTTCCGCCTGCTGGAAGAGATCGCCCCGGTAGCCGCCGAGGGAGAGGAAGAGATCGCGCCGAAGCGCATGCGCGGTGCCGCGGAAGCGATGGGTGAGGTAGACGCCTTCCTCTCGAGGCGCACGTTGGAGGACGCCGTCTCCCTGAGGCACGTCGACGTAGGGCATGGCAACCGCTGCCACACGGGGCTGATCGAACTCGGTCACGGTCGCCGACACCACCCGTTCGCTCGTGAAGACGGCGTCGTCGTCGATGGAGACGATGATCGGAGCGGACGCGAGCTCCGCCGCCTCGTTTCGGCGGACGATCAGCCCGGCGCTGCGCTCGTGGCGCACGACGCGGGCCTCGGGGAAGACGGAGCGCACCGCGTCGGCCGTCCCGTCGACCGACCCGTCGTCGAGAACGAGCACCTCCACAGAAGGACGTTGCGCGAGCGCGGATTGCACCGCGCGAAGCGCCTCTTCCCGCCGGTCCTTCGTGACGATCACGACAGTGGCAGCCGGCGCGGCGGTCATCCCTGCCCGCGCCACGCCCAGAACATGCCCTGGTCCGGACTGAACTCGAACACGAGCTTCGTCTCGTATCCGGCACCCTCGACGATCTCGAGCGCCAGGCGCCGCGGATCCGAGCCGGGCGCCTGGTCGGGGTGGTACTCGAGCACGAGAGCCGGCACCTGCAGCTGCAGGAAGCGAGGATCGGTGAGAACGGCCCACTCGGCACCCTCGACGTCGACCTTCGCGAGGTCGATGCCCTCCAGGTAGGGGAAGACGTCGACTGCATCCACGTGCATTCCGCTCCCCTCCGGCTCGATTCGGGAGCGTGAGAACTCGCCGGCCCGGAAGCCAATCCGGCCGTCGCGGTTTCCGGCCGCCGCCTCGATCAGGCGCCAGTGGCGGCCTGCGGCGTTCGCATCGATACAGAGCCGGGCGACCTCGGCGTTCGTGGGATCCGGCTCGAAGGCCGTGATCTCGGCGCCGGGAAAGCGATCGAGCGCCCACACGCCGAAGAGGCCGATGTTCGCTCCGAGGTCGAGGATGCGCGGCGGCCTTCCCAGGCCGTCGAGGACGCGGGCGACCTCTTCCGGAAGCTCGTAGTGGCCGGTGTAGAAGATCTCGTCGAGGACCAGCGGATCCGCGGTGTTGTGACGGACGAAGATCGGCCGGCCCGTCCGGCGGAGCGCGTACCGCGAAAGCGATCCGCTGGCGGACAGCTCGCGGTACACGAACCGCAGCGAGCCCCTCACCGTCGAGGCCTGGATCAGCACCGAGATGACCCGCGCGACCCGCGGGCGCCGGAGGATGCTCTGCGCGCGATGGGTTCGGGCCACGCGTTGGACGGACCTCCGCATCGCTCTCTTCGCCCGCGCCAGCGCTGGAGGCTTCTGGGCGGCAGGGTCGCTCATGGAAACCGCGCAACTACTATCAGGCGCCGTGCCGGACGGCCGCCCGATCCTTCAGCACCTCGGTGTGAACGCGCTGTTCCTGGAGCCGAGGATGGGCGGGATCGAGACGTATGTCCGCAGCCTCTACCCGGCGATGCTCGAGACACGGCCCGACCTCCGGATCTCGATGTTCGTGAACGGCCAGGGCAAGGAACTGATCGCCTCCGAGCCATGGGCCGGTTCGGTGGAGCTCGTGACGCATCCGGTCGTCGGAGCCCGAGGGTCGCGCGCTCTCGGCGAGGCGTTGCTCGTCGGTCGCCTTGCGCGCGGACACGGTTGCGACCTGCTGCACAGTGTCGCGATGACGGCGCCTCTTCGACCGAGCATCCCGTCGGTGGTCACGATCGCGGACGTCACCTGGCTGCGGCAGCCCGGCGCCGTTCCGCGCAAGACCCGGTTCCTCTGGAAGACACTCGTGATCCCGGCCGCCCGGAGCGCGCGACGGCTGATCGCCATCTCGGAGACCGCTCGCCGCGAGGTCGCCGAGGACCTCGGCGTGCCGGCCGACCGGATCGACGTCATTCCGCTCGGGCCCGGTGCCCTGGGGCCGGCTGCGACGCCGGAGAGCGAGACCCGCCGAAAGCTCGGTGTCGGAGCAGGCCCGATCGTGCTCGCGGTGTCCGCGTTCCTCGCGCACAAGAACGTGGAGCGCCTGGTCGAGGCCCTGCCGGCGATCCGCGCCGTGGTCCCTGATGCGGAGCTCGTCCTCGCCGGGAACTGGACACCACTCCGCGACGAGATCGAGGCACGGGCTGAGGCGCTTGGGGTGGGCGGCGCCGTCCACTTTCCGGGCTGGGTTGCGAGCGCGGACCTCGAGGGGCTGTACGCGGCGGCGAGCTGCGCCGTGGTCCCGTCGCTCCGCGAGGGCTTCGGGTTGCCGGTGCTCGAGGCCATGCGACGAGGTGTGCCGGTCGCCTGCTCACGGACATCCGCCCTTCCCGAGGTTGCCGGCGATGCCGCCCTCTTCTTCGACCCGGAGAGCCCGGCATCGATCGCGGAGGCCGTCGCCGCAATCCTCCCCGACCCCGAACTGGCCGCACGCCTGTCGGCGCGGGGCATGGAGCGGGCGGCCCTGTTCACCTGGGAGCGTGCGGCTGAGGAGACCCTCGCGACGTTCGAGCAGGCCCTCGCATGACCGATCTCCCCATGCGGCTCGTGCGGATGCTCGCGACCGCGCCGGGCTTCAGGCGGCTGACGAGGGTCAGGGCGCTTCTCCGCGTCAGCTACGCGCTCAGGGCTGCTCTCGTGCAGGAACGCCGCCGGTTCGCGCTCAACGAGCTGCGCCGGCGCGAGTCGACCGGCGTCTACCGGCTGCGCGAATCGGGAGTCGCGTTCGCCGCGCGGCACCACACGGGCGACATCCTGGTGCTGGACGAGATCTTCTCCCAGCGGGAGTACGAGCCGCCCCTGGAAGCGGAGGCGGCGCTGGCCGGGCTGCCGGCCGCGCTGCAGGTGATCGACCTCGGAGCCAACATCGGGCTGTTCGGCGCATGGGTGCTCGGACGCTTCCCCGGCGCCCGGATCGTCGCGGTCGAAGCCGATCCCGCCAACGCCGAGGTCCATCGCCGGACGATCGAGGCGAACGGTCTCGGCGCGCGCTGGGAGCTCGTGGAGGCGTTCGCGTCGACCGCAACGGGAGAGGTGCGCTTCGCAGGCGGCCAGCATGCGACGTCGCACGAGGCGGAGGACGGGACGCCGGTGCCGGCGGTCGACGCCTTCCCGCTCCTGGCCGACGGAGACCTTCTCAAGATCGACATCGAGGGTGGAGAGTGGGCGATCCTCGGTGACGCGCGATTTGCCGGCCTGCGGCCGAGTGTGGTCGTGCTCGAGTACCACCAAGACGGCTGCCCGGAGTCCGACGCGGCGTCGGCGGCCTCGGACGCCCTTCGCGCCGCAGGCCTGGATGTGGTCGAGGGCTCGAGCAAGCCCGAGTTCGGCGCGGGGATCGTCTGGGGCCTAGCGAGGCCGGACGCCACGCCCGCCGACGATTCGCAGGGCGTCGCGGAGCACCAGTGAATAGGCGCTGCGGGACTCCGCATCTCGCGCGCTGACCATGCGGGCGGCAGCGGCCAGCGCAAACGCCGGCGCCGTGATCGCCCTTCCCCCGAGCCCAAGGTGGCGCTGCGCGTAGAGCAGCGCGCCGCGATAGCTCCGGGCGACGACCTCCGCACGGCTGAGCCGCCCCGCGCTCGCGCCGCCGACATGCGGGAAGGCTGCGCCGGCGACGAACAGGATCTCGCCCTGCGCGCCGAGCCGCCGGGCGAGGTCGAGGTCCTCGAACCAGAACTCGAACTCCTCGTCCCACCCACCGGCTGACTCGAAAGCCGTTCGCCGAACGAGCAGGCAGGCGCCGGGCGGCTGGTCGACGGCGACCACGCCCTCTCCGGGCACGTCCAGCGGCCGCCGTGGCCGCCCGAACAACGTCCCGGCGAGCGTCAGCGCCCCCGGGAACGGACGGGGGAGGTACTGGTCCTGCGTCGCGCCGTCGGTCGGATCGACGAGGCGACCCGCCGCCGCGACCGCGCCGGGCCGTTCCTCGAGCGCCTGCGCGAGCACCGCGACTGCTTCGTCGGTCGCGAAGACGTCGTCGTTCAGGAACAGGACGAGCTCGGCCGTCCCCGCCTCCGCCCCGCGGTTGTAGGCGTAGGAGAGCCCTTCGGGCCGCCCGACCACGACGACATCGACCTCCGGCCGGGATTCCCGGACCGCGTCGGGCGTCCCGTCCGTGGAGCCGTTGTCGACGACGACCACCCGGTCGAGGAGCGGCGAGCGCAACCGCTCGATGCACTCGAGGATCAGCTCGCGCGAGTCCCGCGTCGCCACGACGGCGTCGATCACCAGTCGCTCTCATACCATCAGCGGCCGTGAGCGGTGCACTCGACGCCCACCTGCGATCTGGCCCCCAGATGCTCCAGTACCAGACGCTGGCGCGGCGACTTGCCGAGCGCAACCCGGGGCGCACGCTCGACTGGGGCTGCGGCTACGGCCAGGTGACCGCGCTCCTGCGCGCCGAAGGCGTCGACGCGACGGCCTTTGACTATCGGGCCGAGCTGGACACGCCGGCGATCGAGCCCCTCGAGCGCTTCCCGAGCATCGACGCGCACCTGAGCCCGGATCCCGTCGCGCTTCCGTTCGAGGACGACAGCTTCGACACCGTGCTCTCCTGCGGCGTGCTCGAGCACGTCGAGGACCCGGACGGGAGCCTGGAGGAGATCGGCCGGGTCCTCAGGCCTTTCGGCACGTTCTTCATCACGAACCTGCCCAACCGATGGTCCTACACGGAGAAGATCGCGCGCCTGCTCGGACGCTACTACCACGGCCAACTCCCGAACGATCGTGTCTACACCAAGCGAACCGTCCGCGAGCTGCTTGATCGACACGGCTTCGCGATCGAGGAGCTCAGGACGGTGCACATGCTGCCGCTCACGCTCGGCGGCCCCGCCGGCCCCGTCTGGAGGCTGAGCAGGGCGCTCGAGCGCATTCCCGGCCTCAACCTCGTGGCGACGAGCCTGGAACTGGCTGCGACGAACGCAGGCGGTACAGATGGTCGTGCACCGACAGCTGCTCCACGTGCTCGTAACGGCCCGCGATGAGCGCCTCGATCCGGTGCCGGGCCCGACCCGGATCCAGCATCTCGACGAGCAGGTAGCGCGGCGTGTGGCGCTCGAGGTCGAGCCCGGCGAGCGCCTCGGGTTCGTAGCCCTCGACGTCGAGGACGAGCAGGTCGATCTCGTCGAACCCGGCCTCGTCGAGCAGCGCGCTCAGCGTCGCGCCGCGCACTTCGAGCTCGTAGTTCGGCTCCCGCCCGCCGCGGGTCCCGGTCTCCGCGTGCTCGCGGTCGGCCTCAGGCGATCCTTGCGCGCCGTGGACGAGGGTCATCAGGTTCGCCACCGTCAGCTGCACCGGCCGCCCCTCCAGCTCCGGCGGAACGAGCGCCGCCTGGACGACGCGTGAGCGTGTCCGCTCCCGCCGCGCCGCCTCCGCCAGCTCCGGCACGGGCTCCACGAGGAGCCCGGTCCAGCCCTTGAGCCGCTCGAAGTAGTACGTGTTGCTCTGAAGGAAGCCGTCGAACGCACCGGCTTCCACGAACACGCCGTTCCGCTCCGGGAGGTAGGCCTCGAGCTTGCGGTCGAGGCCGTGAAGCGCAGGCTGGGAGTAGCGGGCGGAGCCGAACCGCTCGAACAACCGCCGCCGGACGCGCGCCACGCGGCGCGCATGCGGCTCGACGGCCGGGTGCTCGAGGAGGCGGCGGAGTCCCGCCGGGAGGGCGACGGTGCGCTCCTAGCCGAGGACCTTCGGCGCCGCCGCCGGCGCGAGCCGCTCGAGATCCGCGTCGACCATCATCTCGACGAGCTCGCGGAACGAGTGCTTCGGCTCCCAGCCGAGCTCGCGCTTGGCCCTCGCCGGGTCGCCGACGAGCTGGTCGACCTCCGCGGGGCGCATGAACTCCGGGTCGCTCTTCACGTGCTGCTGCCAGTCGAGCCCCGCGTGGGCGAACGCGATCTCGGCGAACTCGCGCACAGAGTGCGTCTCGCCGGTCGCGACGACGTAGTCGCCAGGCTCCGGCTGCTGGAGCATCTGCCACATCGCCTCGACGTAGTCGCCGGCGAAGCCCCAGTCGCGCTCGGCGTCGAGATTCCCGAGGCGCAGGTCTTCCGCCATCCCGAGCTTGATGCGCGCCACGCCGTCGCTGATCTTCCGGGTCACGAACTCGAGCCCGCGGCGCGGCGACTCGTGGTTGAAGAGGATCCCGGAGACGGCGTAGAGCCCGTAGGACTCCCGGTAGTTGACGGTGATGTAGTGCCCGTAGGCCTTCGCCACGCCGTACGGCGAGCGCGGGTAGAACGGCGTCTCCTCGTTCTGCGGGACCTCGCGCACCTTCCCGTACATCTCCGACGAGGACGCCTGGTAGACGCGGATGTTCGGGTCGACCGTCCGGATCGCCTCGAGCAGCCGGGTGACGCCGACGGCCGTGAACTCGGCTGTCAGGACGGGCTGGTTCCACGACGTCGGCACGAAGCTCTGCGCAGCGAGGTTGTAGACCTCGGCGGGCTCGGACGTGCGCAGCGCCGAGACCAGGGAATGAGGGTCGAGCAGGTCGCCCTGGATCAGCGTGATCCGGTCCGTGAGGTGGCCGATGCGCTCGACGTTCTCGGTCGACGCGCGCCGTGTCATCCCGAACACCTCGTAGCCTTTCTCCAGCAGCAGCTCGGCGAGATACGAGCCGTCCTGCCCCGTGATGCCCGTGATCAGCGCCTTCCGCTCCGCCATCGCGCGCCACCCTATATGAGAGTTGGGATCAGTCTGTTAACCCTGGTCCCGGGCGTCGTGGGCGGCTCGGAGATCTACGCGCGGGAGCTCGTCCGCGCCCTCGACCGCGTCGGGGAGCTCGAGTACCGGGTGTTCACGCCGTCGCTCGTGGACGACGTCGAGGGCCGTCGGATCGACGCGTACCGGGCCGGCCGCACGATGCCCGGACGGATGCGCGCGATGGCGCAGGCGGCCGTCCGTCCCGGGCCGGTGCGCGACGAGATGCGCCTCGGCGAGCTCGACGCGATCCACTTCCCGCTGACCGTGATGCTGCCGCGCGTCGAGCGCCCGCCCGCGGTCGTCAGCCTGCTGGACATCCAGCACGTCTTCTTCCCGGAGTTCTTCTCTCGCGCCGAGCGGCTCTACCGAAAGGTCGCCTACGGCTCGTCGCTCCGCCGCGCCCGCAAGGTGATCGCGATCAGCAGCCACGTGAAGGAGACGCTCGTCGCACGGATGGGCGTCGAGGCCGACAAGATCGAGGTGATCCACCTCGGGCTCGACCACGACCTCTTCCGGCCGGGGGACGAGCCGCGCGAGCCGCTGCTCCTCTACCCGGCCAACCCGTGGCCGCACAAGAACCACGCGCGCCTGTTCGAGGCGTTCACGCGGCTGCGGCGCGAGCACTCCCAGCTGCGTCTCGTGCTGACCGGCAGCGGGCTCGAGCGGCTCTCACCGCCCGAGGGGGTCGAGATCAGAGGCCGGGTGCCGAGGCAGGAGCTCGCGTCGCTCTACCGCCGCGCCTCGGCGCTCGTCTTCCCGAGCCTCTACGAGGGCTTCGGGCAGCCGCCGCTCGAGGCGATGGCCTCGGGCTGCCCGGTCGCCACCTCGACGGCCGGCTCCCTGCCGGAGGTCTGCGGCCCTGCTGCCCGGTACTTCGACCCGACGTCCGTCGACGAGATCGTGGAGGCGGTCCTGACCGTGCTGGCCGACCCGGCCCCCCTCGTAGAGCGCGGCCTCCAGCGCGCGGCGCGGTTCACCTGGGACGCGACCGCCCATGCGCACGACCGCGTCTACCGCGGGCTCGCCGCCTGATCCCGCAGCCGCTCGAGGTCGGCCTCGACCATCAGCCGGACGAGCTCGGGGAACTCGACGTCGCGTTCCCAGCCCAGCTGCTCCCGCGCCTTCGTCGGATCGCCGACGAGCGACTTCGACTCGCTGCGGCCGCGCGCGAACTCCTGGTCGTAGCGGACGTGCTCCCGCCAGTCGAGGCCCACCTCGCCGAAGGCGGCGGCGACGAAGTCCTCGACGCTCCGCGCCTCGCCGGTGGCGATGACGAAGTCGTCCGGCTCCTCCCGGGCCGCCATGAGGCGCATCGCGCGGACGTAGTCGCCCGCGAACCCCCAGTCGCGCTGCGGCGACAGGCTCCCGAGGTGGAGCTCCTGCTCGAGGCCGAGGCTGATCGCCGCCGCGCCGTGCGTCACCTTCCTCGACAGGAAGTGGATCGGCCGGCGCGGGGACTCGTGGTTGAAGAGAATCGCCGAGGACGCGTGCAGCCCGTACTCGCGCCGGAAGGCGCCGGTGACGAAGTGCCCGAAGGCCTTGCCCGCACCGTAGGGCGTCAGCGGCGTGATCGGCGTCATCTCAGTCTGCGGGCTCTCCCGCGGGGAGCCGAAGATCTCGGCCGATGCTGCGCTCACGAACCGCGCCTCGGGCCGCTCCAGGCGGATCCCGTCCAGCAGGCCGGTGACCGCGGCGACTGCGGCGATCGACGTTCCGACCGGGTCCTCCCACGAGGCGGGGACGAACGAGGCCGACGCCAGGTGGTAGACCTCGTCCGGCTCGAGCTCGCGGAGCGCCCTGCGGATGTCCGCCGGATCGTCGAGCTCGATCGCCGGGAACCCGATCCGGTCCCTCATCGGCGCGAGGGTCTCGTACTGTTCAGGATTCCCGAGCACGGTGCCGAACACCTCATAGCCATGCGCGAGGAGCTGTTCCGCGAGGTAGGACCCGTCCTGCCCGCCGATTCCGGTCACGAGCGCGCGACGAGCCATCGCGCGGACTGTAGATGAGAAGGATCCTTGTCACAGGCGCCGGGGGATCGCCCGCCGCCAACTTCGTCCACTCGCTCCGGCTCGCGCCCGAGCCGTTCCACGTCGTCGGCACCGACACGAGCGCCTTCCACCTCGAGCTCGCGCCCGTCGACGCGCGCTACCTGCTCCCCCGCGTGGACGATCCCTCCTACCTCGACGAGCTGAACGCGGTCGTGGAGCAGGAGGAGGCCGTGCTCGTCCACCCGCAGCCCGAGCAGGAGGTGCTGTTCCTGTCCCGCCGGCACGAGCGCGTGCAGGCGGCGACCTTGCTCCCGCGCGCCGAGACCGTCGAGATCTGCCAGGACAAGGCGACCTTCGCCGCCCGGATGACGGAGGCGGGGCTCCCCTCGCCGCGGTTCGCACGGCCGGAGGACGAGGAGTCCCTGCGCGCGGCGACCGCGCGGATCCTGGAGAGCCGGGACCAGGCTTGGGTACGGGCGGTGCGCGGCGCCGGCGCGCGGGCGAGCCTGCCCGTCTCGTCACCGGATCAGGCCGTCGCGTGGGTGCGCTACTGGCTGGAGCTTCGCGGGCTCGGCTACGGCGACTTCATGGTCAGCGAGTTCCTGCCCGGCCGCGAGTTCGCGTTCCAGAGCATCTGGCAGGACGGCCGGCTCGTCACGTCGGCGGCCCGGGAACGCCTCGAGTACGTGTTCGGGCACCTGATGCCGAGCGGCCAGAGCTCGAGCCCCTCGGTCGCGCGCACCGTCCACCGGGAGGACGTCAACGAGCTGGCCTCACAGGCCGTCCTCGCGGTCGATGCCCAGGCGACCGGGGTCTTCTGCGTCGACCTCAAGGAGGACGAGGACGGCCGGCCGCTGGTCACCGAGATCAACGCCGGCCGGTTCTTCACGACGAGCAACTTCCTCGCGGAGGCGGGCGCGAACATGCCCTACTCGTACGTCCGCCTTGCGCTCGGCGAGGCCGTCAACGGCCTGCCGCGCTTCGACGCGGTCGAGCCGGATCTCTACTGGGTCCGCATGATCGACATGGGGTACAAGCTCGTCCGGGAAGGCGAATGGCGAAGCAAGCGACTCGACCGCTAGCGCTTTTCGACTTCGACGGCACCCTCTGCCGCCTCGACACGGACTACGACGCCCTGCGGGCCGGGCTCGAGGAGCTCGGCGGGCACGGCGATGGCCTCCTGGAGCTGATCCTCTCGCTCGACGACGAGCCCCGCGCCCGCGAGCTCGTGAACCAGGCAGAGCTCGCCGGGCTCGCAGGCGGCGAGGATGTCGACGCCGGGATCCAGCTCTACAGGGCGTTTGCGTCGGACGGCGCGCAGCTCGGCATCGTCAGCCACAACGGCCACGCCGTGATCGAGGCCTTCCTGGAGGCGCGCGGGCTTCCACGGCCCGACACGATCCTCGACCGCCGCGCCCTGGGCGGCCCGAAGGACGAGAGCGAGACGGCGGCGGCCTATGCCGGCGGGTCGGATCCGGTGTACGTGGTCGGGGACGCCGACTCCGACCGCCGGCTCGCCGAGCGGCTCGGCGGGACGTACCTCGACGTCGGCGACGAGCTGCGCTCGTACTACGAGGCGCGAGCGCACGAGATCGACGAGCTCGCGCTGACCTACGAGAGCCCGTCGCCCTACAAGCGGTTCTTCTACCGCAGCCGGTTCCGTGCGGTTCTCGGTGCGCTGGACCCGCAGGCCGGCGAGGAGATCCTCGAGATCGGCTGCGGCAGCGGCTCGTACACCCGGTCGCTGGCCGTGGCCGGCGTGCGGATCACGGCGACCGACTATGCGCCCTCCCAGCTCGCGCAGGCGCGGCGAAACGCCGGCGAGCTCGGAGCGCAGGTCGTCTTCCGGCTCGAGAACGCACAACACCTGTCCTTTCCGGACGAGAGCTTCGACAAGGTGCTGCTCAGCGAGGTGATCGAGCACGTGCCCGAGCCGGAGCGCGCCGTCGAGGAGGCGGCCCGCGTCCTGCGGCCCGGCGGCCTGCTCGTCGTGTCGACGCCGTCGCGGTTCTCGCCCCTGAACCTCGCGTACGGCGTCAAGCGCCGCGTCCGCCGCTACGGCTTCAACGAGCATCTCCACGAGCTGACGCCCGGGTCCTTCCGGCGGCTCGTCGGGCGCCACCTCGACGTCGAGAGCCTGGAGTTCGCCAACTTCGTCCTGCCCTACCCCGTGGACGAGCTCTACCTGCGGGCCGGCAGCCCGGGGCTCGGCCTGCTCCGGGCGGTCGAGCGCGGGCTGGCGGCGCTACCAGGCGTGAAGCGCCTCGGCTGGACGATGGTCCTGCGGGCCCGGAAGCCGGCGTGAAGGTCACCGCCGTCGTCCTCTCCTGGAACGGCCGGGAGGACACGCTCGCCTGTCTCCGGTCGCTCGAGGGCGAGCCCGTCGACGTGATCGTCGTGGACAACGCCTCGACGGACGGGACCGCCGAGGCCGTGACCGGCGCGGAGGTGATCCGCAACGAGCGCAACCTCGGTTACGCGGGCGGCATGAACGTCGGCATCCGGCGGGCGCTCGAGCAGGGCGCCGACGCCGTCCTCGTGCTCAACAACGACGTCGAGGTCGAGCCGGGCGCGGTGGCGGCGCTGGTCGAGCCCGCGGGCGGTGCGGGCGCCGTCTGCCCGCTGATCGTCTTCGCGGACGACCCGGAGCGGGTCTGGTACGCCGGCGCGGGCTACGACCCCCGCAAGGGCTACAACGGGCGGCAGCGGACCGACCGGCCCGCCGAGGCCCGGGAGACGGATCGCGCCTGTGGGGCCGCGATGCTCGTCCGCCGAGAGGTCCTGGAGGCGGTCGGCCTCTTCGACGAGGAGCTCTTCGCGTACGTCGAGGACACGGACTGGTCGCTGCGCGCCCGGAAGCTGGGCCTGCCACTCCTCGTCGAGCCCGCGAGCCGCGTGCGGCACAAGGTCTCGGCGTCCACCGGCGGCGAGGGCTCGGACGGCGCCCTCTACTACTCGACGCGGAACACACTCACGGTCGCGGAGCGACACGCGCCGCTGGGGCGGCTCGGCACCTGGCGGCGACGCGCGGTGGTCGTCCTCGCCCACGGCGCGCAAGCGCTCCTCGCCCGCCGCCCGGCCAGGATCCGCGCCGTCCTCCAGGGCTGGCGCGACTTCCGACGTGGCCGCCTTGGCCCTCGCCCCGAGTAGCATCCCGCCGGTGATCGACCGGATCGAGGTCATCCCCCTGCGCAAGTTCGAGGACGAGCGCGGCTGGTTCCTGGAGCTCCACCGCCGCTCGCGGGTGCCCGAGCAGATGGTGCAGACGAACCTGTCGTTCTCCCGGAAGGGCGTGATCCGCGGCCTGCACTACCACGAGCGCGGGCAGTCCGACCTCTTCGCCTGCCTCCAGGGCACCGCGCGCGTCGTGGCGCTCGACCGCGAGAGCGGCGAGATCTTCACGCTCGACATCGGCGACGACAACCCCGTCGCCGTCTTCGTTCCCGGGCGGCTGGCGCACGGCTTCGAGGCGTTGACGGACGTCCTCTTCTGCTACCACGTCACGCAGGAGTACGACGCGGCCGACCCGGACGAGCACGAGATCCCCTGGAACGACCCGCGCGTGATCGACGTCTGGGAGACGCAGGCGCCGATCCTGTCGGATCGAGACGCCGCCGCTTAGCCGTCTGCCGCGACCGACCGGCGGATCGCGCTCACGACGGCCTCCTGGGTCCGCCCCCAGTTGTAGCGCTCCTCCGACGCGCGCCTGCCGTTCCGGCCCAGCTCCCGGGCGAGCTCGCGGTCCCGGAGCAGCGTCACGAGCTTCTCGGCCATGTCCTCCACCTCGGCGCGGCAGACGAGGCCCACGCGCTCGCGCTCGACGAAGCGCGCCATCTCGGGACAGTCCGTGGCGACGACGGGCCGCCCGGCGGCCATGTAGTCGAAGAGCTTGATCGGCAGCGAGAGGTCGAGGTACGCGCTGCGCCGGTGCGGGATCGCGCAGACGCTCGCGCCCGCGAGGAACGCGGGCAGCGTGCGGAAGTCCACGGTCTCGAACGTGATCCAGGGTTCGCCCTCGGCCTGTTCCCGCAGCTCCGCGAGGTTGCCGCGGCCGCCGAGGTCGTTCATGGCGAGACGGAGCCGGAGGTCCGGAACCTCCTGTCGCGCGAGCATCGCCGCCTCGATCAGCAGGTCTGCGCCGCGGCCGCGGCTCGCCCCGCCCACGAGCGCAACGGTGGGCTCCTCCGGCGGGTCGGTGACCGGGAAGTGCGCGGGATCGCTCGAGTTCGAGGCGATCACCCGCCGCGACTTCTCGACCGGGTAGTGGTCGGCGAAGTCCTCGGTGGCGAACCCGACCAGCCGGTAGTCCGCCATCGCGCCCTCGAGGCGCCGCGCGATCTCCTCGAGGTCCTCGCGCGAGTTGGGTGCGATCCCCAGGTCGCGGAACTGCCAGCGAGGGTCGTCCTGGACGTCGAAGTAGAGGAGCACGCAGCGCCGGGCCAGCAGGCGCCGCAGGCGCGGGCTCGGCGGCGTCGCGTGCGAGATGACGTACGGCCGGCGGAACGGGTTGGCGAGCACGAGCCCGAGCTTGGTGACGAAGAGCGCGGCCAGGAAGAGCGGCAGCCGGGTCGACACGGACGGGTGGAGGAACGTCTTCGGGCCGTCGAGGCCCTCGAGCGCGTCGTTCAGGTACTTCAGCCGCAGCCGGCCGCCCTCGAGGAACGCCGACGGGCTGACCCGCCCGAAGATCAGGAAGTGCGGTCGCCGGCGGCCCATGGCCGGAATCCTGGCGACGGCGTCAGCTAGTGCGCGACGAGACGCCGGACGGCGGGCTCGAGACGGTCGTCCGTCGCCTCGAGGTCGTGCGCGCCGACGATGCGCAGGAGCGAGGCGCGGGCGTCCTGCTCGACCTGCTCGTGACGGGCCGCGAGGGGCTCGGCGATCCGGTCCCCGCGGCGCGCCGGAACCGAGCGGATCACGCGCTCCGGGTAGAGGTCGGCGGCGACGTCGTGCATCTCGCGAGGCTTGCCGGGGTCGAACCCGTAGCGCGCCGGCGGCAGCACCGCCGTCCACACGACGAGGCTCACGGCCTCGGCGAGCGAGATGAAGTAGCGGCGGCACGGGGTCACGGGGATCGGCTCGCCGGGGTCCATCTGTCCCCAGAGCTCGAAGACGTTCCCGCTCGACTCGACGACGTTGTAGAAGCGCGCGACGGAGCCGCCGGCGTTCAGCGTCACGCGCTCGGCGACGAGCTTGCTGGCGCCGTACGCCGTCTCCGGCTCACACGCCTTGCAGGTGGACGCGGTCACGACGTGACAGCCCTCAGGAGCGTGCGCGAGGACGTTCCGCGTGCCGAGCACGTTCACCTCGAGCGCGCTCATCGGGTCGCGCTCGCCGTCCGGCGCGGACTTCGCGGCGGCCAGGTGGAAGATGACCTCGGGGCGGGTCTCGCGCAGCACGGCCGCGACGTCGCTCTCGACGCGGACGTCGAGCGCGGGGTCGCCGGCGTGCTTGTCGGTCGCGGTCAGCTCGGTGGAGCGGCCGAGGATCTCGGCGACCGCCGACCCGATGCTGCCCTCGGCGCCCGTGATCAGGACGCGCTTCCCGGCCAGCCGGTCGAGCGGCTCGTCGAGCGGGAGCGGCCGCTCGGGCCGTCCCAGGATCCGCTCGAGCCGGTTCAGCTCGGCGACAGGCCGCAGTGCTTCGCTCCCCACGGACGACGTATCGGCCGACCAGAGGCTCATCTGAAGAGCTCCTTCACCTCGGGCTCCGCGCCGCGGCTGACGTCGCGGAGACGCGGCTCCGGCTCCGGCCGGCCCTCGAGCTCGCGGAGTCGCTCCTCCATGAGCGCGAGCCGCTGCGTGAGCAGCGTGCTGCGGTCGGAGAGCTTCGAGATCACTGTCGAGAAGTGCAGGAGCAGGACGATCACGAAGAGCATCGCCAGCGCGAAGAGCGCGTTCGGCGGGTACGCGATGCCGAGCCCCTTCGAGAGCTCGTGGAGGCCCGAGCGCCAGAGCGCGAAGACGAGGATCGCGCCGGCGGTGCCGAGCCACAGCAGCGCGTAGCGCTCGCGGAGCTTCCGGGTGCGGATGAGCTCGATGACGACGCCGAGGAGGACGACGGCGGCGAGGGCGGCGAAGAGCTGGACGGGCATGGCCTTACTCGTCCGCCACGAGCGGCTGGCGTGGGAAGAGGCCCACGAACAGGGCCAGCAGCACCTTGACGACGTAGTAGAACGAGCGAAGCGCCGTGATCGACGAGCGCCCGGTCAGGCGCGGCCGCATGAAGACGGGGACCTCGCAGACGCGGAGATTGCCGCGCGCTGCGGTCACGACGGCCTCGACCTCGGGGTAGTCGTGCGGGTAGTCGACGGCGAACAGGCGGATCCCGCGGCGGTTCACGGCGCGGAAGCCGGACGTCGTGTCCGTCATCCGCTGCCGGACGCGCAGCGAGACGAGCGTGGCAAAGAGGTGGATGCCGATGCGGCGCGCAATGGGCGCGCGGTAGGCGCGCGGCTCCGAGAACCGGGTGCCGATCGCGAGGTCGGCGTGGCCCGCGAGCACCGGCTCGAGCAGGGGGCCGAGCTCGCGCGCGTCGTGCTGGCCGTCGCCGTCGACCTGAACCGCGACGTCGAAGCCGCGCTCGAGCGCGTACATGTAGCCGGCCTGGACGGCGCCGCCGATCCCGAGGTTGAGCGGAAGGCTGAGGACCCGCGCGCCCGCGGACCGGGCGCACTCGGCGGTCGCGTCCGTGGAGCCGTCGTCCACGACCAGGACGTCGAGCTCCGGGTCGAAGTCGCGCAGCTCGAGGACGACCCCGGCGATCGAGGCCTCCTCGTTGAACGCGGGGACGATCGCGAGGCACCGGGGGCGATTCCGGCACGCGTCGACCGCAGTGAGCGCAACCGCAGAGGTCACGCCGTAGGTATCGGCCGGTTAGAGCAGTTTCTTGACCAGTTTCCAGTACCGGGCGACGAGCGGGTTGATCGCTCGAACGGGTGAAGGCACCGGAATCATCGCGGGAGCGAGCACGGGGCTCAGGAACCGGGCCAGCTCGCGGTCCCGCACGCGGCGGAGCCGCTGCGTCTCGCGGCGGTGCTTGTGGAGCCAGCGGGCATGCCGGATCAGCCACCCCCAGCCGCGCACCTTCTCGCCCGCCCAGCCCTCCTTGAGGGCAAGCGCGAGCATCGCCAGCTCGGCCGAGGCGAGGACCGGCGAAAGCAGCACGAGCAGTCGCGGGGAGAACGACGAGAGCACGAACACGAGCCGGTTCCGCTCCAGCCAGTACTGCTTGCCCGGGTTGCGGTCGAAGTCGTAGTCGTGGAGGACGTCGGCCTGCGGGCTGACGACGACGCGCAGGCCCCTCAGCCGCACGCGCCAGCCGAGGATCAGGTCCTCCTGGTAGAGGAAGAGCTCCTCGGTGAAGCCGCCGAGCTCCTCGAAGAGGTCGCGGCGGATCGCCATCGCCGCGCCGCTCGGGAAGGGGACGTCCTCGAGCTCCGAGACGCTCTCCGCGGGCTCGCCGTAGCCGCCGGCCCACGCGATCCCGGTCACGTGGACGCGGTTCCCGGCCGAGTTGAGCGTCTCCGGGTCGTCCATGAGCCGCAGCCGGGCGGTGACGATGCCCACGGACGGGTCCTCGAGCGGCGCCACGAGCGCCGCCAGCGCGCCGGGCAGGACGACCGTGTCGGGGTTCAGGAAAACGAGCGCCTCGCCGGTCGCCTGCCTCGCCGCGAGGTTGTTCCCGGCGCCGTAGCCCAGGTTCTCGCCGGGCGAGAGCAGCGTCACGCCGTCGCGTGCCGTGACGTCGCCGCCGTTGTCCACGACGATCACCTCGTGCGGCGACTCGGGGCCGAGCGAGTCGAGGAGCCGCCCCAGCGCGTCGCCGGCGCGGTAGGCGACCGTGATGACCGTCGGGGCTAGTACGCGCCCTTCCCGGCCACGACCGCCGGGATCGTCCGGAGCAGGATCGAGATGTCGAGCCAGATCGACCAGTTCTCCAGGTAATAGAAGTCGAGCCGGACGAGATCGTCGAACTCGAGGTCGGAGCGGCCGGCGATCTGCCAGAGGCCGGTCATCCCGGGCAGCACCCGGTAGCGCTTGCGGTGCCAGGCCTCGAGCAGCCGGTAGTCGCGGATCGGCAGCGGCCGCGGCCCGACGAGGCTCATCTCGCCGCGCAGGACGTTCAGCACCTGCGGGACCTCGTCCAGGGACAGCCGCCGGAGCACGGCGCCGACCCGGGTCACGCGCGGGTCGTCCTTGAGCTTGAACAGTGCGCCCTTGGCCTCGTTCTCGGCCTCGAGCTGCGGCTGGAGCGCCGCCGCGTCGTGCTGCATCGTGCGGAACTTGAGCATCGCGAACTCCTGCTCGTTCAGCCCGACGCGCCGGTCCCGGTAGAGGACGGGGCCGCGCGACGTGAGCTTGATCGCGATCGCGATGGCGAGCCAGATCGGGAACCCGATCACGACGATCAGCCCGCTGACGAGCAGGTCGAAGGCGCGCTTGACGAGCCAGTCCGTCCCGACGAACGCGGGTGGCCGGAGCTCGAAGAGCGGGACGCCCTGGCCGGCGATGTAGTCCGCCCGCTGCGTCAGCAACTCGGTCGTCGTCGGCGCCAGCCGGACGCGGACGCCGCGCCGGTGCGCCAGGTCGACGAGCTCGAGCAGCTCGCGGTCGGTGTAGTCGGACTCGGCCACGATCAGCTCGTCGATGTCGTGCTCGGCCACGACCTGCGGAAGGTCGGAGATCCGGCCGAGGAAGCGCATCGGCATGCCGTCGCCGGACGGGCCGACCGCGCCGAGGAACTCGTAGCGGATGCCGCTCCGCCCCTCGCCCAGGATCCGGCGCAGGTGCCCGACCCGCTCGTGGTCGCCGACGAGCACCGCGCGCCGCCTGACGCCCGCCGCACGCAGGAGGTCCTCCGTGACGACCTCGTAGCTCGCCCGGAGCAGGCCGACGAAGATGCCGGTCAGCACGACCGCGGTCGGCGCGAGGCCGTACGTGCCGAAGTCGCGGTTCGTCCCCACGCCGTACACCACCGCGACGAGGCCGACGAGGATCAGCGAGCCGATGATCTTGCCGCCGCCGCCCCGGCGCTCGCGCTCGGCGTAGAGGCCGGCGCGCCAGAAGACGAGCAGCAGCACGAGGACGAGGAAGGGCAGCCACTCCGACTCGGCGCGCCAGAGCGCGCCCCAGAGGATCTCGTCGCCGTAGTAGAGCGCCCGGAGCACGAAGGCCCCGTAGAGCCCGAGGACGAGCCCGATCACGTCGAGCGCGACCAGGGCGAAGATGCTGAGCCCGCGGCGGACGAACGCCGGGAGCGACGTCCCGAAGACGAGCGGGCGCGCCGACCGGATGTCGCCGACGGAGGGCGGCCCGGCGTCCCTCGGCGCTTCTTTGGTAGCCACGGAGCGACGAAGTCTACGTTCGCCGCTCCGTGGCGAAAGCTCGGCCGCTAGCGGCCGAAGACCTGAAACGTGCGGAACGCCGGCTTGCGCGCTCCGCGCCGGGTGACGACACCCGACTGCCAGCCGCTCAGCCGCGGCTCGTCACGGATCAGGAACCAGACGAAGACGTCGATCCGGCGCGTCTTCTTCGCCATCGCGATCGCCTGGCGCATGTACTTCGCCTGGTTCGCGTACGAGACGCCGAAGAGCCGGTCCGGCGGGTTGGTCTGGTAGCCGTACTCGGTGACCCAGACCCGGGTCTTGCGGCCCCAGAGCTTGTTCACGTGCTTGATCAGCAGGCCGATGTTCCCCATCGTCACGGCCTTCTTCGAACGCGGCACCGTCGACGGCTTCTCGGTGCGGTGGCCGTAGTACGGATGGTGCGCGTATGCGTCGATCCGGCGCACGCCGGCGCGCCGCATCCACGTCATGAAGACGAGCGGCGAGGTGGACGGGCGGGACGTGCCCGGCGCGTCGTTGCCGCGCGGGCCCGTGGCGCCGCAGGCGACCTTCTGGCCGGCGAGACGCGTGGCGTGGACCCCTGCCCAGATCGCGTTGCAGATCTTCGCGTAGTCGTACGCGGCCTGGACGCGCCACTTGCGGGCGACCCGCTTCCACTGCGGCCGGAGGAAGACCGGGTTGTTCGGCTCGTTCCAGGCCAGCCACTGGCGGACGGCCGGAAGCGTCCGCTCCGGCTCGTTCTCGGACTCCTTGACCGTGTAGGTGCCGCTGTAGCGCAGTGCCGCGGCCGTCGCGAAGAGACGCAGGTCGATCGGACGGGTCGGGACGCGGTTCCGCGCGCGGCCGGCCCAGCGGGGCGTGCCGTAGATCGCGAGCAGCACGCGGATGCCCTTCTTGTCCGCCTCGTCGATCACACGGTCGACCGCCGTCCAGTTGTAGGCGGGATCGGCCGGGTCGGCGGGCTTCGCCGGGCGACGCTTGGCGATGGTGCCCCAGTCCAGCGTCGTGCGGACGAGCCCTGCGCGGAGGGAACGGAGCTGCGTGTACGCCCAGGAGGTGTTGCCGTAGACCTGTGCGTCGTCGTAGAAACCGAACTGCATGCGGGTCGCGCTCGAGCGCTTCTCCGCCGAGTCGGCCTCACGGGTCACCGAGCCGGCGACCGCCGCAGCCGAGAGAACTAAGACGAGTACCAGGACGACACGTCTAAACACGGATTTGCTCCCTTCCTAGACTTGGCAACATTCGGCGCAGACCCTCTTCGAGCTCGATCTCGGGGGCCCAGCCGAGGATCTCCTTTGCACGCGTGATGTCGGGTTGGCGGATCTGCGGGTCGTCGACCGGCAGGGCCTCGTGGACGATCTCGCTCCTCGACTCCGTTACCCGGATCACCGTTTCCGCAAGCTCGAAGATCGTAAACTCGCCCGGATTTCCCAAATTGACGGGCTTGTGCTCCTCGCTCGTGGCGAGCAGGTAGAGCCCCCGGATCAGGTCGTCGACGTAGCAGAAGCTCCTCGTCTGCGACCCGTCCCCGAAGACCGTCAGCGGCTTGTGCTCCAGCGCCTGGCGCATGAACGTCGGGATCGCGCGGCCGTCGTGTGGCCGCATCCGCGGCCCGTACGTGTTGAAGATCCGGACGATCGCCGTGTCTACGCCCTGCTGGCGGTGGTACGCCATCGTCATCGCCTCGGCGTACCGCTTCGCCTCGTCGTAGACCCCGCGCGGCCCGGTCGGGTTGACGTTCCCCCAGTAGGTCTCGGGCTGCGGGTGGACCTGCGGGTCGCCGTAGATCTCGCTCGTCGAGGCGAGCAGGAAGCGCGCCCGCTTCCACTTCGCCAGACCCAGCGCATTGTGCGTGCCGTACGACCCCGTCTTCAGCGAGTGCAGCGGCTGACGGAGGTAGTCGATCGGGCTGGCCAGCGCCGCGAGGTGGAACACGAGGTCCACCGGCTCGTCGATGTCGATCCGCTCGATCACGTCGTGGTACAGGAACGTGAACCGGTCGTCGCGGATGTGCTCGAGGTTGCCGAGCGTGCTCGACTCGAGGTTGTCGATGCAGATCACCTTGTGGCCCTGCGCGAGCAGGTACTCACAGAGATGGGAACCGAGGAACCCGGCTCCGCCGGTGACGACCGCAGTGGCCACTGCTGACCTAGGTTATCGGCCGGTCCGGAAAGGCCTGCTCTCCTTTACGAAGGCTTTACCGCAAAAAACCGCTGCTAGCGCGGGTTTTTTACCGAAGGTCCTTGTTCGACTCCATGTCGAACCGGCCGCAACGCGGCCTGTCCGCCGCAGGCGGACCGGTGGAAGGGGTCTGGGGAGACCGGGAGGTTTCCCCAGCTACCCGCCGCTACCTCAGATCTTTGTTCGACTCCATGTCGAACCACATCGCAAAGAGCGTGAACTGCGTGCCAGAGATGAGCAGCAGCGCGACGAGGGTCGCGGTGCCGGCGGTGATGTCCCCGGCGAGGAAGATCCGCTCGATCGCGACCCAGCCGCCGAGCGCGAGCCCCAGGGTCGTCATCACGATCCCCAGCGCGTAGAAGAAGACGAGCGGGTGGAAGTCGCGGATCACGTACTTCTCGCGCAGCCGCCAGAAGAAGCCCTTGAAGAGCAGCCACGCGATCGCGGGAACCACCTTCCAGAGCCGGATCCCCGAGCGCTCGCCGACGTTGTAGATCGGCCGGGACGGGAAGTCGCGCACCCGCGCGTTCCACACGTTCAGGTGGACGAGCATGTCGTTGGGGAAGCCGTAGCGCGGGTAGATCCGGTCGAGGTCGAGCTGCTGCAGCATCGGCCTCGTGATCGCCGTGAACCCGGACTGCGAGTCCGCGACGTGCCAGTAGCCCGAAGCGATCTTCGTCAGCATCGAGAGGACGGCGTTGCCGAGGTAGCGGTGCCGCGGCATCAGCTGCCACGCCTGGCCGGTGAAGAGCCGGTTCGCCTTCGCGTAGTCGACCTCCCCACGGGCGGCGGCGCCGACGATGGTCTCGAGATCCTGCGCGTCCATCTGCCCGTCGGCGGCCATGACGGCGGTGACGTCGACCTTCTCCTCGAGCGCGCGCTTGTAGCCCGTGACGATCGCGGCGCCGACGCCGCGGTTGCGGTCGTGGCCGAGCACCTCGACCCTCGGGTCGCCGGACTCCGCGGCCCGCGCGGCCGTCGCGTCGCTCGAGTGGTCGTCCACGACGTAGATCCGGTCGACGAAGGCGGGGATCGTCGCGAGCGTCCGGCCGATCAGCTCCTCCTCGTCGTGGGCCGGGACGACGACCGCGACCCGCTTGCCGTCGACCATTAGTTGGTGCGGGGGCGGAAGCGGCGCTCGGCCGGCTCCCAGAGGATCGCCGCGAGCAGGCCGAGGATCAGGCCGATCAGCCCGCCGACGAGCAGCGAGCGGTCGACGCTCCGCGCGGTCGTCTTCCTGGACGCGGCCTGATTCACGACGCTCGGCGCCTCGACGTTCTCGGCCAGCGAGAGCGCCTGCCTGCCCTCGAGGAGATTCTGGGTGACGAGGCCGCGGCGCTCGACCAGCGACCCGATCGTGGCATTGAGCGTGGTCACGCCGATCAGGCGGTCGGTGGCACTCAGGCTGCGATCGTTCTGGAGGCGGGTCAGCTCCGCCTGGGCGGCGTCGAGACGCCGCTCGCTCTCGGCCAGCTCGCGCTCGTCGGCGGAGATCCCCTCCTGGAGCGCCGAGATCTTGTCGGCGACGTACGGGTTGACGTCGTCGACCACCTCTGCGGCGAGCAGGTTGGCCGCCCTCGCCGTTACGCGGGCGTTCTGGCCGGTCACCGCGACCTCGATCAGCGGCGTCGTCCCGGCGACGACGCGGCGCCCCGCGGGGGGCGACACCTGACGGCTGGTCACGTTGCCGCGGAGCTTGCCGATGTCCATCCCGCTTCGTTCGGCGACGCGCTGAAGCACGTCCTCGCTGTGGACGATCTCGTTCACGGTGGACGGGTTCGTGGCGAGCCCGGGAACCGGCGCGCCGCCGTTCGGCGAGAACGGCTGGCCGAGATACAGCGTCGCCTCGGCGCGGTAGACGTCACCGCCGCCGATCGCGAGCGCGTAGCCGGCCGCGATCCCGAGCAGGAGCCCGAGGACCGGCAGCCACCAGCGGCGCTTGACCGCCTCCCACCACCCGCGGACGTCGACCTCGCGCTCGGCGTCGAGGTCGAGCTCCTCCGGCGGAACCCGCTGCTGCGTCGTCGTCATCCCGGCGGGACCCTAGCTAGCAGCGCGGCGTACAGCTGCTCGTGCGCCTCCGCGATCGCGTCCCAGGAGAGGGCTCTGCGAGCGGCCTCCGTGGCGCGAAAGGCCTGCTCGAGCGCGGCCGGGTCGTCGAGGAGGCCGCGGATCGCGTCGGCCAGTGCGGCCGGGTCCTCCCGCGGGACGACGGCGCCCACGTCGTGCTCGGTGACCAGCTCGCCGAGGACGTCGCTGACGACGGCGGGACGCCCGTGGCCGATCGCGGTCGCGAGCGCGCCGGACGCCGACTCGCCGCTCCGGTAGGGAAAGACGGCCAGCGTGGCGTCGCGCATCAGCCGCTCGACCTCGGCGGCGTCGAGGTAGCCGAGCCGCCAGTCGATCCGGTCGGCGACGCCCACCTCGCTCGCGAGCGCCTGCACGGGCTCGACCGGGTCGAGCGGATCCCCCGCGACGACGAGCCGCGCGTCGGGCACCTCGGCCAGCGCCCGTACGAGCACGTCCAGCCCCTTGTAGCCGCGGATCAACCCGAAGAAGAGCAGGTTGCGCCCGCGTGGCAGCTCGATCGCGGCTGCCGGCGGCGCGTCGAAGGTCCCGTGAGGGATCCGCACAGCTCGCTCCGGCGGCACGCCGAACCGCTCGAGCTCCTCGAGGCCGCGCTGCGTGTGGACGACGACGCGGTCGAAGGCGCCGTACAGCGCGCGGCGGCTCTCGACGTCCACCTCCCCCGAGTGCGGCAGCACGTTGTGCGCGGTGAGGACACGCGGCCGCGGCAGGCGGCGGGCCCAGACGAGGTCCCGGCGGCCGAGCGGCAGCCACTGGACGTGGACGACGTCGGGGTTCGAGCGGCGGGCGCGCGCCAGGAGCCGGAGGACGCTCGGGCCGTACTCGACCGCCTTCAGCGGCCGCCGGAGCGGCGACCGCGGCGACCGTCGCAGAAGGCGGCCGCTGAGCGGGAGGAAGAGCTCGCTGCGGCGGTAGCCGTCCGGCGCCGGCGGCTTCCCGAAAGCGAAGGGCGAGGTCAGCAGCTCGACCTCGTGGCTCCGCGCGGCCAGGGCCGAGGCGAGGTGATGGTCGTACGCAGGCGAGTACGAGGGCGGATCGAGCAGCGCGATTCGCACCGGGCCAGCATCATAGGTGCCGCTCCAACCGCTCTTGGACATCCTCTACTTCCACCAGTACTTCGCCACCCGGCGGCGCTCGACGGCCACGCGCTCGTACGAGCTCGCGCGGCGGCTCGTCGACCGCGGCCACCGCGTGACGATCGTCAGCCGCGACACGCGCAAGCTCGAGTCGGGGAGAGACGGCCGGCCGCGCGGCCGGCTCGTCGCACGGGAGCGCGTGGACGGCATCGACGTGCTGTTCCTGAACGTCCCGTACGCGAACCGCTACCCCACGCCGCTGCGCCTGGCCTCGTTCACCGCGTTCACGCTCGCCGCCGGCATCGCGGGCGCGCTCGAGCGCAAGCCGGACGTGGTGTTCGCCTCCTCGACGCCGCTGACGATCGGCCTCGCCGGGCTCTCGACGGCGCGGCTGAAGCGCGTGCCGTTCGTCTTCGAGATCCGCGACCTGTGGCCGGCGGTGCCGATCGAGCTCGGGGCGCTCACGAGCGGGCCTGCCGTCAAGAGCGCGGAGTGGCTCGAGCAGCGGCTCTACGACGGCGCCGAGAAGATCGTCGTGCTCAGCGAGGGCGCCCAGCAGGACCTGGTGCGGCGCGGGATCCCGCGCGAGAAGCTCGCGCTGATCCCGAACGCGGCCGACCT
>DATBJE010000268.1:0-5189 GCA_036556565.1 Gaiellaceae bacterium
GACGGAGCGGTCGAGGTCGGCCTGCAGGGTCTTCAGCAGCGGGTAGAGGCGAGCCTCGGCGACCGGGAAGCCGTTGGCCGAGATCGACGGCCCGGTGAGGTCTCCCTCGAGATCGTAGAACTGGAGCTGCGCGGTCTTGCCGATCAGCTCCGCGGCGCGCCTCGGGTCGTGGACGCCCGCGAGCTGGATCACGATCTGGTTCGAGCCCTGCTTGCGGATCTCGGGCTCGGAGACGCCGAGCTTGTCGATCCGGTTGCGCATGATGCTGACCGACCGGTCCAGATCCTCCGGGGTCAGCTTGTGGCCCTTCGGCGGAACGGCCTCGAGGACGACCTCGAGGCCTCCCTGAAGGTCGAGCCCGAGCGTCGGGCTCCGGAAGAACCCCAGCGCGACGACGGCGCCGACGGCGCCGAACAGCGCGAGAAGAATGAGGATGTATCGGCGCACGTCTGGTGGAGCGACCTAGCGGGGGGCCTGCTTCTCCCCGACCGCCTCCGGCTCCTCGGCGGCGGCCGGCTCCGGAGCTTCCTCCGGCTCGGGAGCCTGCTGGGGCTCCTCCACGAGGTTCGCCGCGTCCTCGGGTAGCACCTTCTGGGCGATCGCGGCCCGGGAGACAGCAACCTTCACATCGGCGTCGATCTCGAGCTGGACCCGCTGGTCGTCCATGTCGGTGATCTCGCCGAAGATCCCGCCGGTCGTCATCACCTCGTCCCCGACCTGCAGGGACTGGAGCATGTCCTGGTGCTGCCGCGCGCGCTGCCGCTGCGGTCGCACGAGCAGCACGTACATGAAGACCAGCAACACGAGGAAGAAAATGAAGATTGGATCCACCGAGCCTCCTAGCCGTGTCCCTCGACCGCCTCGGGCCGCTCGCATGGAGCGCCCGCGAGGGAGCAGGAAACGCACATTCTGCCGGAAAAACGTATCAGCCCGGGAGGTCCGTCTACGCCGCTTCGCCCCCGGCCGCGAGCCCCTCGCCGAGGCGCGCGAGGGCCTCGGCTCGGTACGCGGCCAGCCTCCCGTGCTCGATCGCGTCGCGCGCCCCGGCAGTGAGGTCGAGGAGGTAGCGAACGTTGTGCTCGGAGAGGAGCACGAGGCCGAGCAGCTCCTGCTGGTTGACGAGGTGGCGCAGGTACGCGCGCGAGAAGCGCGTGCACGCGCGGCACGGGCAGCCCTCGTCGAGCGGTGCCGGGTCGCGGGCGAACCGGGCGTTCCGCAGGTTGAGGCGTCCTTCCCGGGTCAGGGCCGATCCCGTCCGCCCGAGGCGGGTCGGGAGGACGCAGTCGAACATGTCGATCCCGCGCCCGATCACGTCGAGGATGCCCGCCGGGTCGCCGATGCCCATGAAGTAGCGCGGCTTGTCGCCCGGAAGGAGCGGAGCGGACCACCCGACGGTGTCGAGCATCACGTCGCGCTCCTCGCCGACGCTCAGCCCCCCGAGCGCGTGGCCGTCGAGCCCGAGCGCGGCGATCTCCTCGACGGATCGGCGGCGCAGCTCGGCGTCGGTCCCGCCCTGGGCGATGCCGAAGAGCAGCTGGCCCTCCGCCCGGCCGGCGGCGAGCTGTCGCTCCGCCCAACGCGTCGTCCGCTCGGCCGCCTGCGCGAGCGCCTTCCGGGAGGCGCCGGCCGGCAGGCAGATGTCGAGGCACATGGCGATGTCCGATCCGAGCCGGCGCTGGATGTCGGCGACGAGCTCGGGGGTGAACCGCTCCGACTCGCCGTCGTACACCGACCGGAACGTGACGCCCTCGTCGTCGACCGCGAGGATCGTGTCGCGGAGCGAGAAGACCTGGAAGCCGCCCGAGTCGGTGAGGATTGGGCCGTCCCAGGCCATGAAGCGATGGAGGCCGCCGAGCTCCTCGATCACGTCCGCGCCCGGGCGGAAGTGCAGGTGGTACGTGTTGCCGAGGACGATGGTCGCCCCGAGCTCGACGAGCCGGTCCGGGTCGAGCCCCTTGACGGTGGCCTTCGTCCCCACGGGCATGAAGGCGGGGGTCGGCAGGTCCCCGTGCGCGGTGCGGAGGACGCCTGCCCGCGCCTCGCCGTCGGTTGCCGTGACCGCGAACCTCAAGGTGCCCTTGCTTCGGGTTCACGCTTTCGACACGATCCGCGCGCCACCCGCGCATCCTCCCTGGTTACGCTCGAAGCGGGTGGAGGCACGGGGTGGCCCCTCACAGGAGGAGCATCGCGTCGCCGAAGGAGTAGAAGCGGTAGGCCTCCTCGATCGCCAGGCCGTAGAGGCGTCGCGTCTGCTCCACGCCGGCGAAGGCCATCACGAGCGCGAGGAGCGTCGAGCGCGGCAGATGGAAGTTCGTCACGAGGGCGTCGACCCGCCGGAACTCGAAGCCCGGCGTGACGAAGAGCTCCGTCCGGCCGGCGAGCGGCGCCCCGCGGGCCAGCGACTCGAGCACGCGCACGGTCGTCGTCCCCACGGCGACCACGCTCTCCGCCGCGCGGATCCGCTGCCACGCCGCGTGCTCGACGTGATACCGCTCGCTGTGGATCTCGTGGTCGGCGAGCTCCTCGGCGGTCACGGGCCGGAACGTGTCCAGCCCGACGTGGAGCGTCACGTGCTCGACGTCGAGCCGCGCCAGCAGCTCCGGCGTGAAGTGCAGCCCGGCCGTCGGGGCCGCGGCGGAGCCGGCCTCGTCCGCGTAGACGGTCTGGTAGCGACCGGTGTCCGCGAGCGGCTCCGTGATGTACGGCGGCAACGGTGCCTCGCCGGCCGGCTCGCCCTCGAGCCGGACGAGCCACCGCCCGGCGCCCAGGTGCTCGAGGAGCTCGACCGGCCCGAGTCTCGCCCCCGCCCGCAGCCGCCTGGTCGGCCGAGCGAGCGCCTCCCAGATCCCGTCCTCGATGGGCTCCAGCAGGAGCACCTCGGCCTCGCCGCCGGTCTCCCTCCGCACGCGCAGCCGGGCCGGGACGACCCTGGTGTCGTTGACGACGACGATCGAGCCGTCGGGCAGCTCCGCGGGAAGGTCGCGGAAGCGGCGGTGCCGGACCGCTCCCGAACCTCGCTCGTAGACGAGTAGCCGCGACTCGTCCCGCCGCGCGGAGGGGTGCTGGGCGATCAGCTCGGGCGGCAGGTCGTAGTCGAGCTCGGACGTCCTCATGCGGTCCGACGCCAAGAGTAGAGTCGCGCGCATGGATCGCGTCGCTCTCGAGCGGGCCCAGAGGCGCCTCGACGAGGCCCGGGAGACGGGCCCGACGAAGGCCGATCTCGGCGCGGCGCTCGAGCGGGCGGAGTCCGCGCTCGACGGCCTCGCGCGCACGGCCGCCGAGCTCGAGTCGGTCGTCCCGGCCCGGCTCGGAGCGGCGATCGAGGACGGGATGCGGGCAGAGGTTCTGCCGGTCGCGCGTCACATCGCCGAGGTCCGCGGCCTGACGGCTCAGGTCGCCGGCCGGCTGGAGGGGATCCAGGCCGGGCTCGAGGCGGAGCGCCGCGAGCGGCTCGAGGATCTGGCGCTGCTCGTCGACCTGATCGCCTCCGCCTGGCGAGGAGTCGAGCGCCGCCTCGACCGCGCCGAGCGGATTCTCGACCGTCTCGAGCGCGCGCTCGAGGAGCGGCCCGGAGCCGCCCTCTACCGCATCGACGGCCGGCACGAGAACGCCGGCGCCTGACGCGCCGGGCTCAGCGCGCCGGCAGCCGCAGCTCGAAGCACGACCCCCTGCCCGTCACGGACTCGAGGTGGAGATCGCCGCCGAGCGCCTGGGCAAGCTCGCGGGAGATGGCGAGGCCGAGGCCCGTGCCCTCGCCGTCCTCGGTCACGAACGGACGGAAGATCCGGTCGCGGTCGCTCGGGGGGACGCCGGGGCCGGAGTCGGTGACGACGACCGAGATCGAGCCGTTGTCCTTCGCGAGGGCGAGGGAGATCGAGCCTCCGTCCGGCGTCCACGAGAACGCGTTCGAGAGCAGGTTCGAGACGATCTGCAGCACGCGGTCGCCGTCGGTCTGCACGACCGGGTCGGAGCGCACCGCCAGCTCGTAGCTGATGTCGCGGCGGCGGGCCTCCTCGGTGAACGACTGGTACCCCTGCTCGACGAGCCGCCGCAGCTCGACCTCGTGCTCCTCGAGCGTGAAGCTGTGCGCCTCGAGGCGGGCCAGGTCGACGAGGTCGCCGACGAGGCGGGCCAGCCTGTCGCTCTCGGCCCGGATGACGGCCAGCGAGGCCTCGCGCGCCTCGGGGTCGTCCGCGAGGCCCTCGCGCAGGGCGTCGACATGCCCCCGGATCGCCGTCACCGGCGTCCGCAGCTCGTGCGAGACGCGGACGAGGAAGTTCCGCTCGTACGCCTCGGCCTCGGCGAGCCGCTCCGTCATCTCGCGGAACCGCTCGGTCAGGTGCGCGATCTCGTCCTGGGAGCCGGGCTCGGGAAGCTCGGCCCCGTACCGGCGGGCAGCCACCTCGTCGGCCGCACGCGAGAGCGCGAGGACCGGCTTCGTGAGCCGGCGGCCGAGGTACCAGACGAGCCCGAGCGCGATCACGAGGCCCGCGAGCAGCGCGAGGCCGAGACGCTCGGCCAGGAACACCCAGCTCTGCTGGAGCTCCGCCCGCGGCTTGGCCACGACGAGCGCGCCGAAGGTCTCGCCGCCGAGGCTGACGGGATAGGCGGCGGCGAGGTACGTCCGGTCCATGCCGGGCGGCTCGAGCTCGAGCGTCTGGGAGCGGTCGTCCTCGAGGAGCGCCCAGTCGAGGTAGCTGCGCGGGAGCGTGCGGAGGCCCGAGGCCTGCCCGGGGAAGATCTCCACGCCCGAGTAGTAGATCCGCGACCCCGTCGCGCGCTCGAGCAGGGGCGGCGCGAACCGCGGCGCGCGGCGACCCTCGTCGATGCTCGTCGTCGCCTGGAGCACGTAGAGGTCGGCGAGCCCGTGTGCCTGGCGGCGGAGCTCGTCGAGGGCGCGCGACCGGGTCTCGCTCTGGAAGAAGTGGACGGCGACGAGCGCGGTCACCAGCCCTGCGACGAGCATCCCCGCGAGAAAGAGCGCAGGGATGCGGAAGCGCAGCGACCGCGGCATCGGCTACAGGAGAAGCACGGCTACGACGCCTCCACGGCCTTGGGCTCCGTGGAGACCTTGTAGCCGACGCCCCACACGGTCACGACCGGGCTGGCGTCGCCGAGCTTGCGCCGGAGCTGGCGGACGTGGACGTCGACCGTCCGCGTGTCGCCCGCGAACGTGTAGCCCCAGACGC
>DATBJE010000269.1:0-3939 GCA_036556565.1 Gaiellaceae bacterium
GGAGAAGGCATTCGCGGCAACCTTCGTCACCGCCGCGTCGACGTCGGCGTCTGCCTCGACGATCACCGGCGTCGTGTTCCCGAGCTCGAGGAGCACCTTCTTGCGGGCGGCGCGCTCGCGCAGCTTCCAGCCGACCTCGGCGGAGCCGGTGAAGGAGATGAGCCTGACGCGCTCGTCCTCGACGAGGACGTCGCCGATCTCGCTCGCAGAGCCGACGAGCACGTTCAGCCAGCCGGGTGGAAGGCCGGCAGCCGTCTCGAGCTCGGCGAGCAGGAGGGCGGACATCGGCGTCTGGCTGGCCGGCTTGAGGACGACGGCGCAGCCGGCCGCGAAGGCCGGAGCGACCTTGTGCGCGACGAGGTTGAAGGGGAAGTTGAACGGCGAGATCGCTCCGACGACGCCGATCGGGACGCGCAAAGTGAACGCGAGCTTGCCGACCCCGGCCGGCGAGGCGTCCATCGGGATGGTCTCCCCGACGAGCGTCCGCGCCTCCGTCGCCGCCGAGCGGAAGGTGAAGACGGCACGCTCGGCCTCGACCCGCGCGGCCTTCATCGGCTTCCCGGCCTCGTCGGAGATCGTCCTGGCGATCTCGTCCCGGCGCTCGGCGATGAGGTCGGCCGTGCGCTCGAGGATCTCGGCGCGCGCGTGGGCCGGAAGCGGCTCGCGCATGGCGCGCGACGCCGCGTCGACCGCGGTGCGGGCCTCGGCGGCTCCCGCGCGCGCGATCCGGCCGACGACCTCGCCCGAGTACGGCGAGCGCACCTCGTGCCACTCGCCCGTCTCGATCCATTCGCCGTCGACGAGGAGCTTCCGCTCGCGGGCCGTGACCGCCATGCGGCTATTCAACCACGCAGCGCGGTGCGTCGCCGGACGTCGCCCTGTACCGTCACGCCGTGGCGGCGAGCGAGGTGCGCAGGGTCGGGGTCGTCGGGCTCGGGACCATGGGAGCCGGGATCGCCCAGGTCTGCGTCCAGGCGGGCATCGAGACCGTCGGGCGCGAGGTGAGCGAGGAGCTCTGCGCGCGCGCGAGGGACCGGATCGGCCACTATCTCGCCCGCGGCGTCGAGAAGGGCCGTCTGACCGCCGCGGACCGCGACGCCGCGCTCGCGCGCCTGACGACGACCACCGAGGTCGCCGATCTCGCGGGATGCAACCTCGTCGTGGAGGCGGTCGTCGAGGAGCTCGACGTCAAGCAGGCGCTCTTCCGCGAGCTGGACGCGGTCGTCGGCGGGGACGCCGTGCTCGCCACGAACACGTCCGCGCTCTCCGTGACGGCGATCGCGGAGACGACGGCGCGGCCGGAGCGGGTCGTCGGCATGCATTTCTTCAACCCGGCGCCCGTCCTCCCGCTCGTCGAGGTCGTGCGCACGGAGCTGTCCTCGGACGAGGCCGTGGAGACGGCCTACGCGCTCGCCGAGCGGCTCGGCAAGGAGCCCATCCGGTGCAGCGACACGCCCGGCTTCGTCGTGAACCGGATCCTCATCCCGCTCCTCAACGACTGCGTGCGCGTCCTCGACGAGGCGGGCGTCACCCCCGAGGACCTCGACAAGGCGATGACGCGCGGCGTGAGCTGGCCCATCGGGCCGTGCGCGCTCATCGACCTGATCGGCGTCGACGTCCACGTGCACGCGTCGGAGGCGCTGCACGCGGCGCTCGGCGAGCCGCGCATGGCGTCGCCGGAGCGGCTCGTCCGCATGCGGGACGAGGGTCTCCTGGGGCGGAAGACGGGTCGCGGGTTCTTCGCCTACGAGGACTGACGCGCCGGGCGGCTCACGTCCTCCTCGAGGAGCGCGGCCACGGCCTGCACCGCCTCCGCCTCCTCGCGCGAGAACGGCCGGTCGGGGAACTCGGCGTCGAGGACGAGCATGCCCTCGTCGCCGTGGCGGACCGGGACGGCCACCTCGGCGCGGACGTTCTCGTCGGCGGCCACGTAGTCCGGGTCGAGGCGAACGTCCTCGACGAGCTGCGCCTGCCCCGTCTCGACGGCGCGCCAGCAGACGCCGCCGCGCTCTCGTGGCATCTCGTAGATGAGGCGGAGCCGTCCCGAGGAGGCGATCACACGCAGCGTCTCGCCCACCCGCAGGTGGCAGGACACGTGTGCCGACGGGACCCGGCGCGCGAGCCGCTCGACAGCGTTTCGGCACACGGCGGCGACGCCGTCCTCGCCGTTTCTGTGCACGGGTGGGACCTGCGACGGCCCCTCGAACCCCTGGCCACTGGGCATGGCGGGCGCCAGTATGCCGCAGCGGTCGGCCGGGCGCCGTCCGGACCGCTTCCTACCATCGAGAATCGGTGTCCGTCTGCGCGCTCTGCCGCCGCAATCTCCTCGCGGGCGAGCGGTTCCGCTACTGGCGGAGCATCGACGAGCGTCAGGTCGCGCGCATCGTGTGCCACCTCTGCGAGCCCGTGGCGAACCGCGGCGGCTGGGAGCGGACGGACCGCCAGCAGCGCGAGAACGCCGTCGGCCTGCGCGGCACGGTCCGCCTCGTCGCCTAAGCTGCGAGGCGCCAGCCGGTCCGGCACCAGGCGGCGTCGGGATGGCGGTCGGCGACGGCGGTCCAGATCGAGCCTGCCTCGTCCCCCGAGATGATCTCGAGCTCGATCGCGTGGCGCGTCGCCGCGGCAACCGCGACGATCTGCCGCTCGTAGCGCCGCTCGCCCCGCGGGGCGCGCTCCGAGGCGAGTGCGATGGCCTCCAGCCGTGCCTCGAGGAGCCGGACCATGCGGTCGTGGCGCGCGCGTTCGTCCATCGGCAGCCCGCTCGATGCTACGACCCGGTCCGGACGCCGCCGGGCGGGTGCGTGATTCTTGCTCGGGGCCGCTAACACTTCCCTTACACGCCCGTAATCGAAGGCTCACCGCCGCCGACGATAGTTGCGATCAGCATGTGGCGGCTCGCGCTCCTCGCCCTGGTTCCGGCCCTCGCCGTCACGCTCGCCCCGACGGCCGTCGCTGCCGACGTCGCGGCCCGAACGCCCGGCGCCCAGAGCTTCGAGCTGCGGAACGGCCATGGGCGCGCCGCCATCACGAGACGAGGCACGGTGTTCGTCAACCTCGGGTCTGGCCGCGTCCGCGTGATCGACCTCCCCGGCGGGAAGGCTCCCCGGCACCGCTGTTCCGGCGACAAGCGGAGGATCAGCGAGACGACGCTCGAGTATCGGGGCCGGGACCTCCTCTGCAGCGTGTCGTCGCGCGGACAAGCACGGCCGTGGCAGCTGGTGATCCGAGGTCGCAGGATCTTCGCAAGCGGCGTCGTCCGCGGGTCGCTCACCCTGGACGCTTTCGACGAGGGGCGGACCGGGACGTTCCAGATCGGCGATGGGCCGGTGGAACGCTGGCCGCGCGTCGTGCGCACATACTCCCTCGTTGCGCAGTAGCTCGTCGCCGCGGCCGGTGGGTGTGCCACCATACCGGGTCGTGACCCCGGCGAAGCAGTCGATCCTCGTGGTCGAGGACGAGCCGAGCATCGCGTCGTTCGTGGGCATGTACCTGAAGCGTGCCGGCTTCGCGGTGCGCCTCGCGGGCACGGGCGGCGACGCGCTCGAGAAGGCGAGTGCCGACCCGCCGTCCCTCATCGTCCTCGACCTCATGCTCCCCGATCTCGACGGCATCGACGTGTGCCGCCGCATCCGGCAGCGCTCTGACGTCCCCATCCTCATGCTGAGCGCGCGTGACGAGGACATCGACAAGATCATCGGGCTCGAGGTCGGTGCCGACGACTACCTGACGAAGCCGTTCAACCCGGGCGAGCTTGTTGCCAGGGTGAAGTCGATCCTGCGCCGGTCGAGCCCCGAGCGCCGCGAGTTCGTGAGCGAGGTCATCGACCACGGGGACCTCCACGTCGATGCCGGGCGCCGCGAGGTCACCGTGGCCGGGACCGAGGTGCAGCTCGCCCCGAAAGAGTTCGACCTTCTCTGGGACCTCCTCGACCACCGCGGG
>DATBJE010000270.1:0-1722 GCA_036556565.1 Gaiellaceae bacterium
CTCGACCAGCGTCGCCACCGGCGTCGCGACGACGACGAGGTCCGCGTCCTCGACCGCGGCGACGAGGCTCTCCGCGGGCTCGTCGAGCGCGCCCCGCTCCGCCGCGACGGCGAGGAACTCCGGGTCTGCGTCGTACCCGAAGACGTGCGGCACGCCGGCGCGCTTCGCGGCCAGGCCGACCGAGGCGCCGATCAGCCCGGTGCCGACGACGGCGAGCTTCTCGAGGGGCACTAGCCGGAGGTGCGCCCGGCGCCCGGCCGGCGCATGAGCTCGGCGAGGCGGAAGGCGAGGTCGAGCGACTGACGGGCGTTCAGCCTCGGGTCGCACAGGGTCATGTAGCGGGCGTTCAGCTGCTCCTCCAGCACGGCCTCCGAGCCGCCGAGGCACTCGGTCACATCCTCGCCCGTGAACTCGAGGTGGATCCCGCCCGGCCAGACCCCCTCCCGGCGGCACGCGGCGAAGAAGCCCTCGATCTCGGCCATGATCGCGTCGAAGCGCCGCGTCTTGAAGCCCGACTCCGTGCGGAACGCGTTCGCGTGCATCGGGTCGGACGCCCAGACGACGGGATGCTCGGCCTCGTTCACCGCGCGGAGGATCGGCGGCAGGAGCTCGAAGACCTGCTCCGCGCCCATGCGGGCGACGAGCGTCAGCCGCCCGGGGATCCGCCCGGGGTTCAGGCGCTCGCAGAGCTCGAGCACCTCGTCGGGAGTGGCCGTTGGGCCGATCTTCACGCCGAGCGGGTTGTGGACGCCGGAGAAGAACTCGACGTGCGCGCCGTCGGGCTGGCGCGTCCGCTCCCCGATCCAGAGCATGTGGGCCGAGCAGTCGTACCAGTCGCCCGTGAGCGAGTCTCGGCGCGTCAGCGACTCCTCGTAGTCGAGGACGAGGCCCTCGTGGCTCGTCCAGACGTCGACCTGGTGCAGCCGCTGCTCGCGGGCGAGGTCGATACCGCACGCGGCCATGAAGAGGAGCGCGCGCTCGATCTCGGACGCGAGCTGCTCGTAGCGGCGGCCCTCGGGCGAGGAGGCGACGAACTCCTGGTTCCACTCGTGGACGCGCTTCAGGTCGGCGAAGCCGCCCTTCGTGAACGCGCGCAGGAGGTTGAGTGTGGCGGTGGCGTGGTGGTAGGCCTGGACCATCCGGTCGGGATCGGGGATCCGCGCCTCCGCCGTTGCGGCGTCGTCGTGGATCATGTGCCCGCGGAACGAGGGGATCTCGGCACCGCCGACGGTCTCGGTCGGCGACGTCCGGGCCTTCGCGAGCTGCCCCGCGATCCGCCCGACCTTGACGACCGGGAGCGTGGCGCCGTACGTGAGCACGGCGGCCATCTGCAGGAGAATCTTGAGCTTCTCGCGGATGTGCACCGCCGAGAGGTCGGCAAACGACTCGGCGCAGTCGCCCGCCTGCAGCAGGAACCGGCGGCCGGCCTGCACCTCGCCGAGCGCCTTCAGCAGCTCGCGCGCCTCGCCCGCGAAGACGAGCGGCGGCACGCTCGCGAGCTGCGCGCGGGCGACCTCGGCGCGCTCCTCGCTCGGCCACTCCGGCTGATGCTCTGCAGGGTGCCCGCGCCAGGAGGATGGGGTCCAGACGGGCTGTGAGAGTGCCATCGACCAGCAAGTGTAGTGAGGGATAATCGGGCCGACCGTGCGCGTCCTGTCCGGAATCCAGCCGACCGGCGAGAAGCACCTCGGCAACTACGTCGGGGCCATCCGGCGCTGGGTG
>DATBJE010000271.1:0-6338 GCA_036556565.1 Gaiellaceae bacterium
CTCGAGATCCTCAACCCGGACCTCGAGATCGCGAACCTCTCGGACAAGGGCCGCCTCGAGATCACGCTCACGATCGGCCGCGGCCGCGGCTACGTGCCGGCCGAGCTGAACCGCGGGCCCGAGCACACGATCGGCGTCATCCCCATCGACTCGATCTTCTCGCCCGTCCGGCGGGTCGCGTACGAGGTCGAGGCCGCGCGCGTCGGCCAGCGCACGGACTACGACAAGCTCACGCTCGACGTCACGACCGACGGCTCGCTGTCGCCGCGCGACGCCATCGCCCAGGCCTCGGACATCCTCATCGCCCAGCTCGCCATCTTCACCGACATCGACAAGATCTCGTACGCCTCCAGCGACGAGCCCGAGCCGGACGTTCCGCCCGCCGGGGGGATGGAGAACTTCCCCATCGAGGAGCTCGAGCTCGGCGTCCGCAGCTACAACTGCCTCAAGCGCGTCGGGATCGAGACGATCGGAGACCTGGTCTCGAAGACCGAGACCGAGCTCGCCGCGATCCCCAACTTCGGCAAGAAGTCGATCGAGGAGGTCCGCGAGACGCTCGCGGCCCACGGGCTGCGGCTCCGGGACGAGTAGCCCGGGCATGAGGCACCACCGCTCAGGGAGGAAGCTGGGCCGCGACGCGGCTCACCGCAAGGCGCTCTACGCCAACCTCGCGAGCGCGCTGATCGAGCACGGCCGCATCAAGACGACCGAGGCCAAGGCCAAGGAGGTGCGGCCGATCGTCGAGGAGATGATCACGCTCGGGAAGCGCGGCGACGTGGCGGCCCGGCGCCAGGCGGTCGCCTTCCTGCGCTCGAAGGACATCGCCCACGTGCTCTTCGCCGACGTGGCGCCTCGCTTCGCCGATCGTCCCGGCGGCTATACGCGGATCGTCAAGATCGGCCCCCGCCAGGGCGACGCGGCGCCCATGGCCTACCTCGAGCTCGTGGACTACGTCCCGGCTCGGGTGCCGGTCGCAGCGTCCGCGTAGCGGGGGAGGACGGACCATCGGAACCGCCGCCGGCGCGGAGCGCGGACGAGTTGCGCCCGCGCGTCCGCCTCGCGGTGGAGGTCGGCCTGCCGCTCCGCGGCCAGCTGCCGAACCACGTCCGGGTGCATGTCAGCTCTCCTTCCCGGCCGCCTCGGCGAAGATGCCGAGCACGGTGCCCCAGCCCTTGTCGTAGCCGGCCATGCGCTCGCGGAAGTCGGGGCCGATGCGCTCCCAGCCCGTGTGGACGACGTCCACGCGTGTCCCCTCGCCTTCGGGAGTGAAGCGGATCTCGACCTCCTGCGCGGTCTCCTCGCCCCGGTCCGGGTGCCAGGTCAGGGCGAGCGCGCGCGGCGGGTCCCACGCGATGATCGTGCCCCAGAGGCCCTCTTCGCCGGCCGGTGTCACCTCGTAGACGCGCCCGCCGACCCGCCCCTCCCAGACGACGCGGTCGGAGTCGTCGTCGATGGAGTGGCCCTCGAATGGCCACCAGTCGCTCATCCGCTCGGTGTACGTCCGGAACGCGTGCTCCGGCGTGCAGCGCACGAACACCGACTTCCGCACCGCGAGCTCATCCGTCATCTGGCTCATCCTCGTCTCCTTCCTGTTCGGCCGCGGCTTTGAACGCCGCCAGCGCCTCGTCCCAGAACGTCTCGAAGTACTCCCGCACGTTCGCCAGGCCGTCGCCGTCCACGCTGTAGTAGTTGCGCGTCCCCTCGCGCCGCTCGCTGACGAGACCGGCGTCCTTCAGGACGCGCAGGTGCTGCGAGACCGCGGGACGGCTCACCGGCAACCCGCGGGCGAGGTCCCCGACCGAGCGGGGGCCTCCGCGCAGGGTCTCGAAGACGGACCGGCGCGTAGGATCGGCGAGTGCGGCGAGAGCCTCTGCGTAAGCCATTGCTTACGGTAAGGTAATACTTACCATGGGCGTTGTCAAGCTCACGCTCGAGTACGACGGCGCCGGCTTCTCCGGCTGGGCCGCCCAACCCGGCCTGCGCACGGTCGAGGGCGAGGTGCGCGCCGCGCTCGACCGCGTCTACCCGCGCTGGGCCGGCCTCGCGGTCGCCGGGCGCACCGACGCCGGCGTCCACGCGCTCGGCCAGGTGGCGAGCCTCCAGACCGACGGCGGCCCGCCGCCGGAGCGAGCCGCGCAGGCCCTGAACGGCGTCCTCCCCGACGACGTCGCCGTCGTCGCGGCCGAGGCGGCCCCGGACGGGTTCAACGCCCGCTTCTCGGCCACGGGGC
This sequence comes from Gaiellaceae bacterium, assembly GCA_036556565.1. Lineage (GTDB taxonomy): Bacteria > Actinomycetota > Thermoleophilia > Gaiellales > Gaiellaceae > JAIBJN01. The sequence continues at coordinate 2,231 of DATBJE010000271.1, forward strand.
GCGCGTATCGCTACCGCATGTGGCGGCGGACGACGTCGTCGCCCTTCGAGCGCGGGCGCTCGCTCTGGTGGCCGCGCCCGCTCGACGAGAAGCGCCTGGCCGCCTCGGCGTCCCTCCTCGTCGGCGAGCACGACTTCCGTGCCTTCACGCCGACCGAGACCCAGCACGAGTCGTTCCACCGCGTCGTGCGCGAGGCGGTGTGGGAGCGCGAGGGCGACGTCCTGTCCTTCGCGGTCGTCGCCGACAGCTTCCTGCGGCACATGGTGAGGACGCTCGTGGGCACGATGCTCGAGCAGGAGCCCGAGCGGATCGAGCGCCTGCTTGCAGGCCGCCCGCGCGACGAGGCGGGCACGACCGCCCCCCCGTGGGGCCTCTACCTCGAGCGCGTCCTGTACTGAAGCGGCCGCTGGGTACGATCAGACCGTGCGCTACTCGAACGTCCTCTTCGACCTCGACGGGACGCTGATCGACTCCGGGGCGATCATCCTCGCCTCGTTCCGGCACGCGACCCGCACCGTGCTCGCGCGGGAGATCCCCGACGCCAAGCTGGCAGCGCTCGTCGGCGGTTCGAACATCCACGACCAGATGCGGGCGATCGACGCCGATCGGGTCGATGAGCTCGTCAGGGTCTACCGCGAGCACAACGAACCGCTCCACGACGAGCTCGAGGCGTTCGAGGGGATCGAGTTCGTCCTCGCCGAGCTCAGGGGCCAGGGCCGCCGGCTCGGCATCGTCACCGCGAAGCGGCGGAAGACGGTCGACCTCGCGTTCGCCGTCCTCCCGCTCGAGCGGTACTTCGACGCCGTCGTCACCTCGGACATGACGCAGCGGCACAAGCCGGACCCCGAGCCGGTGCTGACGGCGATCGAGCTGCTGGACGCCACGCCGGAGAGCACCGCGTTCGTGGGCGACTCGCCCTTCGACGTCGGGGCGGGCAAGGCGGCCGGCGTCTTCACGATCGCAGTCGCCTGGGGGAACATCCACCCGGCCGAGCACCTCGACGAGGCGGACGTCCTGTTAGAGAGCCCCAGCGAGCTGCTCGGCGTCCTCTGATGGCATCGCGTGCCGTCGCCAGGCGGGTCGCCGACCTGCGCGAGCAGGTAGCGCATCACAACTACCGCTACCACGTGCTCGACGACCCGGAGGTCTCGGACGCCGACTACGACCGGCTCTTCGACGAGCTGAAGGAGCTCGAGGAGGAGCACCCGGACCTCGTCACCCCAGACTCGCCGACGCAGCGGGTCGGCGCGGCACCCTCGGACAAGTTCCGCAAGGTCGAGCACCTGACGCCGATGGGCTCGCTGGAGAAGGTGACGACCGACGAGACGCTCGCCAAGTGGGCCGACGATGTGCGCAAGCGGCTCGACTCGGACGAGCCGGTCGCCTACGTGACGGAGCCGAAGATCGACGGCTCCGCCGTCTCGCTCGTCTACGAGAACGGGACGCTCGTGCGCGGCGCAACCCGCGGCGACGGCGAGCGGGGGGAGGACGTGACGCCGAACCTGCGGACGATCAAGGCGATCCCGCTGCGCATGCGCTCGGCCGACGGGAAGCGCCCCCCGGCCGTGCTCGAGGTGCGGGGCGAGATCTACTTCCCGCTCTCGGCGTTCACGCGCCTGAACGAGCGGCTCGCGGCGGAGGGCAAGAAGCTGGCCCCCAACCCGCGCAATGCGGCGGCGGGCTCGCTGCGCCAGCTCAACCCGCAGATCACCTCCGAGCGCGACCTCTCGCTGTGGGTGTACGGCATCGGCAGGGCCGACGGGGTCGAGCTCGGCGCGCAGTCGGAGATCCTCGCGTGGCTGCGCGACCGCGGCTTCCGCACGAACCCGCACACGCGCCGCCACGAGACCCTCGAGTCGGTCGCGCGCGAGTGCGCCGAGTGGGAGACGAGGCGGGCCGAGCTCGACTACGAGATCGACGGGATCGTGATCAAGGTCGAGTCCCTCGACCAGCAGCGGCGGCTGGGCGCGCTGCACGGGCGCCCGCGCTGGGCGCGCGCGTTCAAGTGGGCGCCGATGACCGCGCAGACGACGCTCGTGAAGATCCACGTCCGCGTCGGCCGGACGGGGAACCTGAACCCGTGGGCGCAGCTCGAGCCGGTCGAGGTGGGCGGCGTGACCGTCTCCCAGGCGACGCTCCACAACGAGGAGGACATCAACCGCAAGGACATCCGCGAGGGCGACCGCGTCGTCGTCCAGCGCGCCGGCGACGTCATCCCGCAGGTCGTCGGGCCCGTGCTTCCGCACGCAAAGGGGACGAAGCGGTTCCGGATGCCCGCGAAGTGCCCGCTCTGCGGCACGAAGATCGTCAAGCCCGAGGGCGAGGTCATGCACCGCTGCCCGAACGACGCCTGCCCCTCGCGCGGCCTGGAGTCGCTCATCAACTGGGTGATGGCGGCAGCGGACATCGAGGGCGTGGGGGAGCAGTTCGTCCGCCGTCTCTGGGACCTCGGCCTCCTGCGCTCGATCCCGGACCTCTACCGTCTGACGACCGAGGAGCTCGCGGCGCTCGACGGCTACGGCGAGATCTCGGCGCAGAACGCGGTCGAGTCGATCGCGGCGTCGAAGGCGATCCCGTTCGCCCGTGTCCTCTTCGGGCTCAACATCCCCGACGTCGGCTGGGTGACGGCACAGAACCTCGCCCGCCACTTCGTCTCCGTCGACAAGCTCCTGGGCGCGAGCCAGGAGGACATCGAGGCGGTGGAGGGGATCGGGCCCGACCGCGCCGAGTCGATCGCGACGTGGTTCTCGGAGCAGAAGAACCGCGATCTCGTCGAGGAGCTCCGCGGCTTCGGCATCCGCTTCGAGCTCGCCGAGAGCGAGCGGCCCGCCGAGGGGCCGCTGACCGGGAGCACGTACGTGATCACCGGGACGCTGGAGCGCCGCTCCCGCGAGGAGGCCAGGGCCGCGCTGGAGGCGCTGGGCGCGAAGGTCACCGACTCGGTTTCGAAGAAGACCACCGGGCTCGTCGTCGGGGAGAGCCCGGGCTCGAAGCTCGAGAAGGCCCAGCGGCTCGGCGTCGAGGTGCTCGACGAGCCCGCACTCGAGCGGCTCCTCTCCGCCGGCTAGAGCGCTCCGGCGAGGACGCGCGCGAACCGGTCCTGCGCCTTGCGCGCGTTCGACCACGCGATCGGGTGGCCGTTCTGGAGGATCGAGAAGACGTACCGCGTGCCGACGTAGCCGGAGAGGCTCGACGCGGTCGCCGTCGTCCCGGTCTTCGCGCGGACGCGACGCCGCGCGGGCCCGGTGCGCATGCGGTCCTCGAGCGTCCCGTCGACGCCCGCGATCGGCAGCGAGGCGACGAGCGCGGGCCTGACGGCCGGGTCGCCCCAGGCCGAGACGAGGAGCCTGCTCACGCCTCGGGCGGTGAGCCGGCCGAGCAGCGAGAGGCCGGAGCCGTCCGCGAGGCGGACTCCGGCGAGGGGCACGCCGCGCCTGCGCAGCTCGGCGCGGACGACGCTTGCGCCGGCGGCGGTCGTCCCCTTGTCGCGGAACTGCGCGCCAAGGTGCTTCATGAGCATCTCCGCAGTGAAGTTGTCGCTCATCTTGTTCATCTTCAGGACGAGCCGGGCGAGCGTCCCGGACTTGACCGTCGCCAGGGTCGTCGCCGTTCCGGCCGCCCGGCCGACGGCCGCCTTGCCGCCGATGGTGATCCCGGCGTCGCGGAGCGCGGCGCGGAAGGCGCGGGCGGCGGCGAGCGCCGGGTTGTCGACCGTATGGCCGTTCACCTTCGCCCGGCCGACGACGAGCGCCGACAGGGGCGGAGACTCGATTTTGTACCAGGAGGGCTTCCAGCCCACTCCGGTGCGGCGCCGGTCGTAGTAGCTCTCGTCGCCGATCACGCGCCCCGTCACGTGCGTGATCCCGCGGAGGCGAATCTTGTCGGCCAGGTTGCGGAGGTCGCCCGCCGACACGGTCGGGTCGCCGAAGCCCTTGAGGATCAGCCGGCCGCGCCAGTCGGCGCCATTCTGCGCGCCCTCGCCCAGGACCTGGGTCGAGATCCGGTAGCCCGCGCCGAGGCGAGCGAGCGCGGCGACCGCGACGGTAAGCTTCTGGTTCGACGCCGGCTGGAGCGACTGCAGGTCGTGCAGGCGGTAGACGACCCGCCC
>DATBJE010000272.1:0-18733 GCA_036556565.1 Gaiellaceae bacterium
CCGCATCCGCGCGCTGGTCGGCGACGAGGCCGCCCTGACCGAGCAGAGGATGTTCGGTGGCCTCGCCTTTCTCATCGGCGGCAACATGGCCGTGGCGGCGAGCGGAGAAGGTGGAGTGCTGGTCCGCGTCGACACCGAGGAGTCGGACGCGCTCGTGGCGGCGACAGCCGCACGGCCGATGGAGATGCGCGGGAGGCAGATGCGTGGGTGGCTCAGGGTCGACTCGGAGGACGTGAGTTCCGACGCAGAGCTCGCGCCGTGGGTCCAGCTCGGCACCGCCTACGCGCGGTCGCTGCCGGCGAAACGCTAGCCGAGCGCGAGCGGGAGTCGGCGATCCTCCGGGATCTGGACCGGAGCCAGCTTCGCGAGGCGCGCGTAGCGCGACTCGAGGCGCCGCCGGAGGCCGCGGGAAGCGGTGAGCCACGCGAGCCGGGCCCCTGTGTCGCGACGCACGCGCGTGACGACCCTCGTGGTCTCCCCGTCGGGCTCGAGCGCCGTCGTCAGGAGGGCGTGGACGCCGCCGGAGAGCGCGAGGCGCTCCGTGAAGTACTCGAACGGCCGCCAGTCGAGGATCTCCTCGTAGATCCGCGTGCGCCCGTCGACGCAGACGCTGGAGGCGCCGGTCGTCCGCCGGCCGCCGACGTCGGCCTCCTCGATCGCGTCCACCTGCCACAGCAGTCGCTTCTGCGGGGACGTGAGCAGCTCCCAGGTTGCCTCCGCGCCGCCGGAAACGAGGACGTCGACGCTGAAGGAGGCCTCGTCCGCCTCGACGCGAACGCGCTGCTGCCCCTGCGCGTCGCCCCACCGCCGTTCCAGATCGCTCACGTAGCCGACCAGGTCGCCGACGTCGGGATAGTGCTCGACGTGGCGCCGGAGGTCGAGCGATCCGGGGTCGAGGCCCAGGGCCGCGACGCACCGGTCGGTGAAGAGCACGTAGGCGCGGAGCCCCAGCGACGGCGTCACGGTGTTCTTGAGGAGCCTGTGGACGGCGATCACGTCGTTCCCGGTCAGCTCCTCGCCCAGCGGGCTCGCCCGACGGACGAAGTCCCCGTGGTGGACGACGAACTTCAGGTCGAGGTCGGTCACCTTCGTGCAGGCCGGGCAGGTGCAGCTGACGGCGTGCTCGATCCCGCGCAGCCTCCCGCGGAAAGCGAAGTAGCACTCCTCGATCGTGTCGAGGAGCATCGTCGAGTCGAGCTCGCCGTCGAGGGCGTAGCCGAAGGCGGCGTCGCCCTCGAGCTTGTTCACGGTGATGACGGCGCCGAGGCGGTCGACCACCGTCGTTGTGACGTCCGAGACGACGTCCTCCGCGTACTCGAGCGGGCTGGCGACGACGTAGTCCGTGTAGCCGGAGATGTCCGCGACGAGCAGGACGCCGCGATCGGCGGTCGCAGCCACCTCAGGCTCCGACGATCTCGAGGATGTTGCCGTCCGGGTCCTTGAGCCAGGCGGCGCGGGTGTCGCCGAAGGTCGCGACACCGTCCTCGGTCTTCATCCCCGGGGAGTCGTACTCCTCGAAGACGACGCCGTTGCCTCGGAGCTCGTCGACGGCGGCCCGAACGTCGTCGACGACGAAGCTCACGAGCGTGTGCCGGGCCTGCCCCGCCGTCCCGCTCACGTAGACGCCGAGCCTCGTGTCGCCCGCACCCGAGAACCGTGCGTAGTGCTGCTCGTCGCCGCGCTCGAAGAGCGTCAGGCCGAGCTTCCCCGCGTAGAACGCGATCGCATCGTCGAGGCTCGAGACGGGGACGTTGGCGCCGATGCGCGACTCGGCGAGCATTCGAGCCCGAGGATCCCGCCCCGGGCGGGCGTAGTCAAGGCGTCCGGGTGTGGGCGACGACGACGAGGTACTCGTAGCGGTACTCCGCCGGCCCGCCGGGCGCGCCACGGTTCGCGCGCGTCGCGTACTCCGCGAGCTCGCGATCGAGCGCCGCCGCGCCTTCGGGCCGGTCGGCGAGATACGCGCGGAGCGCGATCAGGGGCCCGAAGGTCGACTGCAAGAGCTCGGCGTAGGCCTGTGGCGTCGCCGCGCGCTCCACGTACTCGTCCCGGGAGAACCGAAGCTCGTCGAGCCGGTCGCCGAACAGCTCGCGCACGTGCGCCTCGCTCCCCCAGAGGATCGGCGGGAGGAACCCGGGCGCGGGCGGGGGGCCGAAGCGGGCGAACAGCTCGAAGAACTCCGCCGCCAGGCCCTCGGGGGTGAAGGTGAGCAGCCCGATCGTGCCCCCGGGCCGGCAGACGCGGACGAGCTCGTTCGCCACCGCCTGGTGGCCGGGGGCGAAGATCGCGCCGAACGACGACGTGACGACGTCGAACTCGCCGTCGCGGAACGGCAGATCCTCGGCGTCCGCCTCGACCCAGTCGAGCTCCACGCCCCGCTCGCGGGCCTCGCGGCGGCCCGCCTCGAAGTTCTCCGGCGTCAGGTCCGAGGCGATCACCCGCGCTCCGGCCTCGGCGGCGCGGATGGCGACGTTGCCGGTTCCCGCCGCGACGTCGAGAACGCGCTGGCCCGGCGAGATCCCGCACGCGGCGATCAGCACCGGGCCGAGCCCCCAGACGGTTTCCCTCGCGAATCGGTGGTAGTCGCCGAGCGCCCACATCGCCCGGTCGGCGCTCTTGGCCGGCTTCATCTCGGCTGCCTGCTTCATCTCCACCTGTCCTCCGATCTCCTCGATTCGCGCCTGTGCCGCGATCGCGGCGAGGAATCCCGGCGCACGGCTCTCCATGCCGTGACCGTACGCCGGACGAGGGCCTGCGACTTCGCCAGGACCGGCCATCTCGCGCCGGCGCGCGGATGGCCGGAACGGGCTATCCGTCGGGCAGGCCCGTGCGCACCGCGTACGCGGCCGCGGCCGTCCTCGACGGGAGGCCGAGCTTCCGCAGGATGTTCGTCACGTGGCGGTGAACCGTGTGCTCGCTCAGGACGAGCTGCTCGGCGATCTCCCGGTTCGTGAGCCCGTCGGCGACGAGCCCGAGCACCTCCCGCTCCCGGGCCGTCAGCTCCGGGAGCGCGGGAGCCTCCGTGCCTCCGCAGGCGGCCAGGAGCGCCCTGGCGCGCTCGGCCTCGTGCCCGGCGCCGAGCTCGAGTAGCGTCTCGAGCGCCGCGGCGGCCTCGCTCCTCGTCTCCGCCGCGCGGCCCAGCGCCAGGAGGCTCGCCGCGAGCTCGAGCCTGGCGCCGGCCGTCTCGAACGGCGCGCCGCACCGCTCGAAGCCGTCGACCGCGTCCTCGAGCAGCGGGCGAGCCCGGTCGTGGTCGCTCCCGGCACCGGCCAGCATGCCGTCGGCGAGGTTCACGGAGGCGCGCAGCGCCGGCGTGTCGACGAGCTGCCCGAGGTCACGGAGGCCGTCGAGAGCGGCCGCCGCGTCGTCGAGGCGACCGTCGGCGATGCGGACGCGGACGAGGAGCTCGAGGGCCGGGAGCCGATCGAGCTTCCGGCTCTCCGGCACACGTCGCAGAGCACGTTCGGCCAGCTCAGCGGCGCGCCCGGTCTCCCCGGCGTCGAACGCGAGGCGTGCGTGCTCGAGCTGCGCCGACTCGAGCGAGCCCACCCGGCCGAGGAGGGAGGCCGCATCGGTCGGACGCCCCTGCCGTCGCCGCAGCTCCGCGAGCCGCTTCAGGGGGCCAACGGCGTAGGGCGGGCGAGCTCGGGCGAAGTCGTCCACCGCCGCCGTGAGCATCGCCTCGGCGTCCGACCAGCGGCCGCGCCAGATGTGGACGGCGCCGTACTCGGCCCGGCAGAAGGCGAGCATGTAGCGGCTGCCGTACCGGTCGGCGAACTCGGCGATGCGGTCGCACCACTCGAAGGCCCGCTCGAAGTCGCGCGCGGCGGTGCAGGCGGTGACGAGGAAGCAGCAGGCCCAGGCGCTCGAGATCGGGATGGTGGCCTCCCCCTCGAGCGCGGTCGCGGTCGCCTCGTCGAGCCGGCGCATGCCTTCCTGCACCGACGCGGAGGCGACGAGCGCGGCGCCGTCGAGCGCGAGGCCGAGCATCTCCAGGTCGGCCACGTCGAACCGCCGTCCGAGCTCGACCGCGACCGCCGCTCGCTCGCGCGCCGCAGCGGTGTCGCCGTTCCGGTGCGCGATGTAACCCTCGTGGAAGGCGAGCCAGCCGTGGTCGGGGCCCGGCTCGAGGGGGTCGAGGAGGCGGTGGGCGCGCTGGAGCCAGCCGCTCGCGACCGCCCAGGCGCCGTGGAAGTCGAGCTGGTCGGCGGCGAGCCAGGTGGCCATCCGGGCGGCGCTCGCGGCGTCTCTCCGCTGCTTGTAGAGCCGGTACCCGCGCTCGCGCGCGGCGAAGACGGCGTCCGGGTCGTCGAGCCACCAGGCGGTCCAGCTCAGCCCCTCGAACGCCTCCGGTGACTCCTCTCCGGCGAGGGCATCCTCGAACGACGTCCGCGCGTCGTCCCACCGGCCCTCGCGGAGCGCGATCCAGCCGGCCTCGAGACCCTGACCGGCGGACGGTGTCGACCGTTTCGCCAACGGACGGCCATTGTCGCCCAGGTCGGCCTCGGACGCCGTGTGCGGCTAGCGGTAGGCCGACCACATGTCGGTGGCGAAGCGGTCCCAGGCCCTGCGCTGCGGGAAGCTCGAGTAGTCGGCGCCGATCTGCGACCGCATGGCGGCGAGCGCGGCCAAGTCGTTCTCGGTCATCCAGCGGTCCGCGTAGAGGAAGAACGGCGCGTAGTCCCACGCCGCCATTGCCCCGGGGATGAGCCGCGCGGCGAGCGCCTCGGCGATCCAGGCGCTCGAGGTGCAGCAGCGGCGGTAGTCCTCGCCGAGCGTGCTGATCCAGTCGCGCGGCTGCAGGTGCTCGTACGGCCCGTACTCGCCCGAGGCGCCCTCCCCGTAGTGGCCGGCGTACAGCGCCGTGGCTCCGGTCCAGCCTGTCCCGGTCATCGTCTGCATGTCCTCGCCGAAGTGCGCCTGCGGGCTCTTCATCGAGGCGTCGTCCAGCATGACGCCGGCGAAGACGATCGGGAACTTGCGCCCGCTCCCGTGCCCGCCGTGGGCGTGCCAGCCGTCGTGGCCCCTGCGGACGAGGCCGGCGAGGTCGATGCCGTACTGGGTCAGGTAGACGAGAAGCGGCTCCTTCTGCGCCCGCGTGTAGTCGAGGCTGAGGAGCAGGCCGGCGTTCCCGACCGCGCGGGCGATCTCGCGCGCGTAGTCGGGCATGTAGGCGATCGGCGCGTCGAAGTTGAACATGACGTTGTCGATCCACGGCCGGCGGAAGTGCGCCGTGTACTCGGCCAGGGAGGGCGTCGACCCGACCGATGCGAGCGTGGGGAGGAGGTCGCGGCGCAGGTTGCGCGAGTAGTAGATCCGCCCGTGCCCGGCGTAGGAGGGGCGGAACGCGTCGGGCGGGAGCGGCGCGGCGACGCTCGTGAGGATCGAGACCGTCCTCACGGGGCTGCCGGTCGCCTTGTCGAAGAGCCAGCGCTTCCTCGACCCGACCGTACGGACGCTGATCGACGAGACGAGCGAGTTGCCCGGCCTGAGCGAGATCGGCGGCCTGAGGCTGATCTTCGGCTCGTAGCGGTTGCCGTCGGTGCGGCGGTCGAAGCCGGTGTCGACGTCGTTGCCGGGGATGTTCCTCACGGAGCCGTTGCGTCCGCCTGCCGGCTTCGGGGTGATCGCCCTGACCCTCGCGGAGCCGACGACGTACCAGTCGCCGGTGACGAAGCGGCCGACGCGCTTCGGCCGGGAGAAGCGCCAGGTGATCCCGTCCTTCGTCACGGACGAGCGACGCGGGAGGTCGGCGAGCGCGGGCGTCGCCGGCGGGCTCGTCCTCGTGTAGACGGGCACGCGGGCGGCGGTGACGTGGACGACGCTCGGGCCCTCGACGTCCGTGGCCGCCTGGCCGCTCGCCGGCGGAAGGGCGGCGAGGACGGACAGGAGCAGGGCGACCCGCGCGGCGACGGTCATGTCCTCCGTATCGGCACGAGGGGGCGTTGTGCCTAGACTGGCGTCGTGCCGCTGGCGCCCCTTCCCGACGAGCTCGTCGAGTTCCTGAAGGAGCCGAACGCCGCGGTCATCGCCACCGTTCGCGCCGACGGCGCTCCGTACTCGGCGGCGACCTGGTACGACTGGGAGGACGGCCGCATCCTCGTCAACATGGACGCCGACCGGCTCCGTCTCAAGCACATGCGCCGCGACGGCCGGGTCTCCGTCACGGTCATCGACCTCGCCGACTGGTACCACGTCGTCACGGTGCTCGGGCGGGTCGTCGAGATCCGCGACGACGAGGGCCTCGTGGACATCGACCGGCTCTCGCGCCGCTACCGCGGCAACGAGTACTGGAACCGCGAGCGGAAGCGCGTGACGGCGCTCGTCGAGCCCGAGCGCTGGCACGAGCACACGTAGCCGGCCGTACGGCTAGCCCGGCTTGAAGACCATCAGCACGACGATCGCGAGCACGACCAGCGCGGTCGCGTAGTTCGCCGTCCGGGCGAGGCGGTCGTCGAGGAGCGCCCGGAGCTCGGCGTCCTCCTCGCGGCCTTCCCGGGCGAGGTGGGCGGCGAGGCGCCGCGCCCGCTTGGGCCGCTGGCCGCCGGCCCAGCCGAGGACGACCGCGACCGCGAAGAGCACGAGAGCCGCGTCGACCCAGGCGGTTCCGAAGTCCCAGGGCCCGAGGCCGACGAGCCAGAGCCCGAACGCCAGCACGAGCACCGCCCCGAGCGCGACGAGCGCGACGCCGACCCGGGTCAGCCCGAGGAGGAGCGCGATCTCGTCCGGCCGCGTTCGCCGCCGCGCGGCTTCGAACCCGACGGCAGCGACCATCGCGCCGCCCACGAACAGGAACGCCCCCACGACGTGAAGGAAGAGGGCTCATTCTGTGGTGGTCGCGAGCACGGAAGGCGAGTATCGCGGTCCGCTGCGGAGCGCCCCGTCGGTAGAAGCCCGCAGCGAACGTGCGGCCGGGTCCCGTTTTCCATCCGGCGCGGTCTTCCATAGATTGACGAGCGATGAGACGATCGCTCGAGTCGCCCGGCTGGAACCTCGCGCTCGGCACGGTTGCGTTCGCCCTCTGTTTCACCGCCTGGAGCCTGATCGCGCCCTTCGCCAAGACCTTCAAGGCGGATCTCGGCCTCAACTACACAGAGGCGCTTCTCCTCACCGCGGTGCCGGTCATCCTCGGGTCGCTCGCCCGCATCCCCATGGGCGTGCTGACCGACCGCTACGGCGGCCGTCTCGTCTTCCCGTGCCTCCTCGCGTCCTCCGCGGTGCCGGCCGTGCTCTTCGGCTACGCGGACGCGTACTGGGCCCTCATCGGCGTCGGCTTCCTGCTGGGCCTCGCGGGGTCGTCCTTCGCCGTCGGCGTTCCCTTCGTCGCCGGCTGGTACCGGAAGGAGCGCCAGGGCTTCGCTCTCGGGGTCTACGGGATGGGGAACATCGGCACGGCGATCGCCTTCTTCGGCGCGCCCGCCGTCGTCGACCACTGGGGCCGCCCCGCCCTCGGGTGGATCACGGGCATCGCGCTGGTCGCGGCGGCGTGGGTCTTCTTCGCGTTCGCGCGCAACGCGCCGCGCGCGGCGGCGCCGACGCGCTACGGCGAGGTGCTCCGGTCGGGATGGCGCCTGTACCGGCTCGCGTTCTTCTACTTCATCACCTTCGGCGGATTCGTCGCGATGGCCTTCCTGCTGCCCACGGTCCTTCAGGACTGGTTCGACTACTCGAAGGGCGAGGCGAGCGCACGCGCGGCGGGCTTCATCATCGCCGCCACGCTCGCGCGCCCCGTGGGCGGGTGGCTCTCCGACCGGGTGGGCGCGTACTCGGTGCTCGTCCTCGCCTTCGCGGGGATCGCGATCGACGCCGCGGTGCTCGCGGCGATCGCCGCGACGCCGCGGATCGTCCCGGTGACGATCACCTGCCTCACGCTCGGCGTCTTCCTCGGCGCCGGCAACGGCGCCGTCTTCAAGCTCGTCCCGGCGGAGTTCCCGACGGACGCCGGCGCCGCCGGGGGCATCGTCGGCGCGGCCGGCGGGCTCGGCGGTTTCTTCCCACCCGTCTTCGTCGGACTCCTCAAAGACGCCGAGGGCACGTATACATATGGTTTCGTGGGCCTGCTCGTGTTCGTAGCCGTCTGTCTCGCGCTCGCCGTCTGGTTGCTCCGGACTGCGCCGTTCGGGGAGCTGCGAGGCGTTCCTCCAGCGGGAGCGGATGGCTGATCGGCAAAGCGTTCCGGGCGGGCGTCGCTTCTTCACGGAGGGGGGCGGCAACGGCTGGAGCGCGCTGTCCGGGCGGTCCCGCGACTGGGAGTCGTTCTACCGCAAGCGCTGGCAGCACGACCGGGTGGTGCGCTCGACCCATGGCGTCAACTGCACGGGATCGTGCTCCTGGAAGATCCACGTCAAGGACGGGATCGTCGCCTGGGAGACGCAGCAGACGGACTACCCGTCGAACGGCCCCGACGTGCCCGAGTACGAGCCTCGCGGCTGCCCGCGCGGAGCGTCGTTCAGCTGGTACGTCTACTCGCCTCTTCGCGTCCGCTACCCCTACGTGCGCGGCGTGCTGCTCGACCTGTACCGAGAGGCTCTCGCGCAGACCGGCGACCCCGTCGAGGCGTGGGCGGCCGTCGTCGAGGACCCGGAGGAGGCGCGGGCCTACAAGGAGCAGCGCGGCAAGGGTGGCTTCGTCCGCGCCTCGTGGGACGAGGTCTCCGACCTCATCGCCGCCGCCCACGTGCACACGATCCGGCGGTACGGCCCGGACAGGGTCGCCGGCTTCTCGCCGATCCCGGCCATGTCGATGGTGTCGTACGCGGCGGGAACCCGGTTCCTGTCGCTGATCGGCGGCGTCTGCCTCTCGTTCTACGACTGGTACGCCGATCTACCGCCCGCCTCGCCGCAGGTCTGGGGCGATCAGACCGACGTGCCCGAGTCGGCCGACTGGTGGAACGCGGGCTACGCGATCCTCTGGGGCTCGAACATCCCGCAGACGCGGACCCCCGACGCGCACTTCATGACCGAGGCCCGCTACCGGGGCCAGAAGGTCGTGGTCGTCTCCCCGGACTTCGCCGGCCACACGAAGTTCGCCGACCACTGGCTCCCCGCGGCGGCCGGCTCCGACGGCGCCCTGGCCATGGCCATGGGGCACGTGATCCTGAAGGAGTTCTACGTCGACCGGCAGGTTCCGTACTTCGACCGCTACGCGCGGGAGAACACCGACCTGCCGTTCCTCGTGACGCTCCGGCAGCGGGGCGACGCCTGGGTCACCGACCGGTTCCTGCGCGCGTCGGACCTCGGCGACGCGAGCGAGAACGCGGAGTGGAAGACCGTGCTCGTCGACGAGCGAACGGGCGACCCTGTCGTCCCCAACGGATCGATCGGGTTCCGCTGGGGCGAGCAGGGGATGGGGAAGTGGAACCTCGAGCTCGGCGAGGCCGAGCCGGCGCTCACGCTCCTCGGTCGCCACGACGAGCTCGTCGAGGTCGACCTGCCGCGCTTCGACGTGGGTGACTCCGAGAGCGGCGGCTCCCACCGCCGCGGCGTCCCGGCGAGGCGGATCGGGGGCCGTCTGGTGACGACGGTGTTCGACCTTCTCGCCGCCCAGCTCGGCGTCCGCCGGGGCGACCTTCCGGGCGACTGGCCTGCCGACTACGAGGACGCGAAGCCGTGCACCCCCGCCTGGCAGGAGGAGCACACGGGGGTCGACGCCGCCCGCGTGACCAGGGTCGCGCGTGAGTTCGCCCGCAACGCGGAGCGCACCGACGGCCGCTCCCTCATCGTCATGGGAGCGGGCACGAACCACTGGTACCACTCGGACCAGATCTACCGCGCGATGCTGAACCTCGTCCTGCTCTGCGGCTGCCAGGGCGTGAACGGAGGCGGCTGGGCCCACTACGTCGGCCAGGAGAAGGTGAGGCCGATCACCGGCTGGTCGACGCTCGCCTTCGCGCTCGACTGGAACCGCCCGCCGCGCCAGCAGGCGACGACGCCGTTCTGGTTCCTCATGAGCGACCAGTGGCGGTACCAGCGGACGAGAGCCGGCGAGTACGCGTCGGCGGTCGGACGGGGGTCGCTCGCGAACCTCCACCTCGCCGACTGCTACGCGCTCTCGGCCCGCCTGGGCTGGATGCCGTCGTACCCGAGCTTCGACCGCAACCCGCTCGACCTCGCCGACGAGGCCGACGCGGAAGGTCTGGCCGTGTCCGACTACGTCGTGCGCGAGCTGAAGGAGAACCGTCTCCGGTTCGCCGCCGAGGATCCCGACGCGCCCGGCAACTACCCGCGAGTCCTCACGCTCTGGCGCGCCAACCTCCTCGGCTCGTCGAGCAAGGGGCACGAGTACTTCCTCCGCTACGTCCTCGGCGTGCCCGACGCCGCGATCCGCAACAGCGAGGCGCCCGAGGAGTTCCACCCGCAGGAGGTCGTCTGGCGGGAGGAGGCCCCGACCGGGAAGCTCGACCTGTTCACGACGATCGACTTCCGCATGAACGGGTCGGCGCTCTATTCGGACGTCGTTCTGCCGGCGGCGACCTGGTACGAGAAGCACGACCTCTCGAGCACGGACCTGCACCCGTTCGTGCACTCGTTCAACCCGGCGATCCCGCCACCGTGGGAGACCCGCACCGACTTCGACGTCTTCAAGCGGATCGCGGAGTCGTTCACGCGACTGGCCGCGAAGCACCTCGGCGTGCGGCGCGACCTCGTCGCGGCGCCGCTTCTCCACGACACGCCGGACGAGCTCGCCCAGCCGATGGGCGAGGTGCGCGACTGGAAGGCCGGCGCCTGCGAGCCCGTCCCGGGGCGCACGATGCCCAAGCTGGTCGTCGTCGAGCGCGACTACGCGGCGGTGCTGGACAAGTGGCTGGCCCTGGGGCCGCTCGTCGACGAGCTCGGAGCGAGCGCGAAGGGGATCGGCTGGAAGCCGCTGGCGGAGGTCGAGGAGCTGCGGCAGAGGAACGGCGATGCGGGCGGCCGGCCCAGCCTCGCGCGCGACGTCGACTGGTGCGAGGCGATCCTGGCGCTCTCGGGCGTGACGAACGGCCGCCTCGCCCGCGAGGGCTTCCGCGCGCTGGAAGAGCGCGTGGGCCTGCCGCTCGCGGACCTCGCCGAGGAGACGGCGGACGTGCGGATCGCCTTCGGCGACACGCAGGTGCAGCCGAGGAAGGTGATCGCCTCGCCGGAGTGGTCCGGCCTCGAGTCCCGCGAACGCCGCTACTCGCCGTTCACGATCAACCTCGAGCGTCGCGTCCCCTGGCGGACGCTGACCGGTCGGCAGCAATTCTACGTCGACCACGAATGGCTCCTCGAGTTCGGCGAGGGCCTGCCGATCTTCCGGCCGCCGATCGACGTCATCCGCCATGTGGGCGAGCAGTTCTCGGGCGATCCCGGCCGAGCCGAGGTGCACGTCCGCTGGCTCTCCCCGCATTCGAAGTGGTCGATTCACTCCGAGTTCCAGGACAACCTGCACATGCTGACGCTCTTCCGGGGAGGTCCCGTCACCTGGCTGTCCGTCGAGGACGCGGAGACGATCGGCGTGAAGGACAACGACTGGGTCGAGGTCTTCAACCGCAACGGCGTCATCGCGTGCCGCGCGGTCGTCTCTCACCGCGTGCCGAAGGGGGTCGGCCTCATGTACCACTCGCAGGACCGGCACGTGAACGTGCCCAAAACCGAGCTCTCCGGGACACGCGGCGGCACTGACAACTCCGTGACGCGCATCTCGATCAAGCCGACCCTGCTCGTGGGCGGCTACGCACAGCTCTCCTACGGGTTCAACTACTACGGGCCGACCGGACCGCAGCGGGACGAGCTCGCCGTCGTCCGCAGGCTCGACGAGGTGGCCTACTGATGCATGTGAAAGCCCAGGTCGCGATGGTGATGAACCTCGACAAGTGCATCGGGTGCCACACGTGCTCGGTCACCTGCAAGAACGTGTGGACGAACCGCCGAGGAACCGAGTACGTCTGGTTCAACGACGTCGAGACGAAGCCGGGGGTGGGTTACCCGAAGCGGTGGGAGGACCAGAAGCAGTGGAAAGGCGGCTGGGAGCTCGACCGCCGCGGGAAGCTGCGCCTGAAGGGCGGCGGGCCGTTCCGGAAGCTCCTCAACCTCTTCTTCAACCCCGACCTGCCGACCGTTGAGGACTACTACGAGCCCTGGACCTACGACTACGAGACGCTCACGACCGCGCCCGCGCAGCGCCATCAGCCGGTCGCGCGCCCCGAGTCGCAGCTGACAGGCCGGCCGCTCGACCTCCAGTGGGGACCGAACTGGGAGGACGACCTCGCCGGAGCGCCCGAGCGCGCCGCCGCCGACCCGAACCTCCGCGACGGCGCCGAGGAGCAGGTGCGGCTCGAGTACGAGCAGGCGTTCATGTTCTACCTCCCCCGGATCTGCGAGCACTGCCTCAATCCCTCCTGCGTCGCCTCGTGCCCGTCGGGCGCGATGTACAAGCGGGAGGAGGACGGGATCGTGCTCGTCGACCAGGACGCCTGCCGGAGCTGGCGCATGTGCGTCAGCGGCTGCCCGTACAAGAAGGTCTATTTCAACTGGGAGACCGGCAAGGCCGAGAAGTGCAACTTCTGCTACCCGCGGATCGAGACGGGGCAGCCGACCATCTGCTCGGAGACGTGCGTCGGGCGGATCCGCTACCTCGGCGTCGTGCTCTACGACGCCGACCGCGTCGAGGAGGCGGCCTCCGTCCGCGATGAGAAGGAGCTGCTGCCGGCCCAGCTCTCGCTCTTCCTCGACCCGCACGACCCGGACGTCCGCCGCCAGGCCGAGAACGACGGGGTGGCCGCGGACTGGATCGAGGCCGCCGGCCGCTCGCCCGTCTACGCGCTGGCGGTGGAGCAGCGGGTGGCGCTGCCGCTCCATCCCGAGTACCGGACGCTGCCGATGGTCTGGTACGTGCCGCCCCTATCGCCGGTGATGAGCATGGTCGAGGGCAACGGCTCCGAGGCCGATCCGGACGACGTCTTCCCGGTGATCGACGAGCTTCGGATCCCGATCGCGTACCTGGCGAACATGCTCACCGCGGGGGACGAGGAACCCGTCCGCATGGCGCTGAAGCGACTCGCCGCGATGCGGAGCTACATGCGCGAGAAGACGCTCGGCGCCGAGCCAGACCGGGCGATCACGGATGCCGTGGGCCTGTCACCGGAGGCCGTCGAGCGGATGTTCCGGATTCTCGCGATCGCGAAGTACGACGAGCGGTACGTGATTCCGCAGACGCACGCGGAGGTCGCGAGCGGATCGCCCGAGGCCCAGGGCGGGTGCGGGCTCGAGGCCCCTTCGGTCAGCTTCACGAAGAGGCTCCTGTGACGCACTGGGGCGTCCTCTCGCTCGCCCTCCAGTACCCGGACACGGAGCTCGTCGCGGCGCAGGACGAGCTCGAGCGCACGGCCGCGGGGTCGGTTCCCGTCTCGCGCTTCCTCGCCTGGCAGCGGGAGCTGCCGCTCCGGACGCTTCAGGAGGCCTACGTCCGCACGTTCGACTTCGATCGCCGCGCGAGCCTCCACCTCACCTACCACACGCACGGGGACCGGCGCGAGCGCGGGATCCGCCTCGTCGCGCTCAAGCGCCGCTATGCGGAGGCAGGGCTTCCGCTCACCGGCAACGAGCTTCCCGACTACCTGCCCGTGCTCCTGGAGTTCGCGGCGCTGGCACCCGACGAGGGCGTGGCGATCCTCAACGAGCTTCGCGCGCCGCTCGAGCTCGTCCGCTCGCGGCTCCACCAGGTCGAGAGCCCGTACGCCGACCTGCTGGACGCGATCGTCGACGACCTGCCGAAGCCGACGAAGGCCCAGATCGACGCTGCGCTTCGGCTCGCCGACGAGGGCCCGCCGACCGAGCTCGTCGGCCTCGAGCCCTTCACCCCGGGAGCGACGCGGTGAGTCGCGTCGATTTCGTGCTCTGGATCGTCTTCCCGTACGTCTGCCTGACGGTCTTCGTCGTCGGCCACATCTGGCGCTACCGTCGCGACCAGTACTCGTGGACGGCGCGCTCCACCCAGCTGTTCGAGCGTCGCCTCCTCCTCGTCGGCAGCCTCCTCTTCCACTTCGGCATCCTCGTCGCGCTCGGTGGCCACGTGCTCGGGATCCTCGTGCCCCGCTCCTGGACGGAGGCCGTCGGCATCCCTCACGACGCGTATCACTGGCTGGCGGTGGTCGTCGGCACCGCGTCGGGAGCCGCCGTCATCGCGGGCTTCGCCATCCTGTGCTTCCGACGGGTGAGCGTTCCTCGCGTGCGGGCGACCTCCCTCCGGAGCGATCGTCTCCTGTATCCGGTGCTGGCCGCCACGATCGTGACCGGAATGCTGGCGACGGTCTGGGGGAGCGCGATCCAGGGCGAGGAGTACCGGGACTCGGTCAGCCCGTGGTTCCGCGGTCTCTTCATGCTCCAGCCGCACGAGGACCTGATGGCCGGCGCCTCGCTCGTCTTCCAGGCCCACGCGCTGACGGCCTTCCTCCTGTTCGCAATCTGGCCGTTCACCCGCCTCGTTCACGTCTGGAGCGTCCCCGTGACCTACATCGGACGCGCGCCGATCCTCTACCGCAGCCGCAGCGAGGCTCGCGACCGCGTTCCCTCTCCTCGCGCGTAGGCGCCTCAGCCGCCGCGGTTCGGCGTGCGGACCTCGAGGAAGCGGACGTCGCCGCCGGCCGGAGCGAGCGCGTGCGGCACGCCGGGCGGCACCTGCACCCACGTGCCGGCCTCGGCCCGGCGCTCGCGGCCGGCGGCGACGATCGCCAGCTCGCCCTCGAGGACGTAGAGCGAGACGACGCGATCCCGCCGGGCCTCGAGCGGCGGCGACACGCTCCCACCCGCGCACGAGATCTCCGCGACGGCGATCGCCTCTACGTCCGCGAGGAGAGCGATCCGCCGACCGTCGCGCTCGTCGGTGAGGAGCGTGCCGCCGACGGCGACCTCGGTGACCGGCCGCCCGCCGTCGGGCGGCGGCAGGTGCTGGTCGTACGAGAAGCTCCGGCCGTCGCGCATGGCGCGCAGGTAGTCGGCGAACCTCCGCCCGGGCGCGTGGAAGTTGAGGTAGCGGAGCTCCGCGTCGCTCCCGTTCCGGAAGCCGTGGACGACGAGTGGCGGTACCCGGACGAGCGTCCCCGCCGGGACGGCGACGGCGTCGTCCTCGGGGCCGAGCCTGACCGTGAGCTCGCCTGCGAGGACGTAGAAGAGGTCGGTGTGCTCCCGGTGGACGTGGAGGTCGGCGCCCTCCCGGTGGGGCCCGAAGCGCGACCACGTCGCGTTCAGCGTCTCGTAGTCGGAGAGGATCTCGACCCGCCGGTCGGGGGCGTCGCCGACGACCTCGCCGCCGCCGGGCGGAACCACGACGGGCTCGCTCACGAAGGACGCTAGCTGTCCGACTCGGCGAGGTCCTTGAGGACCTGCGCGCGCGCGACCGGGTCGAGATCGTCGAGCTCGGAGCGAATGCTGGTCTCCGCCGCGGAGATCTTCTCTCCCCGCTCGACGAGCTTCTCGCGCGCGTAGAGCCCGCCGCCGACGAGCGCGGCGCCGACCCCGGCAATGCGCAGGAGCTTCGAGCCGAGGACAAGCCCGGCGAGGAACGCGACGGCGCCGCCGGCGCCGACCTTCAGCCCGAGGGTCTCGCGGCCCGTGGAATCGAGCGTGCTTGCTGGTTCACTCATGCGCGCGACTCTAGCGCAGCCTGCTCGCGCTAGCGGCGCCGGGCGTCGAGGCGCAGCGTCCAGGGCTCGACCGATTCGACCACGAGGTGGCTCCCGAACCACGGATCGCGCGCGAGTATGGCGCGGACGGCCTCTTCGGAGCCCGCCTCGACCACCTGGATCACGCGGTGCTCGTCGGCGAGGGGCCCTCCGAGGACGACGACGCCCGTGTCCACGAGCTCGTCCATGAACGCCGCGTGGGCGGGCCAGTCGGACTGCTCCTCCATCGGGAGAGAGGGATCCCAGCTGGGCCCCGAGCGCGTGAGCCGGACGAGGAAGGTCGCCATGTCGCCGCCGTCAGCTCGCGGCGGCTCCCTGCGCGGGTGCGTCCGCCCGCGAGCCCGCTCCGGCGAGGGTCGCGTCGAGCCAGTCGAAGATGCGCTGGCTTCGGAGGCCGGTCGCGAGCGGCTCGCAGTGGAGCGATGCGCCTTCGGCGGCTGTGAAGGACACGAGCTCCTTCGGGCAGGTCAGTGCGTCGTGGAGCGTCTTCGCCTGGCCGGGCCAGAACTGCTCTCCCTCAGGATCGCAGAGGAGCGTGGGGCAGGTGATCTTGTCGGCGACGTCGGCCAGCGTGTACCGGGCCGCGGACGTGTAGACGTCGAAGGGCGACGTCAGGCCGTACGGACGCGCGCGGAACAGGAACGTCCGCTTGATGTCCGGCGACGAGGCGAAGCCGGCCTCCATGGCGGCGTCGAAGGCCTTCTTGTCGCCGGCGTCGAGAGCCTTCGCGAGCTCGGGCGGAAGATGCGAGCGCCAGGGGACGAAGCAGTCGTAGACGCCGGGATCGGCGATGCAGGCGGCGACCCGGTGCTCGAACGCGGCGGCGCGGGGTGCCCAGTAGCCGCCCTGGCTGCATCCGACCATGGCGATCCGGTCGCCGTCGACCTCGTCCTGGGAGAGGAGCCAGTCGACCGTGGGCGTGACGACGCGCTCCCAGTCGGGGATGAAATGGATCTCCTGGCGGAACAGGGCAGCCTGCTGGCCGGGGCCGTCGACGAGGATCGCGTGGTAGCCGCGATCGATGGCGTCGGCTCCGTACATACACCACATGGCCGTGTCGTCCCCGTCGCTGCCGTTGACGAGGATCAGCGTCGGCGCCGTTCCGTCGTGCGCCCGGAAGAAGTAGCCGGGCAGGGTCGTCTGCTCGAACGGGATCGTCAGGTGCTCGGCCGGGGGGTCGAAGAGGTCGACCGCCTTGTCCCAGCAGGACCGGTGCGACTCCCAGGTCGGCCCGAACCGGGACGGGTCGGAGCTGCCGTCGAGGAACGACGTCGCCGACGCGTAGTAGGTCGACGCCCGCAGGTACCCGTCGCGTGCGCTGATCCGGCGACCCTCCTTTGCAGAGGCCTCGGCGCTCACCTCGATGCGCCTGGCAAGGCCGATCCACGCCGAGTGCCAGCTGTCCGGGTTTCCGTCCTCGATCAGCTCGGCCGTGACCAGCACCTCGCCTGCGTCGGCGCCTCGCCTGTACGTGCGACCGAGCGCGAGCTCGAGCTCGAACTGGAAGTCGGCGTGCTCGAAGAACGTCACCATCGTCGCCAGCCCTCCGAATCCGGCGCGATCATAGCGGCGGCCCGGGCTCAGCCGCTGAGGCCCGCGATCGCGTCCCCGATCAGCTTGACGCCGATGACGAGGAGGAGCACGGACATGATGACCGCGTTGTTGTGGCCCATCCAGGTCTTGAGGCGATCGAGGGGCTCGGCGGCGCGCTCGCCCAGCGCGAAGTACATGATCACCGGCACCGCGGCGCCGATCGAGGCGATCAGCGTGAAGACCGCGAGTGCGACGGCCTCCTCGTCCGCCGGGATCCCCGCCTGCGCGATCGAGGCCGTCCCCGCCACGATGAGGACGAGGTTCTTCGGGTTGACGGCGGAGAGAGCGACCCCGGTTCCCGCGGCCTTCGCCGGCGTGAAGTGGTCGACCGCGCCCATCCACTTCGGCGTCGCCGCTTCCACGCCCTCGCGAGGGCGGGCTTGCCACTGCTTCAGCGCGAGAAAGAGCAGGATCGCTCCCAGGGCGAGCTTCAGCCAGCTCACCCAGTCCGCAGGCTGACCGTCGTCCTCAGCCCCCGCGGCGCCCGCGACCACGAGCAGGAGCGCGCCCACGGCCGCGATGCCGAGGACCCAGCCGACGAGGAAGGCCGGGCCGTTCGCCCGGCCGCGGTCCGAGACGAGCATGAGAACGACCGCGACGATCGGGATGGGGCTGATCGCGATGCCGACCGCGGCGGGGAGGAAATCACCGATCGCCTGGCCCAGCTCGAGCTCCGTCGTCGGGAACGAGGTCGCGCACGGTGCCCATTCTGGCGGGCGCGGCCGCCGGTAGACTCGACCCTCGGTCGAATCCGTCCACTCCAGGAGGGTCATGACTCACGCGCCGGCCGAGGTGGGAGCCCGGAGGAAGGGGATGGCGTGGATCCCGGGCGGGGCGTTCGCCATGGGCTCGGACCGCCATTACCCGGAGGAAGCGCCCGTCCGCGAGGTCGTCGTCGACGGGTTCTGGATGGACGAGCACCCGGTGACCAACCTCGAGTTCTTGCGGTTCGTGAAGGCCACGGACCACATCACGTTCGCCGAACAACCTCCGGACCCAGCTCAGTACCCCGGGGCGACCCCGGAGATGCTGGTGGCCGGGTCGATCGTGTTCGAGAAGACGGCCGGGCCGGTCGACCTGACCAACCACTTCAACTGGTGGGCGTGGAAGGCGGGGGCCGACTGGCGGCATCCGCAGGGACCCGACTCGACGTTGCACGGGCGAGAGCGGCACCCCGTCGTGCACGTCGCCTATCGCGACGCGGAGGCCTACGCGGCCTGGGCCGGGAACGAGCTCCCGACCGAGGCCGAGTGGGAGCTCGCCGCGCGCGGGGGACTCGACGGCGCCGAGTTCGCGTGGGGCGACGAGCTCATGCCGAAGGGGAAGCCGATGGCGAACACGTGGCAGGGCGAGTTCCCCTACGAGAACACGCTCCTCGACGGGTACGAGGGGACGTCGCCCGTCGGGTCGTTCCCCCCGAACGGCTACGGGCTCGTGGACATGACGGGGAACGTGTGGGAGTGGACGACGGACTGGTACGCCGCGAGCCACGAGCCGGCC
>DATBJE010000273.1:0-8068 GCA_036556565.1 Gaiellaceae bacterium
GTGCCGCCGCGGCGCCCTGGGCGGCGCGATGCTGCGTCCTCGGTCGCGCCCGTATTCACGAATACGAGCGCTCCCTGCGTCCTTGCCTCGCACTCGCCCATGACGCCGCGTCGACGAAGCGTCATTCCGATTCGATCTCTAAGGTCCCGGGCCGTGCCGCTTCAGCCAGCACGCGCCGTCGCCGACCTGGGCGACCTCCGGGCCCTGACGGGCGACGAGAACGGCGCGCAGCGGGTGGCCTGGACCGACACGTGGGTGGCGGCGAAGGACTGGCTGTCGCGCCTGGTCGCCCCGACCGGCGCCGAGGAGACGATCGACGCCGCCGGCAACCAGTGGTTCACCCTCCGCGGCGCCTCCGAGCGAGCGGTCGTCATCGGCGGCCACATCGACTCGGTGCCGAACGGCGGCTGGCTCGACGGCGCGCTCAACGTCGTCGCCGGGGTCGAGGTGCTGCGCCGGATCGCCGACGAGGGGACGCCGCCGGTGACGGTGCGCCTCGTGAGCTGGGCCGACGAGGAGGGAGCCCGCTTCGGCCGCTCGCTCTTCGGCTCGAGCGCCGCCTCCGGGACGATGAGCGACCAGGACGAGATCCGCGAGCGCACCGACGCCGACGGCGTCCGCTGGGAGGACGCCCTCTCGGCCCACGGCGTCGACCTCGACCGGGCGCTCGACGCGCGCAGCGAGCTCGAGAGCGCCGGCGCCTACCTCGAGCTCCACATCGAGCAGGGGCCCGTGCTCGAGTCCCTCGGCCTCCCGCTCGGCGTCGTCCTGGGGACGTTCGGGGTCGAGCGGCATCAGATCACGTTCCGCGGACAGGCGGCGCACGCCGGCTCGACGCCGATGGACCAGCGGCGCGACGCCCTCGCCGCCGCGGCGAAGCTCGCGCTCGAGATCCGCGAGATCGCCGGGCGCACGGGCGGCGGCGCCGTGTGCACGATGGGGAGCTGCGTCACGCGTCCCGGGATCGTCACCTCCGTCGTCGAGACGTGCGTCGTGCTCCTCGACCAGCGCCACCTCGACGGCGAGAAGCTGGCGGTGATGCTCGCCGAGGCGAAGGAGGCCGGCGAGCGCTTCGCGCGCGAGGAGGACGTCGAGGTCGAGTGGGAACGGGTCTGGCGGATCGACCCGATCCTCTTCAACGCGGCGCTCGTCGAGCTCGCCGACGAGGCCGTGACCGAGGTCGCCGGCCGGTCCCACCGACTGCCGAGCGGCCCCCTCCACGACGCCGCGGAAGTGGCCCGCGCCGGCGTTCCCACGGTGATGCTCTTCGTCCAGAGCCTGCGCGGCCTCTCGCACACGAAGCTCGAGGACACGAAGCCCGAGCACCTCGAGCTCGCCGTCGAAGCCCTCGACCGGCTCGCGACGGCGACGATCGCCCGCCTGGCGGCGTCCGAGGGCTAGACGGGGTCGCCCGCCCGCCTAGGGCACGCGCGGACCTGCGGTGATGTGGTGGCCGACGAGATGCGGGTCGCCCGTCGGCCCCTCCTTGCTGACGTGGATCGCCGTCCTGCCGTTCGCCTCCTCCACGCGTCGCACGACCCACGGCCGCCCGTCGACCCGGGAACGCCCCAGCTCGGCCCCGACGGCGGGGATGTCGCCCCGGTGGACGCCGCGCCAGAGCTCATGGCCCTCCGAGTCCTCGCGGATCCAGACGACGGGGGCGTCGATCCCGGCGTCCGGCGGGGCCGCGCCGCCTGCGGCCCAGACGCCCTGGGGGTCGAAGCTCGGCTGCTCGCGGCGATTGATCTCCCGCAGCGCCAGGCGAAGCTCGTCCTGCGTGGGGTTGCCCCAGTACCAGAACCCGCACCAGATCCCGCGGATCACGAGAAGCGAGTCGAGGACGAACGTGTAGGGCAGGAACGGGCGGTGCGTCTCGTCCGTGAGCTCGAGCAGGTCGAGCTCCCCGGCCACCTCGCGATCGACGTCGCAGAGAAATGGAAAGTCGGCGCCGATCCCGGCGCGGAAGGCTCCGTTCACGTACGGCTCGTCGACGGTGACCGCGGCGATCCGGCCGAACTCGCGCTGGAGCTCGTCCTGGATCGCCACGAGGTTTCGCACCCTGACCTGCTCCTTGGGGCACCACCACCCGCGCACGAACGCGAGCACGAGCGGTTGCCCGCGGGCGATCTGGCCGAGGGCGAGCTCTGTGCCCGTGGTCTCGGGCAGGGTGATGTCCGGAAACGGCTGACCGATCCTGATGTCCTGTCGCATCGTCGCCTCCTCGAGGTGGCTCTGGGAGGGCGAACGGCAGGGGCGGCCGGCGGATTCCCGGCCCGGACCGTGCAACGGCGCCCTCGTGGGCGCCGGAGCTCAGGACGTGACGCGCTCGACTACGAGCAGTCGGCGATCGGGATCATCGACCAGTAGTCGGGCGAGCCGAGGCGCTTGTCGAAGATGCACCACTGGCCGTTGCCGTTCTTCCGGATGATGTCCCCTTGCGTCAGCTCGTACAGTGAGCCGACTGTGCGCAGCGAGGGTGCTTCGTAAATGTCGCGATCTGGATTCACAGATTCAGAAGATAGCTCCGCAGCGGATCGACGCACTACTAGTCGGAAGTCCAGGATCGTGGCCGGCGCGTATGGTCTGCGTCTGGAGGGCGTCGACGGCTCCGCAGACCTGCTCGTGCCGGCGGACGGCGCCTGGCCGGCGCTCGAGCTCGCCGCCGCGGTCGGCCCCGCGACACCCGTGCACCAGCTCGTCGACGACGAGCGCGCCGTCCTGGCGACGCGGTCGGGCACCCGGCTCGAGGTCACGCGGAGCCCGCTCCGGGCGGTGTTCACGGCCCCGCAGCCGATCGCCGAGGACGCCCTCGTGCACCCGCACCTCGCGTCTGCGGCGGCGGTCGTCTCCCGCTGGCTCGGCCGTGAGAGCCTCCACGCGGGCGCGTTCGTCGCCGGCGGGAAGGCCTGGGCGATCCTCGGCGACCGCGGGTCCGGGAAGAGCTCTCTGCTGGCCGCGCTCGCCCTCGCGGGCCACCCGGTGCTCGCCGACGACCTGCTCGTGCTCGACGGGCCTCTCGCGCTCGCCGGCCCACGCGGGATCGACCTCAGGGAGGACGCCGCCGAGCGCCTGGGCGCGGGCGAGCCCCTCGGGGTCGTCGGCACACGCGAGCGCTGGCGGCTCCGGATCGGCCCGGCGCCGGTCGAGACCGAGCTGGCGGGGCTGATCCTGCTCGCCTGGGGCGACGGCGTGGAGCTCGCCCCCGTCGGCCCGGGAAGCGTGCTCGAGGCAGTCGTCGGCGCGCAGGCGCTTCGCATCCCGCCGGAGGACCCGGCCTCTCGCCTCTCGCTCGCCACCCTCCCCGGCTGGGAGCTCACCCGGCCGCCCGACTGGGCCTCACTCCCGGCCGCGCTCGAGCGTCTCCTCACCCTCTCCGGGTGAGTCGCGGTCCGCGACGAGCCAGGCCGCCTGGAGAACGGTGAGGAGCCGGCCGTCGCGCTCGGCCTCCGGCCAGGCCCGGCGCAGCGCGTCCGGGTCGACGAGCTCGGGGTCGAGGCCGCTTCCGTCCCAGGCCTCGGCGAACGCGCGGCTGTGCGGGCCCCAGGCGACCTGGCCGAACGCGGCCTTGTCGGGGCGGACGAGGAGGTCGGGAGGGAGAAGCTCGGGGAAGAGCGTCCGCATCGCCTCGTCCCGGCTCTCGTAGCGGCTGTCGCGCGGGAGCCGGGCGAGGGCGTCGGCGAAGCGCGGGTCCGCGAGCGGGTGGGTGATCCTCGCCCCTGCGTCCGCGGCGAGGAGCTCGAGGCTCGCCGTCCCGACGTGGACGTACCGGAGGCTCAGCCGCCAGGAGAAGCGGGCACGCCAGCGGAGCGGCTCCCCCGACGCGTCGGCGGCGAGCGCATCGTTGACGGCGCGCTCGGCCGCGGGCCGGAGCCACGGGAACGGCACCGCGATCCTCCGCCGGAGGACGGCCCGGCGCACGGATCGCGGCGCCCACGCGAGGCCGACCGTGAGGGCATCCCGTGGGCGCGGACGGGCCTGCCCGCCGACGACCGCCGCCGCGCGGCTCCAGCGGGTCGTTCCGAAGACGTCGTCGCCGCCGACACCCGTCAGAAGCGCGCCCCCCGCGGCCTCGGCCAGCAACGGCACGTGGAAGTGGGCGTTCGGCGGCCAGAGGAGGCCGTGCCTGCGGAGCGCCGCCGCCGCGACCGGGCCGACGCAGTCGAGCTCGTCGCCCGCGTCGAGTCGCACCCAGTCGGCCAGCCCGAGGTGGCCGACCACGCGCTCCTGCCAGGCCGTCTCGGCCGCTCGATCGGCGCCCGGGAAGCGGATCGTCGCGGGAACGGGCTGCGGCAGGCCAACCCGCTCCGCCAGCCGGGTCGCGACCGCCAGGACGGCCGACGAGTCGCGCCCGCCCGAGAAGCTGACGAGGCACCGGCCTCGCTCCAGCTCGGGCAGGATCGCGCGCTCGAGCGCCTCGCGCGGGCTCCGCCGCGGCCCCCCCGGCCGGCCGCGCGGCGCGCTCTCGGTTCCGAGGACGACCCCGGCGGCGACCTCCAGCCGGGAGAGCCGGGGCGCGGCCGGCATCTCGCCTAGGCGATGAGACCGCGCTCGCGCGCGTCCACGAGGAAGCGCTCGACGTCGTCTCGCGCCTGGTCCGGCTCGACCGCGTACCGCTCGACCAGGAGCGAGGCGAGCCCGGCCGACGTGGCGCCCCGGGCGAGAGCCTCCCAGAGGAGCGCGCCCGAGGGGTTCGTGGCCAGGTACTCGGAGCGCTGGAGGTCGAGGCCGATCATCTCGCCGTTCAGCACGCGCCAGGAGAGGTCCTCGGTCCGGAGGCGGTAGACGATCTCGTCCTCGCGCTGCTCGCTCATCGCGTCCGACTCAGCCTGACGCATGGTGATCCTCGCGTCCAGCGAAGCTGCGCAAACCTCTAGCAACGTGGCTAGTAGTCGGAGCGAGAGCCGCGCAGTACACTCGGGAAGCGGCGACGGTTGGTCGCAGCCGAGGTCGCACATCGGCGCGAGGAGCGTCAGGAGCCTTCCCTCTCCGCAACCTCGCGCACAGGAGGCGGGCGGCCCCGGGGACCAAGCGGGGCAGCCCGCTTACCCCTTTCGAGGGATAGACGCCCGAGGGCGTGAACGGCGAAGGTTCCTGGGCGTCCTCCGGGACGCTCCGCTGCGGCCGCCCCCGATTGGTCGGGGGGTGGCCGCGGCGGTCTCGCGGGTCAACTCGTCCGCGCCGGCAGGCGGATGACGCCCGGCCGGGCCTCGATCCCCCCGACTGCCTCGCCCACGCCGCCGTGCTCGGCCGAACGCGCGAGAGCCTCCAGCACGTTCACGACCGCCGCTCCTTCGCGAACGCCGGCGATCGGCTCGGCCGAGGAGCGAACGGCCTCGACGAAGTGCGCGCACTCGGCCCGCAGGGGCTCCTCCCAGGGGAGCCGCGGGCTCGAGATCTCGCCGAGCGGATCGTGGTCGAAGACCGTGAGCGGGCGCTCCTGCTCCAGCTCCTCGAAGACGGCGGTGCTTCGCGAGCCGACCGCGGTGAGACGCCGCGTCGGCAGGCCTTCCAGCCGCGAGAGCTGGATGTGGGCGCGGATGCCGGTGGCGAACGCGAGCGTGGCGACGACGACGTCGGCGACGCCGGCCTTCAGGTAGCTGTCCCCCCGCGCCCCCGCCTCGACGGGCTGGTCGCCGAGGAGGTAGAGCACGACTGCGACGTCGTGGACGCCGAGATCCCAGAGGACGCTCTCCTGGCGCTGCACGTTCGGCGGCCCGACCCGCTGGCTCGTCAGGTAGTAGACCTCGCCGAGGGAGCCGCGGTCGACGAGCTCCCGGAGGCGGCGGACGGCGGGATGGAAGAGGAGCACGTGACCGACCATGACGAAGCGGCCGCTGCGCTCGGAGCGCGCGACGAGGTCGTCCGCCTCGACGCCGGTCAGGGCCAGGGGAGTCTCGACGAAGACGTGCTTGCCGGCCTCGAGCGCCCGCCGCGCGAGCTCGTAGTGCGTGCTCGGCGGCGTGGCGACGACGACGGCGTCGAGGCTCTCGTCGCGGAGGAGGTCGTCCACGTCGGCGGCGATCCCCACGTGGCCGAGGCGCTGTCGGGCGTCGACCATCGCCGCCTGGTTCACGTCGCAGACCCAGCGCAGCTCGGCGCCGGGAAGCCCCTGGAACGTTCGCGCGAGGCGCCGGCCCCACGGGCCGAGGCCGACGACCCCCGCCGAGACGGGGGTCCGCATCAGCGCCGCGTCCTTCCGACCAGAAACGCGCCCAGCAGGATCAGGTCGACGAACGTGGCGATGGCGAAGGCCAGGCTGATGCGCTCGAGCTCGGTGCCGGGCAGCCCCGCGTAGGCGCCGATGAACGCGATCGACGCCATCACCCACGCGCCGGCGGCCCTGCCGCCGCGGTCGACGGCGAGGAGCGCCTGGGAAAACGTCGACGCCGCCAGGTAGAAGGCGACGCCGGCCCCGAGGAGGATCAGCTCGCCGCGGCCGGCCGCGAAGCCGGGCCCGTAGAGCGACATCGCGGACGGACCGACGGTTCCCGCGAACGCGACGATCGCCCCGCCCGCGAGGAGGAGGAAGGCGGCGACGCGCACGACCGCGCGGCGGAAGCGCGCGGCCTCCTCCGTGGCGTGGAGATGCGTGAAGTTCGGCAGGAGTGCGGCCGCGAGGCCCTGGAAGACGTAGACGGGCGCCCGCACGAGCAGGGTCGCAGCCATGACGAGGCCCGCCGCGGCCGTCCCGTCCGTTCCGTTGCCGGCGATGACGAGCAGCGGCGCCCCGTTCGTGAGGAGCTGGTCGGCCGCAGCGATGACGCTCGCCGGAGCCGCGAACGCGACGGCGCTGCCGGCGTGGAAGGCGGCGCCGTCGTGATTCGCGAGGATCCGGCGAAGGAGCTGCCGGCCGAAGACGATCGGAAGGATCGCGCCGCCGAGGCCTGCCGCGACGAGCGCCGCGGCGGCCGCGCTCTGCGACGCGTAGAGGACGAGCGGGGCGGCGACGAGCAGGCGACAGACGGCGTCGGCGAGGAGCGCGATGGCGTAGCCGCCGAACCAGCGGGCGCCTCCCAGGAGGCCCCGCACGACGTAGGAGAGCCCGTACGCGGCGATGCCGAGGAGCAGCATGGCGGTCAGGCCCGAGTCGCCCAGGAAGACCCGCTGGCTGATCTCGCTCCACGCGAGGGCGAACACGCCGCAGGTGAGAGCGAGGGCGATTGCCCCGATCAGCGTCACCGAGCGGAGGACGCTGCGGATCTCGACGCCGCGGGCGAGGCGGTCGGCCACCGCCCGCGACGCCGTCTGCTCGAGCGGGCGGAAGATGACGATCGCCGCCACGAAGATCGCCGCCCAGAGGATGGCGATCTGGCCGTAGCCGTGCGGCCCGAGCGTGCGCGCGACGAGGAAGTGGTAGGCGTACGTGAGCACGCCCGAAACGACCATCGCCAGGGAGAGGAGCGGCGCGCCCGCGAGCGGTCCGAGGAGGCGCCGCCGAGCGGCCAGCGAGGACCGCTCGACAGTTGCGACGTTCGCGCTCATGGCTCGATCGGGGCGAGGCGGCCGCCGCGGGACGGCGGGCCGGTCCAACTCGCGGAGGGCTGCGCGGGGGCCGGGCCGGGCCGTCTCACGCGTGCGCGACCTCCACCTCTCTGCGCTCGCGATGCCAGGCGACGGTCTCCTCGAGCCCGTCCTCCAGCGAGACGCTCGCCCTGAAGCCGACCAGCGTCTCGGCCTTGCGCGTGTCCGGGATGCGCTTGCGCACGTCCTGGTACTTGCCCGGCAGGGACTCGTACGGCACGAACCGTGCCCGGAGCGGCTGGGGCAGGCCCATGGCCGACTGGACGAGGCCCGCCAGCTCGAGGATCGTCGTCGGGCGGTTCCCGCCGATGTTGAGGATCTCGCCGCGCGCCTCGGGCGTCTGGAGCACGCGGACGAAGCCCTCGACGGTGTCCCCGATGTACGTGAACGTGCGGATCTGCTGGCCGTCGCCGTGGATCTCCATCGTCCCGCCGTCGAGGAGGACCTCGATGAACGCGGACTGCGGGCCGCCCCACCAGCTGGGGTGGTTGCGGGGGCCGTAGGAGCCGAACAGGCGCAGGATCGAGACCTTCAGGCCCCGCTCCTC
>DATBJE010000274.1:0-9032 GCA_036556565.1 Gaiellaceae bacterium
CCGACCGCCGACACGATCGAGTGGCTGGCGGAGCGGCTCGGCGTCGACGCCTCCTTCCTGGAGACCGGCGTCTCCTCGAGCGAGCGCGAGCGGGTCGAGGGCGTCGTCGCCCGGGCGGAGGCCGCGATCGAGTCGAGCGACTACGGCCTCGCGGTCGAGGAGCTCGACAAGCTCGCCTCCGCGCTCCGGACGATCGCCGTCCAGGAGCTCGACGTCCGCGCAGCCCTCGCCGAGGCGTGGGCGCGGATGTACATGGGCGAGGTCCGCAAGTCCATCGAGATCCTCGAGCGCGCCCGCGGGATCGCCGAGGGCCAGGCGTTCACCGACGTCGACCGCGCCGAGATCCTCTATCGCCTCGGCTGCTGCCGCTACAAGCTCAACTCGATCTCGACGGCCGTGGCGCTCTACTCGCAGGCCCTCGAGCTCGTCGAGCGCTCGGGCCTCCCTGCCGACCGCCTCCGCTCGCACGTGTACGAGTGGCGCTCCCGCTGCTACCGGCGGCAGCGCGACTGGGAGGCGGCGCGCGAGGACGTCGAGCGCGCCCTCGAGCTCGCGGAAGGCCTGAACGACCGGCACACGATGGGCCACGCGTACTTCCAGGCCTCGCTGGTCGCCGAGCGGACGGGGCACTGGGTGCTCGCGCGCTCCTACGCCGAGAAGGCCAGGGGCATCTACGAGGAGCTCAACGACCAGTCCAACGTCGGGAAGCTCCTGAACGAGATCGGGGCCCTCAACTTCCAGCTCGGCAAGCCCGACGACGCCGTCACGTACCTGAAGGAAGCGTTCAAGGTGCTGATCGACGCCGGCGAGGACACCGACGCGGCGCGCGTGATCTCGTCGCTCGCGCAGGTTCACCTCCGCACCGGGAAGGTGCAGCTGGCCGAGGAGCAGGCGCAGAAGGCGCTCGAGATGCTCCAGGGCCGCGTCGACCACCTCGACGAGATCGGCAACGCGCAGCTCGTGCTCGGGCGGGCGCTGCTCGAGCAGGACAAGCTCGCCGAGGCGGAGGAGCTCTTCGACGCCGCCGAGGCGAGCTTCGACCAACTGTCGTCTGCCAGCCATCGGGCCGCGGCCTGGATCGCCCAGGGCGATCTGGCAGGACGCCGCGGCGACGACCACCGCGCGTCGCGGCTCTACCGGCGCGCGGCCGAGGCGCTGCAGGACTTCCACTTCTAAGGGAGGAGGTGACGCAACGGTGAGGATTCGTGCTCTTCTCGCGCTGACCACCCTGGCGCTGCTCGTGGCGCCGTTCGTCGGCGGTCACTTCGACGGCCGCTTCTAGGCCGCTCATCGCCCAGGAACCGCCAGGGGTCGAGGAAGGAGTGCTCGGGCGGGCGTCGAACTCCGGCGCGCGTACCGAGACCCTCGTCGACCCGTGAACGAGCGCCCTTCCCTTCGCCCCCTGGCTCCCCTCCTGGCCGTGCTGGCCGGGATGTGGCTCGCGGCCGCCGGCCTGCTCGCCCAGCACCTCGTCTAAAGAACCCCTCTCGAAATGAGGCACTGAGTCGCCGGGCCGCCCTGGACGGCGCGATGCCGCGTCCTCCGTCGCGCCCGTATCCTCTCGATACGAGCGCTCCCTGCGTCCTTGCCTCGCACACGCCCAGGACACCCCGGCGACGAGGCCCCATTCCGAAATGGGTTCTGGCCCGGCACTCGCCGGTCGCGGGACGGGCAGGGCCGCGGACCCTCTATACTTGCGCTTCATTTTCTAAAGCGTCCGAAGCGATCGTGGAGGTTCCGAATGGCCGAGAACGGATACGCGAACGCCGTGCTCGTCACGACCGAGTGGCTCGCCGAGCACCTGGGCGAGGACGGGCTCGTCGTCGCCGAGGTGGACGAGGACCCCGACCTCTACGACGAGGGGCACATCCCCGGTGCCGTGAAGCTCCACTGGCGCGACGATCTCCAGGATCCCCTCGAGCGCGACATCGTCGAGAGGGCCACGTTCGAGGCAGTCCTCGGCGAGCGCGGGATCGCCAACGACACCGCGGTCGTCCTCTACGGGGACAAGAACAACTGGTTCGCCGCCTACGCGTACTGGTACCTGAAGGTGTACGGCCACGGGGACGTGCGCATCCTCGACGGCGGGCGCCAGAAGTGGATCGACGAGGGGCGCGAGCTCACGCAGGACGCTCCGGCGCCTTCGCCGGCCGCCTATACGGCGCGCGAGCGCGACGAGTCGATCCGCGCCTATCGCGACCAGGTGCGCGAGTGGCTCGAGGGCGCCTCGCACGCCCTCATCGACGTGCGCTCTCCCGGGGAGTACGCCGGCGACCTCGTCGCGCCTCCCGGCTACGAGCAGGAGGGCGCCCAGCGGGCGGGGCACATCCCCTCGGCCGTCTCCATCCCCTGGGCCTCGGCGGTGCGCGACGACGGCACGTTCAAGTCGGCGGAGGAGCTGCGCGACCTCTACGGCGGCAAGGGCATCACGCCCGAGAAGCCCGTCACCGCCTACTGCCGCATCGGCGAGCGGAGCGCGCACACATGGTTCGTCCTCTCCGAGCTCCTCGGCTACGGCGACGTTCGCAACTACGACGGCTCGTGGACGGAGTGGGGCAACCTCGTGGACGTGCCCATCGAGAAGGGCTCGTAGCAGCGGTCGCGTGACCGCCGTAACGGCCGTCGACTTCCACACGGCCGGCGAGCCGTTCCGCATCGTCACGGGCGGCGTGCCCCCGCTCTCGGGCGCCTCCATCCTCGACAAGCGGCGGTTCGCGGCCGAGCAGCTCGACCATGTTCGCAGGCTCCTCGTCTACGAGCCGCGGGGCCACGCGGACATGTACGGCTGCTTCGTCACCGAGCCCGAGGACGACGGCGCCGACCTCGGCGTCGTCTTCTTCCACAACGCGGGCTACTCGACCGCGTGCGGGCACGGGACGATCGCGCTCGTCACCTGGGCGCTCGAGACCGGCCTCGTGCCGGCCACCGGGCCCGAGGCGAGGGTCGTCGTGGACGTCCCGTCGGGTCGCCTGGAGACCGTCGCCCGCCTCGAGGACGGCGCCGTCGTCTCCGTTCGCTTCCGCAACGTCCCGGCCTACGTCGAGGCGGACGGGCTCATCGCCGAGGGGCTGCGCGCCGACGTCGCCTTCGGGGGCGCCTTCTACGCCTCCGTCGCCTCGCCGCTCCCCGTCGAGCCGCGCAACGTGACCGAGCTGATCGCCCTCGGGCGGGCCGTCAAGGCGGGGCTCGAGGCGAAGCGGCAGTTCGTCCATCCCGAGGAGCCCGAGCTCCGGGACATCTACGGCGTCATCTTCTGGGAGCGACTCGACTTCGGGCCGCCGCTGCGCCAGCGCAACGTCACGGTGTTCGCCGACGGCGAGGTCGACCGCTCGCCCTGCGGCAGCGGGACGTCGGCCCGCCTCGCGCTCCTGGAGCACGCCGGCGAGCTCGAGCGGGGAGCGGAGCTCGTCCACGAGAGCGTGATCGGGACGACCTTCGCGGGGCGGGTGGTCGGTGACGCGACCGTGGCCGGTCGCCCCGCCGTGGTCACCGAGGTGGAGGGGAGCGCCGCCCGCACCGGGACCCACGAGTTCGTGCTCGAGGCCCGGGACGAGCTCGGCGAGGGCTTCCTGCTGCGGTAGCGGGCGGAGGACTCAGTCGCGCAGGAGCGGGCGCGTGAGGCAGGTCGGCCCGCCGTCGCCCAGACGCGAGATCTGGTCGCCCGCGTAGACGCGGACGTCCACCCCCGCGCGCTCGAGGCGGCGGCGCGTCTCGTCGTTCCCCTCGAGGGCGAGCGCGACGCGAGGCGCGAGCGCGAGCACGTTCGGCCCCATCGACTCGAACTCCTCGTCGGGCACGTCGACGAGCTCGATCTCCCGTTCCCGGAGCAGCTCGACGAGCCGGACGGGCATGAGCGGGAGGTAGACGACCGCGAGGTCGTCGGCGAGCGGGGAGAGGAACGACATGAGGTGCATGACCTCGCCCGCGCCGTGGTAGTGCGGGAGGTCGAAGCGCACGACCTCCACGCACGGGAGGAGCTCCTCGAGCGCCGCGATCCCCGCCTCGTTCGTCCGGTAGCCCCGGCCGACGAGAAGCGTGCGCTCGTCGAGCCAGACCGTGTCGCCGCCCTCGGCGGTCGCCGGCGCCTCGACGCGGCCCGCGATCGGGACGCCCGCCTCGACGAAGTCCGCAGCCATCGCGTCGGGCTCGCCCCGGCGGCCCTCCTTCCCGGGGCGGAGCAGGATCGCCCCGGTGTCCGCGACGATCGCGGGGTCGTAGGCGTAGATCGCGTCGGGATCGGGGCCGTGCGGCGTCTCGGCGAGAACGACCTCGGCTCCGGCATCGGCGAGCTGCGCGCAAAAGGCCTCGTGCTCCTCGCCGAGCGCGACCGGATCCGGCTCGCCGCGCCAGCCGTACGCGCGCCAGAGTGCCGCGTCCTCCGTCCTCGGCGCCCGCACGAGCACGCGGCGGAGCCGCCCGGTCATGCTCTGACAGCCGTACTGCCTGGCGCTAACCTCCATGGCGTGGAGACTACAACGGGGCTGGCGGGTCTCGAAGCCGGCGGCGGCTGCGCCGCGAAGTACTCCGCGGCCCGCCTGGAGGAGCTTCTGGCCGGCTTCGCGCCCGGCTCGTCGGAGGATCTCCTGGTCGGGCTCTCGCCCGCGGACGACGCCGCCGTCTATCGGCTGGACGACGACCGGGCGCTCATCTTCACGACCGACTTCTTCCCGCCGATGGTCGACGACCCGGGCCTCTACGGGGCCGTCGCGGCCGCGAACGCGCTCAACGACGTCTTCGCCATGGGCGGCAAGCCGCTGCTCGCGCTCTCGATCGCGGCCTTCCCGGAGGAGCTCCCCGTCGAGACGGTGCGCGCGATCTTCGACGCTGCCGCGGCCAAGGTCGAGGAGGCGGGCGCGATCCTCGCCGGCGGCCACACGATCCGCGACGCCGAGCCGAAGTACGGCCTCGCCGTCGTCGGCACGGCGCATCCCGATGCGCTCTGGCGGAAGAGCGGCGCGCGTCCCGGCGACGCGCTCTACCTCACGAAGCCGCTCGGGACGGGGCTCGTGCTCGCAGCTGCAGCGAAGGGCGTTCTCGGAGCGGACGAGGCGGCCGCCGCCGCCGGGGGCATGACCGAGCTGAACGATCGTGCCGCCGACGCGCTCCGCGGGCTCGAGCCGGGCGCCGTCACGGACGTGACGGGCTTCGGGCTCCTCGGCCACGCGCGCGAGGTGGCGGAACGGAGCGGCGTTCGCCTCGCCCTCGACGCGGCGAGCCTCCCCGCGCTCCCCGGCGCGCTCGAGGCGGCGGCGCAGGGCGTGCGCACGGGCGGCGACGGCCGCAACCGCGACTTCGCCTCCCGCGTGGTGGAGCTCGACGGGACTCCCGACGAGGTCGCCGCCCTCGCCTACGACCCCCAGACCGCGGGCGGCCTGCTCGTCTCGCTTCCCGTCGACAAGGGCGCCGTCCTCGAGGCGGTCTTCCGCGACCGGGGGCTGTTCCTCGCCCGCATCGGCAAGGTCGAGGCGGGGAGCGGGGTGTCGCTCTCCTGATGGAGGCCGGCGCCCGCTCGGCGCGCCTCCGCTCGCTCACGGTCTCGCCCACGACCTTCGCCTGGCTCGCCTACGCGGCCCTCACGGCGCTCTTCCTCATCGTCGTCTCGGGCGCGACCGTCCGTCTGACCGGCTCGGGGCTCGGCTGCGAGAACTGGCCGCGCTGCGGCGAGACGTTCCTGCCGCCGAAGGACTACCACGCGTACGTCGAGTTCGGGAACCGCGTCGTCGGCTTCGCGGTCGGCCTGACGACACTCGTCGCGGCCGCGGCCGCCTTTCGCGTGCCGGGCATGCCCCGCTGGCTCCTGTGGAGCGCGGTCGCGCTCCCGTTCACCGTCCTCGCGCAGGGCATCCTCGGCGGCCTCACGGTGGTCTTCGAGCTCCACCCGCTGATCGTCATGGGCCACTTCCTCCTCTCGCTCGCCGCCCTCGCGCTCGCGGTCGTGGTCGTGCTCGGGGCGCACGCCCTCGTCCGAGGGAGGACGGCCGAGGGCCCGCTCGCGTCCTCGTGGCTCGCCCTCGCGCTCGTGCCGGCCGCGCTCGCCCTCGTCGTCTTGGGCACGCTCGTGACCGCCGCCGGGCCCCACTCCGGTGGCGAGGAGATTCCGCGCTTCGGCAACCTCCTCGACGCCGTGCACATCCACATCGGGGCGACCGCGGTCTTCGGCGTCGCCTTCCTCGGGCTCGTCGCGCTGCTCGTCGTCGAGCGGCGCCGGGCCCGCGTCGAGCTGATCCTCGCCGGGTGCATCCTCGGCCTGCTCCTGGGGCAGATGGCGGTGGGCGAGATCCAGTGGCGGGAGGGCCTGCCCTGGGGGCTCGTGCTCCTCCACGTGACGATCGCGACCGCGGTCTGGGTCTGCGTCGTCGTCCTGGCAGCGCGGATCGTCCTCGGGCGGCGCGCGCGGCTTCCAACGTAGACTGGACCGATGCCAGGGCATCTCCGCATCGAGCGCCGGCCGTCGCTGCGCCGGCCCGTCCTCGTTGCCGCGTTCAGGGGCTGGAACGACGGGGCGCAGGGCGCGACGCTCGCCGCCGGCTTCCTGGCGCAGAGCTGGGGCGGGGAACGCTTCGCCGACGTCGATCCCGAGGAGTTCTACGACTTCCAGGCCGTCCGGCCCCACGTGCGCCTCGAAGAGGGGCTGACGCGGCGCGTCGAGTGGCCGGAGAACGTCTTCTACGACGCGACGGTCCCGGGCACGGACCGCGACGCCGTCCTGCTCCTGGGCGTCGAGCCCAACACGCGCTGGCGCACCTTCTCGGAGGAGATCGCCGGCCTGGCGAGCGACCTCGGGGTCGAGCTGGTGGTCACTCTCGGCGCGCTGCTCGCGGACGTCCCGCACACGCGCCCCGCGCCCGTCACGGGCTCCGCGAGCGACCCGAAGCTCGTCGCCGAGCTCGGCCTGACGTCGTCCCGCTACGAGGGCCCGACGGGGATCGTCGGCATCCTCCACGACGCGTGCAAGAGTGCCGCGCTCCCGTCGGCGAGCCTCTGGGCAGCCGTCCCCCACTACGTCTCTCTGGCCTCGAGCCCGAAGGCGGCGCTCGCCCTCTGCGAGCGGCTGGCAGGGCTCCTGGGAACCACCCTCGACCTCTCCGACCTCGAGCGGGCGGCCGAGGCCTACGAGCTGCAGGTCAGCGCAGCGGTCGCCCAGGACGAGGAGACCGAGGCGTACGTGCACGACCTCGAGGCACGGCGGGACGCCCTCGGCGACGAGCTCGAGGTCCCCTCGGGCGACACCCTGGCCGCGGAGCTGACGCGCTTCCTCCGCGAGCACGAGGAGCGCAGCCGCCCCGAGCAGGGCGACGAGGGCCCGCCGGCCTAGTCTTAGCCTTGCGCGCTACGACGCGGGCGTGACGCCCTCGGGCGCCGGCCTGTCCTGCGGCGGCTCGGTGGGCGGCTTGCCGTCCCGGGGGCGCCCGTTCGGCGAAGTCCGGGACTGGGCGGCCTGCGCCTCGTCCGTCTTGCGCTTCTTCTTCCGCCGCCGGCGGCGCGACTTGCTCGAGGGAGCCTTCGGGGCCGGCAGGTTGTCGGCGAGGGCGTTCGCGACCTCCTCGGGCGAGCCGATCCGCTCGCGGACGCCGTCGAGGAGCTTCTGCGCCGTGGGCGTGTAGGCCTCGGCCGAGGCGAGGAGCGCGGCGGCCACGTGGACGGGCTGCTCCAGCGCGACGTTCACGAGGCGGGCGGCGTTCTCCTCGTGCCGGTGCCCGCGCGAGTTCGTGAGCGCGCCCAGCAGCCGCTTCGCCTCGGGCAGGTCGGCGCTCGCGCGGCGGTCCTGGATCTTCCGCGTCGCGCGCGCGAGGCGCCAGGTCCAGCGAGCGATGATGTCGGGCGGGGCCTCCACCTTCCCCTCGCCGACGGCCCGCAGGAGGATGCGGACGCCCTGGACCCGGTCCTTCTCCCACGTCGGCGCCGAGGTGACCATGGTGACGAGGTCGTCGAAGTCGGCCCGGTCGACCGAGACCGCGACGCGGTCGCCGAGGGCGGAGAGGCGGAGGCGCCGGTTCGGGTTCTCCGCCGCGCAGCTCATGAGGAACGCGCCCCGGCACTCGCGACTCGCGCGCGCGAGCTTCTCCGCGAACTGCTGCCGCTCCTCGAAGCGGACCTGGCGGCCGGCGAGACGCGCCCAGAGGAGCTGCTCGTCGTCCGCGAGGCGGCCCGGGTGGACGCGTTCCCACTCGCGCGTGATCACGGTGACGCGCCGCCGCGGGTCCGGCGTGACCGGGACGAGCCAGGGGGCGGGCGAGAGCTTCCGCTTCGCCCGCCGCTGGATGCGGCGGCGGGGCGCCGGCGTGACGCGCGCGCCAGGCCGGTAGAAGTCGGCGTCGAGGAGGCTGTGGATGGTGATCGTGCGCTCGTTGTGCGTGGCCGCGTCGTCCACGAAGTCGACGACGATGCCCGCCTCCTTCCGCGGCGCGAGGCGCATGATCCGCCCGATGCGCTGCTGGTAGACGCGACGGCTGGCCGTCGGCGCGAGGTGCATGCAGACCGTCGCCCTGGGCGAGTTCCAGCCCTCGGCGAGGAGCTGCGCGTTGACGAGGACGTTGATGTCGCCGCGCTCGTACGCGGCGAGCGTCTCGGCGAGCCGCACCGGGGGCGTGCGGCCGCTGACGGCCTCCGCCTTGAGCCCGGCGGCGCGAAACTCGCGGGCGAGGTTGTACGCGTGGTCGACGCCCGCCGCGTAGACGATCCCGGGCGTGGCGTCGAAGCGGTCGCGGTAGAGGCTCGCGGCCGCCTGGTTGAAGATCTCCTGGTCGAGGACCTTCGCCAGGATCTCCTGGTCGTAGTCGCCGCCCACGATCGGCACCGAGGAGATGGCCGCCGCCGGGCGGACGCGGAGGCTCCGAAGCGGCGCGATCAGCCCGCGGCGGGCCGCGTCGCCGAGCGGGAGGTCGTCGACCGAGGCGGGGAAGACGTCGGAGACCTGCTTCGCGATCAGGTGCTCCGTCGCGGTCATGCCGATGTAGATGGGCTCGGTCAGGCTGCGGATCGCCGCGCTCGTCTTCTCGCCGAGCGCCGTGTGCGCCTCGTCGCAGATGACG
>DATBJE010000275.1:0-5215 GCA_036556565.1 Gaiellaceae bacterium
CCTCCGCGACCGCCCGGAGCGCGCTGCCGAGAACTTGGAGCTCGATATTCACGATCTCGTGAGGATCAACGTGCTATTTCCATCCCTATCCCCCTCCCACCCGGGGGGAACCCAGCAGGTCGCGCCGTCGAGCTCCACGACGCCCGGGCCGGCGACGCGGAGCGGCTCGGAAGCGCGCAGCACGAGCGCCGGGCCCGGCGACACCTCCGCCGTCCGCACCGCGACGAGCTCGAGCGGCCGGTCGCGGTCCGCATAGCCGTATCGCTCCTCGTGGGCCCGGTGGAAGGCCTCGGCCGGATCGTTGCCGAGCGGCACGGTGAGCTCGAACGACTGGCCCTTGTAGCGCAGGTCGATCTCGCCGCTCGCCGGCAGGAGCCCGGCCTCGGCAAACGGGATCACGTACGAGCGCACCCGATCGCGCCGTTCCTCGCTCGCCACGAGGCCGAGCGCCGAGAGGACGCCGGCCGCGGCCGGGACGAGGACGGTGCCGATGCCGAGCTCGTCCGCCAGCTCGCACGCGTGCAGCGGGCCCGCGCCGCCGAATGCGACGAGCGCGAAGTCCCGCGGGTCGTGGCCCCGCTCGACGGAGATCAGCCGCAGCGCGCGCAGCATCTCCGCGTTGACCACCTCGATGACCGCCTCGGGGTCGAAGTCGCCGAGGGCGAGCTCGGCGGCGGTGCGGTCGAGGGCCAGGCCGCCGGCGAGCGTCTCGGGCAGCCGTCCGAGCGCGAGGTTCGCGTCGGTGACGGTCGGCTCGAGCCCGCCGCGCCCGTAGCAGGCGGGCCCGGGGTCCGCGCCGGCGCTCTGCGGGCCGACCCGCATGGCGCCGCCGGCGTCGCGCCAGACGATCGACCCGCCGCCCGCGCCCACCGTCTGCAGGTCGACGGTCGGCAGGCGGATCGGGAATCCTCCGAGCTCGCGCTCGCCGGCGCGGCCCGCCTCGCCGCCGGCGATCATGCAGACGTCTGTCGACGTCCCGCCCATGTCGAGCGAGATGGCGTTCTCGACGCCCGCCAGCCGTGCGACGTGCGCCGCGCCCACCACCCCGGCCGCGGGGCCCGAGAGAAGCGCGAACGACGGGTGGCGGCCGGCGTCGCCGAGCGCGCAGACACCGCCCGAGGAGCGCATGACGAGGGGCTGCGGGAGCCCGGCCTCGCGACACCGGGTGGACAGCGAGTCGAGGTACTCGGCCAGCAGGGGCCCGAGGTAGGCGTCGACCGTGGTCGTCGAGGCGCGCTCGTACTCCCGGAACTCCGGCGCGACCTCGTGCGAGGCGACGACGTGCGCGTCGGGGAGCCGCCTCCGGATCTCGTCGGCGACGAGCCGCTCGTGGGTCGGGTCCCTGAAGGAGAAGAGGAGGCACACCGCCACCGCATCGGCGTCGACCTCCGGCAGCGAGTCGAGGTCGAGCGGCTCGATCACGCCGGCCGGCCCGATCCGCTCGTGCACGCCGACGCACCGCTCGAGCGGGACGAGCGGCTCCGGGTGCTCGTCGCAGAGCCGGTAGAGGTGCGCTCGGGTCTGCCGGCGCAGGTGGAGCACGTGCTCGAAGCCGGCCGTCCCGACGTACGCCGTCCTTGCTCCCTTCCGCTCGAGGAGCGCGTTCGTCGCGATCGTCGTCCCGTGCGTGAAGCGCTCGAGTGGGCCGTCGCCCGCGCCGACGGCCGTGGCCGCCTTGACGACCGAATGCTCCTGGGCCCGGACCGTCGGAATCTTCGTCGTCCGCAGCTCGCCCTCGGAGAGGAGCACCGCATCGGTGAACGTGCCGCCGACGTCGATTCCGAGGATCGCCACGGCGCACGTCTACCACGGCGGGCCGACGCCGCGCCTTCCGGCCGGGCGCTAGCGGGCGACGGCGCGGCGCGCCCGGTAGGCGCGCGCCTTGGTCCGATTGCCGCAGACCTCCATCGAGCACCAGTGGCGCGAGTGGTTGCGAGCCCGGTCGTAGAACGCCCAGCGGCAGTCGTCGGCCCGGCACGCCTTGAGCCGGCTCCACGCTCCGTCTGCCATCGCCGTCGCGACGATCGCGAGGATGCGTCCGAGCGCGCCGGGCACGCCCGCCGCCGCGGGCTCGAGGCGGGGTGCGCCCGACAGGTCGAAGCGCAGCGTGACGCCGGCCTGCGCGGCCGCGCGGTCGAGCGTCCTCGCGGCGTCCCTCCGCAGGCCGATACCGTTGTTCTCGAGCAGGAGCGCCCGGATCGCCTCGCGAAGGGCGCGGGCGGCCTCGAGATCCTCACGGGACGCCGTGCCTCCCCGCAGGAGCCGGTGCGCGCGCAGCCAGGCGGCGAGCGCCTGCGGGCTCGAGAGCGCGTCGGTCTCGGATTCGACCTCGAGCGTGTTCACGAAATCGCGCACGAGCTCGAGGTTGCCGGGCGCCGCTTCGGGATCCATAACCATCTATAGTAGAACATCGGTTATCCAGCGACCAAGGAGGCTCTCGTGCCCGACGCTCCGTTCCGTCTCGCCCACGTGTCCGAGGTCGTCACGCCGGCGACGGCGGACGGTGACTCCAACTGGCACGCGGTGCGCATCCACTTCGACATCGGCTCGTTCGGCGTCGGCGCCTACACGGCCGAGGCGGCCGGCGATGTCTTCACGTCCGAGCACGACGAGGCGGACACCCGGCACGAGGAGCTGTTCTACGTCGGCAGCGGGAGCGTGAGGTTCACGGTGGACGGCGAGTCGGTCGACGTGCCCGCCGGCACCTTCGTCTACGTCCGCGACCCGGCGCTGCGGCGGGGGGCTACGGCGCTCGAGCCGGGGACGACGCTCCTGGCCGTCGGAGGAGAGCCCGGGAAGGCGTTCGCGGTGTCCGCCTGGGAGCAGAAGTACGTCGACGGTGGCTAAGACATCCTGGAGCGCCGACCTGCCGCTCGTCGGCGCGGGCGGCGAGCCGGTCGACCTCAGGCGGACGATCGAGTCGCACGGGCTCGTCGACCTGCCGCCGATGCGGATCGTGCCCGGAAGCCGCACGCTCGAGATCACGGTGCCGCTGCCGAACGCCAGGCCGCGCACCGCCCGGGTCGCCGAGGGACGCGCCGGGCACGCGGTCATCACCGCCGCGGGGCCTGCGCCCGGGGCGCGGGTCGCGGCCGACCTCCTCGCCACCCTCGCCTACGTTCTGCGCCTCGACGAGGACCTTTCGCCCTTCTATGCCCTCGCTGAGCAAGATCCCGACCTCGCCTGGGCCACGGTGGG
The DNA here is from genome assembly GCA_036556565.1 of Gaiellaceae bacterium. GTDB lineage: Bacteria > Actinomycetota > Thermoleophilia > Gaiellales > Gaiellaceae > JAIBJN01. The sequence continues at coordinate 3,199 of DATBJE010000275.1, forward strand.
GGCCGGACGACTCGTTCGCAGCCCGACGGTCTTCGAGGAGGTCGTGAAGACGATCTGCACGACGAACTGCGCGTGGTCGGCGACGCAGCGCATGGTCGGAGCGCTCGTCGAGCACCTCGGCGAGCCCGCGACCGGCGTCGCCCCCGACGGCCCCTACGGCCGCGCGTTCCCGACGCCCGAGGCGATGGCCGCGGCAGACGAGTCGTTCTACCGGGACGTCGCCCGCGCCGGCTACCGCGGCGCTTACCTTCGCTCCCTCGCCGACTCGGTCGCAGGCGGCGATCTCGATCTCGAGGTGCTCGGCCGCGCGAGCGCCGATGATCTCCCCGACGACGAGGTCGAGGCACGCCTGCTCGCCCTCCCCGGCGTCGGCCCGTACGCGGCGGCGCACGTGATGATGCTCCTCGGGCGGTACTCCCCCCTCGTCCTCGACTCCTGGACGCGCCCGAAGTACGCGAGCCTGAACGGAGGGCGGCGGGTGAAGGACTCGGCGATCGAGCGCCGCTTCCGCCGGTACCGGCCGTACTCGGGGCTCGCGTTCTGGCTCTTTCTCACCCGCGACTGGGTTCAGGAGGAATGAACCGTTACCGCGACGGTGCGCGTGCGATCGCGCCGATCGGCGTCATCGTCCTCGCGTTCGGCGCGTCGTTCGGCGTGCTCGCGCGGACGGCGGGCATCGAGACCGAGGCGGCCACCGTCATGTCGGCGACGACGTTCGCGGGCTCGGCCCAGTTCGCGGCCGCGTCCATTCTCGGGACGAGCGGCGGCATCGCGGCGGCGGTGCTCGCCGCGGTGCTCCTCAACGCCCGCTACGGGCCGATCAGCGTCTCGGTGGCTTCGCTCTTTCGCGGCAGCCGCCTGCGCAGGGTCGTCGAGTCGCAGCTGATCGTCGACGAGTCGTGGGCCGTCTCGCGGCGGCCGGACGGGCGCTTCGACCGCCACCTCCTGATCGGCGCCGGTCTCCTGCTCTACGCCTGCTGGGTCGGCGGGACCGCGATCGGCGCGGTCGGCGGCGAGGCGCTCGGCGACCCGGCCGACCTCGGGCTCGACGCGGCCTTCCCCGCGCTCTTCCTCGCCCTCCTCGTCCCGCAGGTGAGGAACCGCCGCGCGCTCGCGGCCGCGATCGCCGGCGGGACGATTGCGCTCGCCCTCCTCCCCTTCACGCCCGTAGGCGTGCCGATCATCGCGGCGAGCGCCGCGTGCCTCCTCGGCCTGAGGGAGGCCTGACAGAACCGTGACGGAGGCGTGGGTCGTGGTCGGGCTCGTGGGGGCGGCGACGGTCGCGCTCAAGTCCGTCGGCCCGGTCGTGCTCGGAGGACGGACGCTGCCGCACCGGCTCACCGGCGTCGTCGCTCTCCTCGCGCCGGCGCTGCTGGCGGCGCTCGTCGTCACGCAGGTCGTCGGCGGCGACCGCGAGATCGTCCTCGACGCCCGGCTCGTCGGCCTCGCGGCCGCGGTCGCGGCGCTCCTCCTGCGGGCGCCGCTCCTGGTCGTCGTCCTCGCCGCGGCCGCGGCGACGGCGGCAGTTCGCGTGCTCGTCTAGGCGGCCGCCACGAGGCGGTAGCCGACGCCCCACACGTTGAGGACGTAGGCCGACTCCCCCGGGCGATTGAGCTTGCGCCGAAGGCGGCTCGCATGCGAGTCGAGCGTCCTCGTCCGTCCAAGAGAGCGAAACCCCCAGACGTCGCGGAGGAGCTCCTCCTTGCGGAAGACGCGCTCGGGATCCTCGGCGAGGGCGACGAGGAGGTCGAACTCCTTCGCGGAGAGGGAGACGGGATCGCCTCCGACCCGCACGACCCGGGACGCGAGGTCGATCTCGAGGTCGCGGACCCCGAGCCGGCGGTGTCGCGGAGCGCTCACCCGCCGCAGGACGGCACGCATCCGGGCGACGAGCTCCTCGTAGACGAAGGGCTTCGTCACGTAGTCGTCGGCGCCGCGCGCGAAGCCGCGCACGCGGTCGACCGGGTCGCCGCGCGCGCTCACGATGATGACGGGGACGTCGCGGTTCCACGCCCGG
>DATBJE010000276.1:0-1705 GCA_036556565.1 Gaiellaceae bacterium
GACCGGCCGCCTACACTGGCCGCGATGAAGCGCGTCGCCCTCCTCGGCGCGACCGGCTCGATCGGTCGCCAGGCGCTCGAGATCATCGAGAGCCAGCCCGAGCTCGAGCTCGTCGCGGCCGCCTCGGGCTCCACCCCGATCGACGGGCTCGCGCCGCTCGTCCAGGTGGGAGGCGACCTCACCGACCTCCTCGAGCGTGCCGAGCCCGATGTCGTTCTCAACGCCGTCGTCGGCTTCGCCGGGCTCCCCGCCACCCTGTGGGCCCTCGAGCACGGGATCGACCTCGCGCTCGCCAACAAGGAGAGCCTCGTCGCGGGCGGGCCGCTCGCGACCTCCGCCTGGGAGCGGGGCGGAGGGCGGCTGCTTCCCGTCGACTCGGAGCACTCCGCCGCCTTCCAGCTCCTCGACGGGCGCCCGCCCGAGACCGTGGGCTCGCTCGTCCTCACCGCCTCGGGCGGGCCGTTCCGCGGACGCTCGCGGGCAGAGCTCTCCGGGGTGACGGCCGAGCAGGCGCTCGCGCACCCGACGTGGAGCATGGGGCCGAAGATCACCGTCGACTCGGCCACCCTGATGAACAAGGGTCTCGAGCTGATCGAGGCGCACTTCCTCTTCGCGCTCCCGTACGAGCGGATCGAGGTCGTCGTGCACCCGACCTCGGTCGTGCACGCGCTCGTGCGGCTCCGCGACGGCGCCTCGCTCGCGCACCTCGGCTACCCCGACATGCGCGTCCCGATCAGCTACGCGCTCACGTACCCCGAGCGCGCGGCGACGCCGATCGAGCCGCTCGACCTCGCGGGCGGGCTCCTCCTTGAGTTCGGGGCGCCCGACGACGAGGCGTTCCCGTGCCTCCGGCTCGCCCGTGCGGCCGGGGAGACGGGAGGAACGGCGCCGTGCGTCCTCAACGCCGCGAACGAGGTCGCGGTGGCCGCGTTCCTCGAGGGCGCGCTCCCGTTCCCGGGCATCGGGGACGTCGTCGAGCGCACCCTCACCCGCGTCGACCCCGCGCGGGCCGACTTGCTCGACGAGCTCGTCGCGGCGGACGCCGAGGCGCGGCGGATTGCGTCCGGCCTCACGCGCGAGCTGGTTCACTAAGGGCATGCACCTCGCCGTCGCCATTGCCGGCCTCGCCTTCCTGATCCTCATCCACGAGGCCGGGCACTTCGTCACCGCGCTCGCGGTGCGCATGCGCCCGCGGCGCTTCTACATCTTCTTCCCGCCCGCGATCGCGAAGTGGAAGCGGAACGGGATCGAGTACGGCATCGGCTCGATCCCGCTCGGCGGCTACGTGAAGATCCCGGGGATGCACCGCCCCGCGGCGGGCGATCTCGACGCCTACCTCGATCCGGCCCGCAACGAGAGCTCCGCGATCGCGGTGGCCGCGGCGCCCGTCGAGCAGGCGCTCGCGGAGAGCCGGCTCGACGACGCGGCGGCGGCGATGCCCGCGCTGAGGGAGACCGTTTCCTCGGCCGGGCTCTCGGACCCGGCGCGGCGCGCGGCCGAGCGGGGCCTCGACGACGTCGAGGACGCGCTCTCGGCCGACGCCTATTGGCGCGCGCCGACCTCGAAGCGCATCGCGGTCATCCTCGCCGGCCCGGCGACGAACTTCGTCTTCTGCATCGTCGCCCTGGCGATCGTCTTCATGCTCGGCGTCCCCTCCGAGGTCTCCCGCTCGGTCGAGGAGGTCCAGCCGGGCTCGCCGGCCGCG
>DATBJE010000277.1:0-7827 GCA_036556565.1 Gaiellaceae bacterium
CGTCATCGCCTACCAGCACATCTTCTGGTTCTACTCCCACCCGGCCGTCTACATCATGATGCTGCCCGGCTTCGGCATCGCCTCGGAGGTGATCTCCGTCTTCGCGCGGAAGCCGATCTTCGGCTACCGGCTGATGGCGCTGTCGCTGATGGCGATCCTCATCCTGGGCTTCTCGGTCTGGGCGCACCACATGTTCGTCTCGGGCATGCAGAGCTGGATCCGCATCCCGATGATGATCACCACCCTCGTGATCGCGGTGCCGACGGGCATCAAGGTGTTCAGCTGGCTGGCGACGCTGTGGGAGGGGCGACTCCACTTCGCGACGCCCATGCTCTTCGCGTCGGGGTTCGTGTCCATGTTCGTGATCGGCGGCCTCTCGGGGATCTACCTCGGCTCCGTCCCCATCGACATCCACGCGAGCGACACGTACTTCGTCGTCGCCCACATCCACTACGTGCTCTTCGGCGGCTCGCTCTTCACGATCTTCGCCGGCATCTACTACTGGTTCCCGAAGATGACCGGCCGGATGTACAACGAGCGGCTCGGGAAGCTCCACTTCTGGCTGACCTTCGTCGGGTTCAACCTCACGTTCTTCCCGATGCACTGGATCGGGCTCCAGGGGATGCCGCGCCGCGTTGCCGACTACGCCGACCAGTTCGCCGACTGGAACATGATCATCTCGATCGCCTCCTTCGGCCTCGGCGCCTCGACCATCGTCTTCCTCTACAACATGATCGTGAGCTGGCGGCGCGGGCCGAAGGCGCCGGGGAATCCCTGGCGCGCGCTCACGCTCGAGTGGCAGGTGTCCTCGCCCCCGCCGATCTTCAACTTCGACGAGATCCCGCAGGTCGTCGGAAGCCCCTACGAGTACGGGGTTCGCGGCGCCCGCCACGCCGTCTTGAACGGCGACCGGGCGGCCGTCGAGGAGCGCGAGAAGGTGGAGGCGTGAGCGACCCGTACGCGGGCGAGTCGCCGGCGCCGCAGGCGAGGCCGCGCCACGTCCTCGTGCTCGCCAACGAGACGGTCGCGGGGAAGACGCTGATCGAGGCGATCCGGCACCAGGCCCAGGACGGCCCGATCCGGGTGACGGTCATCTCGCCCCAGAACGACCCGCGGGCGGGGTACGTCGTCTACGAGGACAGCCGCCGCTCGAGCGCGGAGCGGCGCCTGCGCCAGACGCTCGACCTCCTCCACGAGGCCGGGATCGCGGCGCGCGGGGCGGTGGTCGACCCCGACCCGCTCCAGGCGCTCCGAGACGCGTTGCACCAGTACGCGCCCGTGGACGAGATCATCATCTCGACGCATCCCGGCGCGGTGCGCTCGAGCTGGCTGCGGGCAGGGCTGGTCGACCGCGCGCGCAAGGTCGCCGAGGGAATCCCCGTCACCCACGTCGAGGTCGACCTCACCTCCCCGCGCGAGCGCGCCCACGTGCTCGTCATCGCCAACCAGACGATCGTCGGCGGCCCGCTGCTCGAGGCCATCCGCGCCCGCGCCGAGGCGTCGCCCGCCGACTTCACGCTCGTCGCGCCCGCCGACCAGCCGGGCGTGCAGCACCGCCTCGACCGCGCGCTCGCCGAGCTCCGCGAGGCGGGGGTCGCGGCGACCGGGCACCTCGGCGACCCGGACCCGGTGACCGCGGCCATGAACGCCGTCCACGACGAGCAGGTGGACGAGATCGTCGTCTCGACGTTCCCGGAGGCGAGCTCCGGATGGCTGCGCCGGGACGTCGTCGGGCGCATCGAGAAGGGCGCCGAGCTGCCGGTGCGCCACGTCGTCGTCGAGGAGTCCGAGGCGGAGGTCGCGTCCTGATGGCGACGCAGGCGCACGCCCACGAGCATCCTCCCGTCGCGAACCAGAGCTCGCGCATCGACTCGCGCCTCCTCGGGATCTACTTCTTCATCGGCTCCGAGGTGATGCTGTTCGGCTCGTTCTTCAGCATCTACTTCTTCGATCGCGTGGTCGTCGCCGGGGGCGAGGCGTGGCCGCCGGACGGATTCGAACTCCCGGTCTACGTCGCCCTCCTCAACACGATCATCCTCGTCACCTCGAGCTTCTCGATGCACTGGGCGCTCCAATCCGTCAAGCGGAACAACCGCTCGGGGCTCGTCGCCGGGCTCACGCTGACCTTCCTGCTCGGGCTCACGTTCCTCAGCATCCAGATCACCGAGTACCTCCGGCTCGGCTTCGGACCCTCGACCAACGCGTTCGGCTCGACGTTCTACGGGCTGACCGGCCTGCACGGGGCGCACGTCTTCGTCGGGCTCAACCTGCTCCTCTACGCCCTCATCCGGTCGGTCCGCGGGCACTACGGGCCGGAGCCGGAGAAGCACCTCGGCGTCGAGATCCCGGGGATCTACTGGCACTTCGTCGACGTAATGTGGATTGTCGTCTACACGACGGTCTACGTGATCTAGGCCGCGGACTCTAGGAGGGCGCGTGCGCAACCCCATCCGGAGCGAGGCTGAGGCGTTCAGCTTCGTGCTGGTGTGCGTGGTCCTCTTCACCATCGTCGCGTTCGCGGGCGTCTTCTTCGGCGGCTGGGTGGCGCTCGGCGTCTTCCTCGTGCTCGTGATCGGGCTCGCCGTTTACATCAAGGCGGAGCCGAAGGAGCAGGAGCGTCCGGCGTGGCCGCACAGGCCGCACGCCCGCCGGCAGATCCTGGTCGTCGCCAACGAGACGGTCGCCGGGCGGGCTCTGCGCGCAGAGGTGCTCGAGCGAGCCGGCGACGGCGCCCGCGTTCTCGTCGTCTGCCCGGCGCTCAACTCGCCCATCCGCCACTGGACCTCCGACGAGGACCACGCCCATGCGCTCGCGCAGGAGCGCCTCGACGAGTCGCTCGCGGCGCTCGGCGGCCAGGGCGTGGACGCGGCCGGGGAGGTCGGGGACGCCGATCCGATCCAGGCGATCGACGACGCGCTGCGCACGTTCGACCCCGACGAGATCGTCATCTCGACCCACCCGCCGGGACGGTCGAACTGGCTCGAGAAGGAGGTCGTCTCCCGCGCGCGCGAGCGGTATCCACTCCCGATCACGCACGTCGTCGTCGACCTCGAGCAGGAGCGCCGGGCACCGCCGGCGACCGGCGCGGCCTCCCGCTAGCGACGGCCGCCGGGGACAGTGTCGACCGGAGGGAGCGAAAAGCAGCGAAGCCTGCGCACGCCGGCGATCGTGGTCGGGACCCTCCTCGCCGTGGCGGTGGCAGGGATCCTCCTCTCCGTCCTGCTGAGGGACTCGGGCGGGGAGGCGGGGCCGCCGGCCGAGCCGGGGCCGGGCACGGCGACCGCGCCGGGCCCGCCCGCGCGGGGCGCGCTCGCCTGGCAGCTCGCGGAGCCCGCCGACCTCGGCGGGCCGGACGACCAGCAGATGACCGCCGTCGTCAACCCGCTCCGGGGCGCGTCGCCTCCGTTCGTGGCGGTCGGCTCCAGGCGTACGTCCGAGGGCCAGGACGCCGCCGTCTGGACGTCGACGGACGGAAACGTCTGGACGGCCGTGGCGAAAAGGGGCTTGGCGGCGAGCGGCGATCAGCAGATGCTCGGGCTCGCGTTGTGGACGAAGTTCGGACGCCTCGTGGCGGGCGGGTACGACGCCTCGGGGAGCACCGCCGACGCGGCGCTGTGGATCTCCGAGGACGCGTCGAGCTGGGATCGCGTGGCCGTCCCGGCCGAACGTGGCGTGAACGAGCTGATCAGCCGGGTCGGAGGGACCAGGGTCGGGCTCGTCGGCGCGGGGTGGCGCACCGGCGGCTCGACCGACGGCGACGACGGCGCGATCTGGATCCTCGGCGCTCCGGACGCCCCAGTGGAGCTCGTCGCGGATCCCGACCTCGGCGGCCCCGGCGACCAGCGGGTCAATCGTGTCGTCCAGCTCGGGGACGGCCGCTTCGTCGCCGTGGGTCTCGACCAGGGTCGCGCGGGCGTGTGGTTCTCCGCCGATGCCCGCAGCTGGGATCGCGTCGCGTCCCCCGCGCTGCGCGGCAAGGATCAGGAGATCCTGGACACGGTTGCCCTCGGCGAGTCGGGGATCGTGGCCGTGGGGCGGGCCGGGCAGAACGGGGCCGTCTGGTTCTCGCGCGACGGCGAGGTCTGGAGCCGCGCCCCCGACCTCGGGGACGCCTTCGCGGCCGGGAACGGCTCGGTGCTCGTCTCCTCCGTCGTCGCTTCCGAGCGTGCCGCCACGTCGGCCGGCGCTCCGCCGCTGCTCGCCGGCGGGATCGCGGGAAGCGACGCCGCCGTGTGGACGTCGAGGAACGGGAGGACGTGGGCGCGCGAGCCGAGCGCGGAGGGCGGGCTCCACGGCGAGGGCGCGTGCGCGATCGCGGACGTCACGGCCAGGGGGCTGCCGGTGGTGGCCGTCGGCTCGATCGGCCGAAGCAGCGTCGGCCTCGACGCCGCGGTCTGGCTCGGCGAGGCTCCCTAGCCGCCGGTCTGCGTCGTCGTGGTGGCGGTGGTGCCACCGCCCCCGCCGCTGGGGGTGCAGCCGGGGACGTCCTTGCCCGCGACGCTCGCGACGTAGGCGGCCACGTCGACCGCGTCCTGGCCCGTGACGAGATCCTGGGGCATGGCGCCCTGGGCGAGGTCGATCTGGCCCAGGACGACCGAGTAGACGGTGTCCTCGGCGAAGCCCTGCTCGCACACGTAGCCGAAGGCGTGGTCGAGGTTGGGCCCAACCGTGCCGACCGTGCCTGCGTCGGCGAGCGTGTGGCAGGAGCCGCAGCTCGCCTTGCCGTTCGCGCCCTGGACGAAGAGCTCCTTGCCCGCCGTCCGGTTCGCGCCGTCGAAGCCCGTGGTCGCCTCGTCCCCGCCGCAGCCCGTCGCCGCGAGGACGACCGCCGCGAGCGCGAGGGCGAGGAGGGCGCGCGTCACTGCGGCTGCCGGCTCGTCGCCTCGTCGACTCCGACGCTCTCGAGGGCCTCTGCCCTCGTCGCGTGGAGCGGGAAGACCCGGCTCAGCCCCGTGATCTCGAAGATCTTGGTGATGTTGCGGTCGCTGGAGACGATCGAGAGCTGCCCCCCGGCCGGCCGCAGGCGCTTGACGCCGCCGACGAGCACGCCGAGCGTCGTCGAGTCGATGAAGGTCGTCTCCGTGAGGTCGACGACGACGTTCTTCGCGCCCTGGCCGACGACGTCGAGCAGCTGCTGCTTGAACTCCGGCGCGGTGTAGAGGTCGATCTCGCCCGTCAGGGCGATGACGTAGACGTCGTCGGCGACCTTCTCCGTCTGGATGTCGAAGTTCATCGAGTCCCTCGTCGACTGCGGTTGCGTAGGTTAGCCGCCGAGGGTTCTAGCCGTCGCCGGATCCCGTCCCGCCCGTCTGGCCCGTCAGCGTCTTGAGCTGGTCGATGCGCTGCTGCACTTGCTTCGCGCTCGCGTTGTTCGGCGCCAGCTGGAGGAACTGCTCGTAGGCGGCGATCGCGGAGGCGTAGTCGAAAGCGCCCTCGGCCGCCTGCGCGAGCTGGAGGAAGACGAGGGGGTCGTCCTTCACGATCAGCGTGAGGTCCTGGTAGACGGCGAGCTGGAGGCGGGAGAGGCGCTGCGCCTCGGCCGATGCGGTCTGCGCCCGAGCCTGGAACTCGCCGCTCAGGGAATCCGTCGCCGGCGAGCTCATGAGCTCCTGCAGGAACGGGCTGTCGCTGGGAGCGAGCACCTGCTGGAGGGACGCCTCCGCGGCCCGGCCGTTGGCGACCTCGGCCTCCCGGCGCGCGATCGCGACCTGCTGGCCGTAGAGCGCGGCGAGCGAGCGCAGGGCGGCCGCGTCCTTCGGCTTCATCTGCCGGTAGGCCTCGTAGGCAGTGATCGCCTCGTCGACCTGTCCGGCCTGCTGGGCCGCGCGCGCGAGGTCGAGCTGCGCCGCGGCGTCGTTCGGATTGTCGTCGACCGCCGAGCGCGCGTCGTCGAGCGACGGCGTGCCTGTGTTGGGCGAGTTGTTGATGAAATCGGAGATGTAGTCGCCGATTCCGGAGCCGCCAGCGCCGACGCCGAAGAAGACGAAGCTGCCCGCGAAGACGATCGCGAGGAGGAGGAAGACCCACTTCGCCCGGCGGCGAAGCTTAGGGAAGAACATCAGGTCTTCGGCGCTGGCGGCGCTTCGTTGAGCAGGCGGGCGCGTGCGGCGCTTCCGCTGCGTCGAAGCTCGTGCCACTCGAATCCTCCCTTCTCGTACCGCGTCTCGCCGTCGACGAGGGTGAGGAGCACCCGCTCGGGCGAGCCGCCGAAGACCACCGCGGCTGCCGGATCCTCCCAGGGGAGGAACGGCGAGCCGGCGAGCGAGACGACCGCGAGGTCGGCCCGCTTGCCGACGGCGAGCGAGCCCGTCTCGGCTTCGAGCCCGAGCGCGCGCGCCGAGCCAAGAGTAGCGAGTTCCAGCGCGGCGCTCGCCGAGAGCGCGTCGCCTCGCCGCTCGCGGGCCCTGGCCGTGTAGACGGCGGCCCGCATCTCCTCGAAGAGGTCGAACGACGGCGTCGAGGCCGGACTGTCGGTGCCCAGCCCGACGCGCGCCCCGGACGCGACGAGGTCGACGAGGGGCGCGGCGCCGCAGCCGAGAACGGCGTTGGAGCGGGGGCAGTGGGCGACGGCGACGTCGTGGCCCGCCAGGAGCTCGATCTCCTCCGCGTCGACGTGGACGCAGTGGGCCGCCAGCACGCCCGGGCCGAGCAGGCCACGCTCGGCGAGCGTCCGGATCCCGGTCGCCCCCGGCGGGGCGACGAGGAGGTCGGCCGCCTCGGCCATCGGGCCGGTGCCCGCGAGCAGCCACTCCTGCTCGGCGTCGCTCTCGGCCAGGTGGGTGGCGATCGGGAGCCCGAGCCCCGCGGCGGCCTCGTAGACGTCGGGCGACGTCGTGTACGGCGCGTGCGGCGAGACGCCCGGGCGAATGGCCGCGGACAGGAAGCCGTCGACCTCCTGGCGCAGCTCCCCGAAGCGGGCGAGGGCCGCCGCCGGGTCGTCGCCGAAGATCTCGAGGTAGACGACGGCGCGCAGGCCGAGGCCGGCGCACGCGGCGGCGGCGGCGCCGGAGAAGCTCGCGTCGCCCACGGTCGTGATCCCCGAGCGCAGGCACTCGGCGGCGCCGAGCCGCGCGATCGCGACGGCGTCGCCGTCGAGGAGGCGCTGCTTCCGGGTCACGTGGAGGCCGATCCAGGGGGCGAACGAGAAGCCGTCGCCGAAGCCCGCGTAGACCGCGTACTCGAGGTGGGAGTGGGCGTTCACGAAGCCGGGGACGATCGCCGCCTCGGGGAAGCGCCGGCGCTCGCCCTCGAGCGCGCCCGCGGGTCCGACCGCGACCACGCGGCCGTCGGCGACGGCGACGCCCCCGTCGCGCACGGGCTCTCCCTCGACCGGAACGACCCAGTCGGCCTCGTAGACCGTCGTCGTCACGTGGCGAGTCTCAGGTGTCGGTGCCCGCGTAGGCCTCGCGGCGCGCCTGGATCTTGGCCGCCCAGCGCTTCTCCAGGAGCACGGAGGCCCAGATCGACGCCTCGAAGAGGAGGAGGAGCGGGATGGTCTCGAAGGCGAGCGAGATCGGGTCGACCGTCGGCAGGAGGACCGCGACGACGATCACCGACGCGTAGCCGATGCGCCGGTTCCTGCGCAGGCTGCCCGACGTGAGGACGCCGAGTCGGACGAGCGCGAGGATGAAGATGGGGAGCTCGAACACGAGCCCGATCCCGAGGATGCCGAGCGAGATGAAGGAGAAGTAGTAGCTCGCCCTGATCTCGATCGAGAAGAACTCGTCGTTGTAGTTCGTGAGGAAATCGAGGGCCTTCGGGAAGACGATGAAGTAGCCGAACGCGACGCCGACGCAGAAGAGAGCCGTGGCGATGGCGACGAAGACG
>DATBJE010000278.1:0-7295 GCA_036556565.1 Gaiellaceae bacterium
GAGTTCGACGAGATCGCCGGCACCCTCGGGGAGGTCCTGGCGGAGGCCGGCCGGCAGATCGGGCACTAGCCCGGCGCTCGCCCGCGCGGCGATGAAGGCGATGGTGCTCACGGCCCCCGGGGAGCCCCTCCGGGCGGAGGACCTGCGCGTGCCCGACCTCGGCCCCGGGCAGGTGCTCGTGGCGGTGGACGCCTGCGGCGTCTGCCGCACCGACCTCCACGTCGTCGACGGCGAGCTGCCCCAGCCGAAGCTCCCGCTCGTCCCCGGCCACCAGATCGTCGGGCGCGTGGTCGAGGGCGGCGAGCGCTTCGCCGCCGGCGACCGCGTCGGCATCCCCTGGCTCGGCTGGACCTGCGGCGAGTGCCGCTACTGCCTGAGCGGGCGCGAGAACCTCTGCGACCGCGCGCGCTTCACCGGCTACCAGCTCGACGGCGGCTACGCGGAGCTCGCCGCCGCCGACGAGCGCTTCTGCTTCCCGCTTCCCGAGGGCTTCGACGACCTCCAGGCGGCGCCGCTCCTCTGCGCGGGCCTGATCGGCTACCGCTCGCTGCGGCTGGCCGGCGACGCGGGCCGGCTCGGCCTCTACGGCTTCGGCGCCGGCGCCCACATCGTCACGCAGGTCGCGCTACACGAGGGCCGGCGCGTGTTCGCCTTCACGCGGGCCGGCGACGACCGGGCGCAGGCCTTCGCACGGGAGCTCGGCGCGGAGTGGGCGGGGGGCTCGGAGGAGGCGCCGCCCGAGGAGCTCGACGCGGCGATCGTCTTCGCCCCCGTCGGCGCGCTCGTCCCGGCCGCGCTCGCCGCGGTGGCCAAGGGCGGCTCGGTCGTCTGCGCCGGCATCCACATGAGCGACCTCCCCTCGTTTCCGTACGAGCTCCTCTGGGGCGAGCGGGTCGTCCGCTCGGTGGCGAACCTCACGCGGCGCGACGGCGAGGAGTTCCTCGCGCTCGCGCCGCGCGTGCCCGTGAGGACGGAGGTCGAGGTTTTCCCGCTCGCGGCGGCGAACGAGGCCCTCGCGACGCTCCGGGCCGGCGAGGTGCGCGGAGCGGCCGTCCTCGCGGTGGCGGGCTAGGGTTGCCGCATGCGACGTCTCGCGTTCGCGACCGCACTTCTCGCCGCGGCCCTGGTGACCGCCTGCGGCGGAGACGACGACGAGCCCGCGGAACCGGTCGCGACCGGCGCCTCCGTCACCGGCTTCGCCTTCACGGGCGGCGGGGTGGCGGACGGTCAGCCGATCGACCCGCGCTACACCTGTGACGGCGACGACGTCTCGCCCGCGCTCGCCTGGGCGGGCGTGCCGGCGGGCACCGCCGAGCTCGCCCTCGTGGTCGAGGACCCCGACGCTCCGGGCGGCACGTTTACCCACTGGCTCGTCTACGGCGTCGACCCAAGCGTCACCGCGCTGCCCGAGGGCGTCCCCGTGAGAGCCGACGTCGCCGGCCCACCCGCCCTCCGCCAGGGCGTGAACGACATGGGCGCCGCCGGCTACGGCGGGCCGTGCCCGCCCGGCGGCGAGGAGCATCGCTACGTCTTCCGGCTCCTCGCCCTCGACGAGGCGCTCGGGCTTCCGGACGGGGTGAGCCGCGACGATGTCCTCGGCGCGCTCGCGGGCCGCGTCCTCGCCGAGGCGCGCCTGACCGCCACCTACGCCCACACCGTGGGCTGAGCAAGCGGACGCCGGCTCGGCTCAGCTCTCCTTGGCGCGCTTGCGCTCCGGGTCGTAGACGGGGTGACGCACGACCTCGCCGGCTACCTGCTGGTCGCCCAGCTGCGCGACGACGTTCTGGCCCGGCTCCTTCAGGTCCTTGCGGATCTTGGCGAGCCCGAGCGTCTTGCCGCCGAGGTACGGGGAGACGACCGCCTGGGTGACGAGCCCGACCTCGTCGTCGCCGACCCAGAGCGGCGCGCCACTGGCCTCGTCGCCGCCCTCCTCGAGGACGACGCTCGTGAGGCGGAGCTGGGTCTCGTCCATGTCGCGCGCGAGGGCCTCGCGGCCCTGGAACTCGCCCTTGTCGAGGTCGACGGACCAGCCGAGGCCGCACTCGTACGGCGAGACGGTCGGGTCGTACTCGATGCCCCCGATGATGAAGCCGCCCTCGATGCGGAAGAGGTCGAGGGCGACCATGCCGATGAGCTTCATCCCCTGCGGCTCGCAGGCCGCGAGGAGCGCGTCCCAGAGCTCGAAGGCCCGGTCGCGGTCGACCCACAGCTCGTAGCCGAGCTCCGCCGTGTAGCCGAGCCGCGTCATGTAGACCGGCACGCCCGCGATCGCCACGTCCTCCCGGAACGTGTAGTAGGGGAACGCCTCGTTCGAGAGGTCGCCGTCGGTGAGGCCCTGGAGCATCTCCCGGCTCCGGGGGCCCTGAAGGCAGAGGTGCGGCATTGCGTCGGTGCGCTCGCGCACCTCGATGTCCGACCCCTCGGCGGCGGCGCTGAAGATCTCGAAGTCGCGGTCGTTGGCGCCGCAGAAGCGCACGTGGTCGGACGCGCGCATCATGGTCGTGCAGTCGTCGACCATCTTGCCGCCCTCGTCCGCGAGGGCGCCGTAGGCGATGTGCCCGGGGGTCAGCTTCGACACGTCGCGGGTGACGATCGAGTTGACGAGGTCGAGCGCGCCCGGCCCGTCGATGTCGACCTTCCGGAGCATGGTGAAGTCCATGAGCCCGGCGGTCTCACGGACCGCGCGGTACTCCTCCGCGGTGTCGGTGACGACGGTCGGCGCCCAGTAGCCGAAGAGGTCCATCCACTCGTCGGTCATCGCCGTCAGGCGCGGATAGAAGGCGGTCTCCTTGCTCACGTGGTCTCCTTTCCGTTGCGGTCGAGCGCGAGGGACTCGAGCAGGAGCTCGGAGATCTCGCGGAGCTCGATCTCACCCTGGTGGCCGGACGTCTTGATCGCGTCCTCGTACATCGTCACGTCCTTCGGGCAGGCGACGACGAAGTAGTCGAGGCCGGCCAGCCCGATCGCCTCGTCGATCCGGCTCTCGCTGGGCCGCGGGCTTCCCTCGGCCTTGAGCTCCTTCATCCAGATGCGGCCGCCGCCCGCCCCGCAGCAGAACGAGTTGTCGCGGTTTCGCGGCATCTCGACGAGCTCGCAGCCCACCGCCTCGATCACCTGCCGCGGCTCGTCGTAGACGCCGTTGTAGCGGCCGAGCGTGCAGGGGTCGTGGTAGGTGACGCGGTACCCGAGGCCCTTCCGGGGGACGAGCCGACGCGTCTCGAGCAGCTCGACGAGGAGCTGCGAATGGTGGAGCACGGTCCAGCTTCCTCCCAGCTGCGGGTACTCGTTCTTGAGCGTGTTGAACGTGTGCGGGTCGGACGTGAGGACGCGGTCGAAGCGGCACCCGGAGATGGCCTCGACGTTCTCCTCGGCGAGCGACGTCCACAGGCCCTCCTCGCCGGCCCGCCTGACGTCGTTGCCGGCCGTACGCTCGCCGTCGTAGAGGATCCCGAAGTCCACGCCGGCCGCGCGCAGGATGCGCGCGATCGACTGCGTCACCCGCTGGTTGCGCGGGTCGAACGACGCATAGTCGCCGACGAACCAGAGGATCTCGGCCGGCTCTTTGCGGATGTCCTTCACGTCGAAGTCCAGGTCCTTCGCCCAGCGGGCGCGCTTGCGCTTCGCCTCGCCGAAGGAGTTGCCGGAGGTGTAGATCGTCTCGAGCGTCTGCTGGAGCTGCCCGTCCATGTCCCCGCGCTCGATGAGCGCGCGACGCATCTGGTTGATGATCGGGACGTGCTCGATGCCCACGGGGCAGATCTCGACGCACGCCATGCACTGCATGCACGACCAGAGCGTGTCGGGCTTGATCGTCCCGAGGAGCTCGGCGTGCTCGGGGAACCGCGGCGGGATGCGGAGGGCGGCCCGGTTCCCCATCGCGCCCTCGGCGACCTCGCGGAGGTCGAGGACGAGGTCGCGCGGGGACAGCGGGTAGCCGGTCGCGGTCGCGGGGCAGGCGGCGTGGCACTTGCCGCACTTCGTGCAGGCGTCGAGGTCGAGGAGGTGCTTCGGCGCGAGCGCGTCGATCGTCGCGTAGCCGACCTCCTCGGGCTTCGCGTTCGCCGGGAGCGGCGCGAGCCGGTTGCCGGCGCGGTCGTCCTTGACCGCCACGCCCGCGGGCGCCACGAGCATGTGGACGGCCTTCGTGAAGGGGATGGAGGAGACCCAGAAGAGCGCGAAGACGCCGTGCACCCACCAGATCGTCGCCCGGGCGGACTCGGCCGCGTCGCCCTCGAGCCCGAGCGCCATGAAGGCGTGGCCGACGAGCCAGCCGAAGGGGGCCCACACCTCGAAGGACGGGTCGTCGGCGGCGATCCGGAAGGCCTCGAGGAGGAAGCCCGTGAGGGCGAGGAAGAAGAGGCTCCCGAGGAAGATCCAGTCCCCGGCGCGGTACCGGCCCGCCTCGCTCGCGAGCTGCGGCGCCGGGTCGGCGGGGCGCCAGTACGACAGCCGGAACGGCCGCAGGATGCCCCGCTTCACCGCGAACACGCTCAGCCCGACGATCAGCGCGAAGCCGAAGACGTCGAGGAAGAGCGAGTAGCCGAGGTAGAACCAGCCCTGCCAGAAGAACCAGCCGAGGACGGGCTCGGCGAAGTCGTCCTGGAAGGCCAGGATCGCCGTCCCGATGAAGAGGACGACGAAGCCGTAGAAGACGAGCAGGTGTCCGAGGCCGGAGAGCGGGTCGCGCCGGCGGATCCACGCGTGCGTGGCGACGATCCTCGTCGTCGCGACGGCGCGCTGGAGGGGGTTGCCGACCGGCGCCCACGCACGGCCGCGGTTGTACTTGAGCACGAGCCGGGCGACCCCGTAGGCGAAGATCGCGACCGAGATCGCGATGAGGCAGTACCAGAAGACGATCTGCCAGGTCTCGAGGCCCGCGAAGGTGTCGCGCGTCTCCTCGGCGCCCAGGAGAGGCATCAGAACTCGAGGCAGGATGACGCTTCGTCGTCGCGACGTCCTGGGTGAGTGCGATGCAAGGACGCAGGGCGCGTTCGTAGCCGGAGGCTACGGGCGCAACCGAGGACGCCGCAGCGCGCCGCCCAGGACGGCGGGACGGCACAAGACTTCATTCTGCTTCGGGTTCTCAGTCTCAATAGAGCTTCTCGAGCTCTTCCGCCACCTCGAACAGGTCGGCCACGGCCCCGTAGTGGGCCACGTTGAAGATGGCCGCCTCCGGGTCCGTGTTGACGGCGATGATCGTCCCGCTCGTCTTCATGCCGGCGAGATGCTGCACCGCCCCGGAGATACCGAGCGCGAGGTAGACCTTCGGCTTCACGGTCTTCCCCGACTGGCCGACCTGACGCGCGCCGGGCATCCAGCCGGCGTCCACGAGCGGCCGCGATACCGAGAGGGTCGCGCCCATCGCCTCCGCGAGCTCCTGGAACTGCTCGAGGTTCTCCTTGTCGCCGATGCCGCGACCGACCGAGAGCAGGAAGTCCGCGCTCGTGATGTCGACGTCGCCGGCGACGACCTCCACCCAGTCCTTGTGCCGGGCGCGCGAGGCCGCGGCGCCGACGCTCGCCTCGGAAACGGTCGCCGAGCCTGCGCCCTCGGCCGGGGGCCAGGCGGTCGCGCGCAGGAGGAGCAGCACCTGCTCGTGGCCGGGGAAGTCGACCTCGCCGTTCACCTTCGCGCCGTAGAAGGCCCGCTCGGCGACGAGCTCGCCGCCGTCGTCGCGGACGGCGAAGACGTCCGACGCGAAGCCGAGCCCGAGCTTCGCCGCCAGCGCCGGCGCGTAGCCCATCGAGTTCACCGTGAATCCGAGCAGGATCAGGCGTGGGCTCCGCTCGGCGACGAGCGTCTCGACCGCGTGCTGGTAGACGTCGTTCTCGAACTCCTCCTGCTCGACGGGAACGCACACGATCTCGTCGACGCCGTCGACGTTGACGGCGTCCACGAGGGCCGCGGGGTCGCGGGCGATGACGGCGACGGCGACCGGCCCGCCGAGCTCCTTCGCCGCGCTCACGAGCTCGAGGGTCACCGGGCGGAGCTCGCCGCGGATGTGCTCTGCGACGACGAGGACGCTCATGCCGTCCTCTCCTCGATGATCTCCTTGATCCGGCGGGCGACCTCGCCGGCATCGCCGTCGAGCATCTCGGCGCCCTCGCCCTTCGGCGGCACGAACATCCGCCGCACGCGGGCGGCCGGCGCGCCGAGGTCGCCGGGCTCGCGCACCTCGATCTCCTTCTCCTCCGCCTGCTTGATCGCGCGCAGCGTCGCGTAGCGCGGCTCGTTGATCCCCGTCTGGATCGTGAGCACGCACGGCGTGTCGACCTCGGCGACGTCCACGAGCCCGCCCTCGAGCTCGCGGTGCACGGTCGCCGTCCCCCCCGAGAGCTCGAGCTTCGTCACGACCGCGGCGCGCGGGAGGTCGAGGAGCTCGGCGAGCGCCGCCCCCGTGGCGGCCTGCACCGCGTCGCTCGACTGGACGCCGCAGAGGACGAGGTCGGGGCTCTCGGCCCGAGCGACCTCCGCGAGCGCCCGGGCGACGGTGATCGGGTCGGCCCCCGCGAGCTCGTCGCTCCAGACGCGCACGCCGCGGTCGGCTCCCATTGCGAGCGCGCGCCGCATCGCGTCCTCCGCGTCCTCGTCGCCGGCGGTGATCACGACGACCTCGCCGTCGCCCGCCGCGTCGCGGAGGCGCAGCGCCTCCTCGGTCGCGTACGTGTCCCACTCGTTGATGGCGTAGTCGAGGTAGTCGGGGTCGACGTCGCGCTCGTCGTCGGTGAACTCAACCTCGTCCCCGAGCGCTCCGACCTGCTTGACACAGACGACGATCTTCATCGTTTCGGGCGTCGCTCGGGCGGGGGCGGGCGCAGAGGCCCGCTCCCGCCCGGGAGTTCCGCTAGACGGCGACCGCCTCGCGCTCGATCACGCGGCGCTCGCGCTTGAACGGGAGTGGCGTCTCCGGGTTGTCCGAGTCGATCTCACGCGCCAGCCGGTGGCCGGAGAAGACGCAGTCGGCGACGAGCCGCGGCGCCTCGCAGTCCCCGATCCGGTACAGGCCCGTGATGCCCTCGGCCTCGAGTGCCTCGAGGCCCACCGAGTCCTTGAGCTCGCGGAAGAGCGCCTCGTTCGAGCGCCGCTGCGTGACGAGCACGACCGCGTCCGTGGCGAACTCGTGCTCGTGCGCCTCCTCGTCGTAGACGTGCGCGGCGAGGAGGCGGCCCTCCTCGAGCTTCGTCGGCTGGTGGTACGTGACGATCTCGACGCCGAGCTTGTGGAGGATGCGGTGCTGGTTCGGCGCCTCGAGCGTGAAGTGCAGGTACGGCCCGATGGCGCCCAGGTGGGTCATC
>DATBJE010000279.1:0-5209 GCA_036556565.1 Gaiellaceae bacterium
GTCTGTGGGCAAGCCTGTGGACGACCGCCTCTAGGGCGCCGCGAGGGCGGCGCGCGTGTACACGCCGCTCGGGTTCCAGAGCAGGAATCCGCCCGAGTGCGCGTCCCGCGCGGCGAGGATCTGCGCCCTGACGTCGTCCGGCCGGTACTTCCGCCCGAGCGAGAAATCCTGGAGCCACGGGACGAGCAGGGTGTCCTGGCCCCGGAGCGCCCGGCGGAAGTCGTGCAGCGAGCGCGCGACGGTGATCCCGGGCACCGCGTTCGGGTCGTCGAGGTCGTACTCGCCCGCGCCGTAGTGCGAGGGGTAGACCATCGGGTAGATCGAGTCGAGGTGCTGGGCGAGCCGGCGGGGGCGCTGGCCGATGCCCATCTCGCGCGTCGCGGAGAGCCCGAAGACCGCGGCGGAGACGCGCGCGCCCATCGGCTCGAGTCGCGAGCGCGCGTACGCGAGGAACTTCCCGATCGTCGTGCTCTTGCGCTCCTTCGCCTCGCGCGGGAAGACGGCGCTCGAGAGGTCGCCGTCGGTGGGGAAGCGCACGTAGTCGAACATGATCTCGTCGAAGCCGGCGCGGACCGCCGCGGCCGCGATGTCGACGTTGTACTTCCAGACGCGCCGGTCGTACGGGTTCGTCCAGCCGAGCCCGGCGGCATTCGTCCACACACCGCCGCCGCGGCGCTGGATCGCCATCCCGGGCCGGCCGCCCGAGAGCACCGGATCCTCGAAGGTGACCACTCGCCCGATGAGGTAGATACCCCGCGAATCGGCGTCCCGAGCGGCTTTCCGCGGGTCGTAGTACGTCCGGGCCGAGCCGACCTGGTGGGCGAGCAGCACCGCCGGATGGCGGAAGGCGACCTCGCCGTTCTCGTCCTTCACGTCGAGCTCCAGGGCCGTGAGCCCGGCGTCCGTGAGGTCGTAGTACTCGTCGAGCTTGCCGTCGAGCGAGGCGAGCGCCATGGTCACGTGGATGCCCCGGATCTCGTCCGGGAGCGGGGCGGGCTCGGGCTCTGCGGCCTGCGTTCCGGTCGTCGACGCCGCCGGCGCGCCGTTCCCGGTCGTCCCCGTGGTCGCCGGCCGGCCGTGCCCGCCGAGGAAGCTCATCCCGAGCGCGACGACGGCCGCGGCGATGACCACGAGCGCGAGCAGCGCGACGCGCCGTATCGCCCGCCTCCTGCGGGACTGCCGACGCCGCGCCCGGAACCGCTCGTTGGGGTCGACGGGCTCGAGCAGCATGCTGGTGCGGGGACGCTATGCGCTCGGAAGGCCTGCCGCAAGCGGCTCTGACGGACCGACGCAACACTTTTCGTTGCGCTAGGGTCCGAGCATGCCGGTCGAGCCCGCCCTCAAGGTCGAGGCCCTCACGCGCGACTTCCGCTCGCAGGGGCGCCTAGCACGCGCGCTCGGCGTCAGCCCGGCGCAGGTGAGCCGCTGGAAGCGCGGCCACGGGATCGACCCGGACAACGCGGAGCGCCTCGACCTCCTCGAGCTCACGATGTCGTTCCTCCTGCGGCTCTACGAGCCGGAAACTGCCGAAAAGTGGCTCTTCGGCCTCAACCCGAACCTGCGGCACCGGCGTCCGATCGACGTCATCCGCCTGGGGGAGGCGGAGGACCTGCTGTCGGCCCTGCGCCAGGAGCGAGCCGGCTCCTACGCGTGATTCTCTACCGCTGCTTCCCCTGGGACCGAGGCGTCGACGCGGCCGCCCACGGGGGCGCGGCCTGGTTCCCGCGCATGCTGCAGGGACGTGGCCGCCACGACAGCCCGGAGCGGTACGGGTGCCTGTACGTCTCGGAGGAGGCGGTGTCGGCGGTCGTCGAGCGCCTCGCGGCGCTGGTGGGCACGGATCTCGCCCCGCCCGACCTCGTCCGCGGCGGCCTTCCGCTCGCGCTCGCGTCCATCAGCCTCCCGGACGAGGGGATCGTCGTCGACCTGGACGAGCCGCGCGTGCTCTCCGAGGAGGGGCTGCGCCCGTCGGTCGTCGCCACGCGCGAGCGCGCGCGCACCCGGGCCGACGCGGAGGCGCTGTTCGACCGCCATCCCGGCGCGGCCGGGCTCCGCTGGTGGTCGACGTTCGAGTCACGGTGGGCGAACGTCACCCTCTTCGACCGCGCCGCGGGCCTGCTCGGCGTGGAGGACGTGCAGCGCCTGACCGTCGGGGATCCCGTCGTCGGCGAGGCGGCGCGGTTCCTCGGCCTCGAGGTGGCCGCCTGACCGTCGAGAGCCTCCTTGCCGGGCGCCTCCCGGGTCGCATGCGCGATGTCATCGCGCTCATGCGGGCGCTCGAAGCCGCGCTCCCGCGGGCGGACGGGGTGCGCGCGTTCCTGCGTCTCTACCTCGCGGTCACGGAGGCGGTCGACGAGGCCGTCGGCGCGGGAAGCACCTACCGAGACCGGCGCTTCGTCCGCTGGCTCGACGTGGTCTTCGCCAACCTGTTCTTCCGCGCGCTCCGGGACGATGCCGGTCTCGCCTCGTCGGCACCGAAGGCCTGGGCGCCGCTTTTCGACGTGCGCGCCCGGCCGGGCATCGCGCCGATCCAGTTCGCGCTCGCCGGGATGAACGCCCACATCAACCGCGACCTGCCCCTCGCGCTCGTCGAGACGTGGAGCGCCCTCGGGCTCGAGCCGCGGCGCGCCGGACCGCAGCATGCGGACTTCGTGCGGCTGAACGCCGTCCTCGCGGACACGGAGGCGCGCGTGAAGGGGGAGCTCGCAGCCGGGGAGCTGGGGTACCTGGACCGATCCCTCGGACAGCTCGACGACGTCGTGGCGATGTGGAACGTGGCGCGGGCGCGCGAGGCGGCCTGGGTAAACGGGGAGACGCTCTGGGCGTTGCGCGGGGCCCCGCAGCTCCGCCGGGAGTACGAGCAGACGCTCGATCGGCTCGTCGGCTTCGCGGGGCGGGGGCTCCTGCGGCCCGTGTCCTGAGACATCGCCCGACTTGACATAACGTCGGTTATCGTGCAGCCGGCATTGACTTGGCCGCTGCGACGGGTAGGGTAATCCGGGCACGCGTGGCGGCAGGCCGCGCCCACCGCTCGACAACCCCCGCCGTGACAGCCGCGAATGCCTGACGAGGGCTCGACCGCCAACAACCACGAGGAGCTCCAGCCGCTGCTCGAGCGCGCCGACGCCTCGGGCCTGGTCGAGGCTTCCGAGCTCCAGGAGGCGCTCGAGCTCCTCGATCTCGACCCGGGTGAGGTCGAGCAGCTGCACAAGGAGCTCGAGGAGCGGGGCATCGAGGTCGTCGACCGGCGCAACAAGGAGCCCGCACCCCCACGCCCGGGAACGGAATCGCTCGAGACGACGACCGACGCGCTGCAGCTCTTCCTGCGCGAGATCGGCCGGCACCCGCTCCTGACCGCCGCGGACGAGGTCGAGCTGTCGAAGCGGATCGAGCGCGGCGACATGGAGGCGAAGAAGCGCATGATCGAGTGCAACCTGCGCCTCGTCGTCTCGATCGCCAAGAACTACCGCAACCAGGGTCTCCCGTTCCTCGACCTGATCCAGGAGGGCATGTTCGGGCTCATCCGCGCGGTCGAGAAGTTCGAGTGGCAGCGCGGCCTGAAGTTCTCGACGTACGCGACGTGGTGGATCCGGCAGGCGGTGGCGCGCGCGATCGCGGACAAGGCGAGGACGATCCGCGTGCCGGTGCACGTCGTCGAGCGGATGCAGAAGATGCACCGCGCCGAGCGCCACCTGTGGACGCAGCTGGCCCGCGAGCCGACGCTCGAGGAGATCGCCGACGAGGCGGGCCTCCCGTTCCAGCAGGCGATCGAGGTGCGGGCCGCCGCGCGCGCCTCGACGAGCCTCGACCAGCCGATCGGCGAGCAGGAGGACGCGGTCTTCGGCGACCTCGTCGCCGGGAGCGAGCCGCTGCCCGACGAGGTGACGGAGAAGCGCCTGCAGAAGGAGGCCCTCGACCGCGCCCTCGAGGCGCTGCCCGAGCGTGACCGGCGCGTCCTCGAGCTTCGCTACGGGCTCCGCGGCGAGGAGCCGCACACGCTGGAGCACATCGGCCGGCGGCTGGGGATCACCCGCGAGCGCGTCCGCCAGATCGAGATCGAGTCGCTCTCGCGGCTAGCGTCGCTGCGCGAGATCGACGCGGTCGGCATCCGCTAGGCCGGCGAGAGCGCTCCCGTCGAAGAGGGCGTCGGCCCTCTCCCCCACGCGCGCGCGGGCCCGTTCGTGCGCCGCGTCGAGGAACGGCGGGCGCGAGCTGCGATGGCCGTCGGAGCCGACGAGCGCGGCGTGGCCCTGCTCGACGAGGCCCCACGCGACCGCCTCCTGCTCGTGCCCGTGGTAGCCGAGGAGGCTCGTGGCGTTCACCTGGAGGAGCCAGCCGCGCGCGGCCAGGTCGACGGCCGCCTGCGGCTCGAGACGGACGCTCTCCGCGCGCTCGGGGTGCGCGACGACGGGAGTCAGGCCCGCGCCCTCGATGTGCTCTCCGAGGCGCTCAGCGAGGCGGAGAGAGCCGTGGAAGGGCACCTCCATGAGCACGGCGGCGAGTTCGCCGAGCCGAAAGCGCCCGGGATCCTCGTCGAGCAGCCGCTCGTGGGGCGTCAGCTCCCAGCCGAGCAGGAGCTCGAGGCCGTGCTCGGCGGCGGCAGGCGCCATCGTGGCGTGCGCGGCCCGGACGTCCCGCTCCCGCTCGACCGTCAGCGGCAGCGACGGCCAGACGTGCGGCGTGCCGTAGAGGACGCGGGTCCCGTGACGCCGCGCCTCGGCGCAGAGGGCCAGGCCGACCTCGACGGTGCGGGCGCCGTCGTCGCCGGACGGGACCACGTGAGAATGGACGTCGACGAACACGTGTCCAGCCTACCCGTGGCGCGGGGCGCTACTCGGTGCGCAGGTAGAGCCTGAGGTCCGGCGCGACCGCCTGGAGCTCGCGGAGCGCCCGGGACTCGAGCTGGCGAACGCGTTCGCGCGTGACGCCGAGCTCCGTGCCGACCTCCTCGAGCGTCTTCGGCGGCTCGCCGCTCAGCCCGAAGCGAAGCTCCAGCACGTGGCGCATACGGTCGTTCAACGCCTGGAGCGCCGCCTGGAGCTCGACCCCGCGAAGCAGCTCGGCGAGAACGGCGTCGGGCTGCTCGGAGTTCGTGTCCTCGATCATGTCGCCGTACATCGAGTCGCCGTCGCCGACGGGGGTCTCGAGGCTGACGGGGTCCTCGACGAGGTCGAGGAGCTCGTTGACGCGCTTGACCTCGAGGCCGCTC
>DATBJE010000280.1:0-3540 GCA_036556565.1 Gaiellaceae bacterium
GGACGTGGCCGTTCTCGAGCTGCTGGATCGACTCGTTGGGGAGGTCGTACTCGTCCTCGATCTCGCCGACGATCTCCTCGAGCAGGTCCTCGAGGGTGACGATGCCCTCGACGGCGCCGTACTCGTCCATGACGAGCGCCAGGTGCTGGTTCTGCCGCCTGAACTCGGCGAGGAGCGCGGCGAGGTCCTTCGTCTCGGGCACGAAGTACGCGGGCCGGACGATGTCCTCGATGACGACGTTCTCGATGCCGAGGTCGTAGAGGGCGCCGAAGAGGTCGCGGACGTGGAGGATCCCGATGACGTCGTCGAGCGAGTCGCGGTAGACGGGATAGCGCGTGTAGGGCGAGTCGATGACCGCCGCGAGCGCCTCCTGCGGCGGCAGCTCCACCGAGAGCGCGACGACCTCGGGCCTCGGGACCATGACGTCGTGCGCTTCCTTGTCGGCGAAGTCGAAGACCTTGTAGAGCATCTCCTCCTCCGCCCCCTCGATCTCCTCGGTCTGCTTGACGATGAGGCGGATGTCCTCCTCCGTGTGCATCGAGAGCCCGGCCGGGGCCGGTTTGACGCCGAAGAGCCGTGCGATCCCGTTGGCCGATTTCTGCAGGAGCCACACGACCGGGTACGTGACGCGGCCCAGCCAGTCGAGGGGCGGCGCGAGCGCGACCGCCAGCCGCTCCGACCGTTGCAGCGCCACGGATTTCGGCACGAGCTCGCCGAGCACGACGCTCAGGTAGGTCAGGATCAGGAACGAGAGGATGAAGGAGACCTCCCGCGAGAGCACCCCCTCGAAGTAGCTCGAGAGGAGCGGCTCGCCGAGGGCACCGAGGAGGATGCCGAACACGGTGATCCCGACCTGGATGGTCGAGATGAAGCGGACGGGGTCGTCGAGGAGCCGGAGCGCCGTCCTGGCCGAGCGGCTGCCACTCTCAGCCATCGTCTCGAGGCGCGTGCGGCGGGCCGTCACGAGCGCGTACTCGGCGGCGACGAACACCGCATTCCCCAGCACGAGCAGGAGAATGACGACGATGCGGAGGGAGTCGCTCACGCCCCGTTCTCCGGGGCGCGGGTACTAGGCGGTATCTCGTCCAAGTCTTGGGATCAGCATAGCGGAGCCCTCAGAGGGCCTCCCCCGCCAGGAGGGTCTCGAGCGGCGCGAAATCGGGCGAGAGGACGGCGACGTCCGCGCGGAAGCCCGGGGCGATCCGGCCGCGGTCGGCGAGACCGAGGAGTCGCGCCGGAACGAGGGATGCCATCGTCGCCGCCTCGACGAGGCCGAAGCGGGCCATGCGCGCCACGAGCGCGGCGCCGCAGCAGTTGCCGCCGAGAAGCGTGCCGTCGGGCCTCTGGGCCGGCAGGGGAACGAGGTCGCTCGTGAGGGCGATTCGCTCGGGACCGGCGACGCGCACGGTCAGCTCCTCGACGAGTGGATGCAGGTGCCGTCCGTCCGTGAGGAGCCCGAGGGTGACGCGCTCGTCGAGGAGCAGACGCGGGACCGGGCCCGTGCTGCGCGCCTTCACGGGCCTCGTGGCGTTCCAGACGTGCGTGGCGAAGGTGGCGCCCCGGTCGACCGCGGCCTCCGTCGTGAGATCGTTCGCGAGCGAGTGGCCCAGCCCGGCGACGATGCCCGCCGCCGCCAGTCCCTCGATCGCGTCGAGCGCGCCCGGCAGCTCGGGCGCGATCGTCACGAGCCGGACGAGGTCGGAGCGGGCCGCCCATTCCCGCACCAGCCCTCGATCGACCGGAGCCAGCTCGTCGCGCGGGATGGCCCCGGCCGCCTCGGGATTGAGGAACGGCCCCTCGAGATGGAGGCCCAGGCAGAGCGGATCCTCCTGCTCGGATACCTCCCTCGTGGCCAGCAGGTAGCCCGTGACGCCCTGCTGCCCGATCCCCTCGGGCGCGTAGACCTGGAGGTCGATGAACCCCGGAAAGAGCAATCCTTCGG
Source organism: Gaiellaceae bacterium (assembly GCA_036556565.1). Lineage (GTDB taxonomy): Bacteria > Actinomycetota > Thermoleophilia > Gaiellales > Gaiellaceae > JAIBJN01. The sequence goes on from DATBJE010000280.1 coordinate 1,943, forward strand.
TCGGGACGGCGTCCCTCCGGTCGACGGAAACGATCGTTCCATCCTCGATCGTCACCCTTCCGGGGTAGGACCCCGAGGAAGGATCGACGACAAGTCCCTCTAAAGTGTGAGCGCTCGCCACCCGATTATCATCGTGCCTGGGGAGCGAGCCGGACGATGACGAACGAAATCACCTGCCTGATCGCCGACGACCACGAGGTCGTGAGGGAAGGCCTTCGCCTCTCCCTCTCCCGCGCGCCCCAGATCCGGGTGGTGGGCGAGGCCTCGGACGGCGCGAGCGCCATCTCGGTGGCGGAGCGCCGCCGGCCGAACGTCGTGATCATGGACGTGCGGATGCCCGGCATGGACGGGCTCGAGGCCACGAAGGTCCTCGCCGAGCGCCTGCCACAGACGAACGTCCTCATCTTCACGGCCTACGGCGAGCGCAGCCTCCTCGGCCGCGGCCTGGAGGCCGGCGCCAAGGGGTACATCCTCAAGGAGGCGCCGCACCAGACGCTCCTCCGCGCGATCGAGAAGGTCGCCAGCGGCGAGGGGTACGTCGACCCGGCGCTGATGCCCGCGCTGCTCACGCGCGAGCGCGAGGAGATGCTCACGCAACGCGAGCGGGAGATCCTCCAGCTTCTCGCGGACGGCATGTCGAACGCCGACGTCGCGGCGCGGCTGTTCATCAGCCAGGAGACGGTCAAGAGCCACGTCCGGCACATCCTCGCCAAGCTTGAGGCGGACACGCGCACCCATGCCGTCGCGATCGCGCTGCGCGAATCGATCATCGACTGACCTCCTGACCCGGCGATGACCGTGGGCGGTCGGCTCTCCCGGAACGCTCGGGGAATCCTCGTCGGCTGCACGGTCGGCGCCGCCCTCATCGGCGCGCTCGGGCTCGCGTTCGACGAGCCGGCCGTCGCCGCCGCGGGCCTCGTCGCCTCGACGGCCTTCTTCGGCGGCTTCGCTCTCTACCTCATCGTCGCCGAGCGCCGGCGCCACGAGTACGCGGAGGACGAGCTCCAGGCGCAGGCGACCTTCCTCGAGTCGCTGGTCGACTCGATCGCGGCCGTGTCCTCGACGCTCGACGCGACGGAGATCCTGGAACGGACATGCGACGAGGCGAAGCGCCTGTTCGACGCCCCGGGCGCGCGGATCCTGCCGCCGGGCCGGGCAGTCGACGGGGCGAGCCCGGGCGGAGAGCGGCTCGTCGTCCCGCTCGCAGTCCGCGGCGAGCGCCTGGGCGATCTCGAGCTCACGCGGCCGGAGCCGTTCCACCGCTGGGACCACATGCGCGCGACCGTCCTCGCCGACTTCGCCGCGCGCGCCGTCGAGAACTCCCGTCTCCTCGAGGAGGCGAGGGACCGCGAGAGCGAGCGCGAGCGCCTCACCGAGCGCCTCATCACCGCCGAGCAGGACGAGCGGCGGCGGCTGTCGCTCTTCCTCCACGACGGGCCCCTGCAGTCCCTGTCCGGCATCGCGCTCATGCACGACGCGGCGATCGCCGCCATCGAGGACGGCCGCCCGGAGGACGCGGAGAAGGTCATGCGGAATTCCCTCGAGAAGGAGCGCGACACGATCCGCACCCTGCGCGACCTCTCCTTCGCCATCGAGCC
>DATBJE010000281.1:0-3393 GCA_036556565.1 Gaiellaceae bacterium
CGACACCGACGGAGACGGAGCCGACGATGAAGCGCCCCGCGGCGCCGCGCCCGTGCGTCCCGACGACGAGGAGGTCGGCGCCGGCCTCCTTGACCGCCGCGACGAGCCCGTCCACGGGGTCCCCGAGCGGGCTCATCGTCGTCGGGTCGGCGACGCCCGCCTCCCTGAGGATCGCGGACGCCTCCTCGAGGAGCGGTTCCTGCTCGTCGATCCACACGGGGTTCGGCAGCCCGAACTGGAGCGCCGGAGACACGTTCGCAACCACGATCTGCCCGTCGTCCCCGGCCAGGCGGGCGGCCACTCCGAGCGCCCGTTTCGCTGCGTCGGAGCCGTCGTAGCCGACGAGAAGCCTCACGACCGGGAGGCTACACGCGCAGGTCGCGCCGGTCGAAGAGCACGACGGCGAGGACGCCGGCCCCCAGCGCGAGGCCGAGCAGGATCAGCGCGTGGGCGGGGTCGAGCCCGGACCGGATCGGGTCGCCGCCCGCGTAGAGATAGTACGGCGAGAGCTTCTGTGCGGGCTCGAGGGCGTCGACGAGCGGCGCCAGGCCGTAGACGAGGTAGGCGGCGACGGCGGCCGCGGCACTCGCCCCGGTCGCCAGGGCCCGCTTCCCGGTGGCACACCCGACGAGGAGGGCGAGCGCGCCGAACGCGAGGGCGAGCAGGACGCCGGCGGCCGTCGCGGCAGCGAGCCGGCCGGGCCCGATGTCCATGCCGACGGCGGCGGCGCTCGCCCAGAGAGCCGCCCAGAGGACGACGCCGAGCGCGACGACGAGGGCTCCGGAGCCGGCCGCCTTCTCGACGACCAGCCGGCGCCGGGAGACCGGATGGGCGAGCAGCAGGTCGAGCGTTCCGTCCTCTTCCTCGCGGGCGAGCGCGCCCGCGCCCAGCCCGATCGCGTAGACGAGGAAGACGAGCGGCACGACCAGCGAGAACAGCTCGGCGCTCAGATACCCGGCCGCCGACACGAAGTCGATGCTGCCCTCGCCGAGGAACGCGCGGATCGCCTCCGGATAGTCCTGGACGAGGCGGTTGAGCTCGGGCCGGTCGCGGACCGTCGGGTAGATCGCGACCGTGAGCCAGACCGTCGCGACGAGCCCGAGCATCCACCAGAGGAAGGCCCGCGCGTGGTCGCGGACGGTCTTCGCCGACACGCTACGCAGCACCGCGCTCACCCTCCCGGTAGTAGGAGAGGAAGATCTCCTCGAGATCGGGCTCGTGGCTGACGATGTCGACCACCTCGTGGGCGGCGATCGCCTTCACGAGCGTATCGAGCGAGCCCTCGACCTCGAAGCGAAGCCCGGTCCCGTCTGCCTCCACCGAGCGGACGCCGGGAAGCGAGGCCAACGGCTCGGCGGCGACCGGAGCCGCAAAGTGGACGACGAGGCGGCGGACGGCGCGCGCCTTCAGCCCGGCGACGTCCTCGACGACGACGAGCCGCCCCTCGCGGACGATGGCGACGCGGTCGGCGACGTGCTCCACCTCGGAGAGGACGTGCGAGGAGAGGAGCACCGTGCCGCCGGCCGCCGTGCGCTCGCGCACGAGGCGGTAGAACTCCTGCTGGACGAGGGGATCGAGACCGCTCGTCGGCTCGTCGAGGACGAGGAGCTCCGGGCGGTGCATGAGCGCCTGGGCGAGGGCGATCTTCTGCCGGTTCCCCTTCGAGAGGTCGGCGACGGGGCGGTCGAGGTCGAGGTCGAGCCGCTCGACCAGGTCGTCCACGGCGCGCGGGTCGACGCCGCCGCGCAGGCTCGCGTAGAACGACAGGTGCTCGCGACCGGTCAGGCGCGGGTAGAGCGCGAGCTCGCCCGGGACGTACCCCACGTGCCGCCTGACCTCCACGCTGTCCCGGCGAGCGTCGAGCCCGAGCACGGAGGCGCGGCCCCGCGTCGGCCGGATGAGGTCGAGGAGGAGCCGGATCGTGGTCGTCTTGCCGGCGCCGTTCGGCCCGAGGTAGCCGAAGACCTCGCCGCGCTCGACCTCGAAGGCCAGGTCGACGACGCCGCGCGAGCTGCCGTAGCTCTTCGTCAGGCCCTCGGCCTGGATCGCCGGCGCCGCCATGGGTCGTAGGCTAGTCCCGGCTCCGGGGCGGGACGCCGACGTCCACGTGCCGCGTGGGCCCGTGCGCCTTGGGCGCGCACACGACGAGGACGCCGTCGGCGAACGCGGCCGACAGCCCGTCCGCGTCGGCCGACTCCGGGAGCCGGAACAGGAAGTCGAAGCGCGCCTCCGGATCGGCCTTCCTGAGGTCGGGCCCGCTCACGTTCAACAGGCGGTCGGTGACCTCCACGACGAAGTCGTGCTCGCCGAGCCCCGGAGCGTCGATCTCGACGCAGTAGCGGTCCGCCTCGTCCCGCACGTGCGCCGTCGGCTCGAGCTCGGCCGCGCGCCGGACGTCGGCGGCGATTCGGCGATCGGGACTCATGTGCGCCTCTGCCATCGCCCAAAGTCTCTCCAACCCGCGTCGTCGCGCCATCCGCGCCCCGCCCGACCGCCTCTGCGGCTTTGCCGCGTGCAGAATGCGGGCGGTCACCGACGCCGCGCGAGGCTCCCGACGGGAGGCTCGAGCATCGTTCCACGATGAAGGTCGTCCGAGACGTCATCCTGCGCGACGGCACCAGCCTCCGGCTCCGCGCCCCCGAGGACACGGACCGGGCCGGGCTCGTGGCGTTCTTCTCCGGCCTCGAGCCCGAGAGCCTCCGCGCGCGCTTCCACGCCCTCCCCGCGGTCGGCGCGACGCTCGTCGAGCCGTTCCTGGCCCCCGACTGGGTGGAGCACGGCGACCTCGTCGCGGCGCTCCTCCACGGAGAGCACGAGCGCATCGTCGCGCACGCCGGCTGGGCGAGGCTCCGCGACCCGAAGCGGGCCGAGGTGGCATTCGCCGTCGCCGACGACATGCAGGGGCGCGGCGTGGCCACACGGCTCCTCGAGCAGCTCGCCGAGACCGCGGCGGAGGCGGGCGTGGCCGAGTTCGTCGCGGAGGTGCTCCCGGAGAACGTCGCCATGCTCTCGGTCTTCCGCGACGCCGGATTCGCGGTCGGGAGGACTCTCGCCGAGGGAGAGATCGAGATCCGCTTCCCGATCGCGGCGACGGAGGAGTACCGCCTCGCGGTCGACCTCCGCGACCACGAGGCGGTCGTCGCGTCGCTCCGGCCGTTCTTCGAGCCGCGCGCGGTCGCCGTGCTGGGCGCCTCGGCGAGGCCGGGCTCCATCGGCGGAACGGTCGTCGCCAACATCGCCGCCGCGGGGTTCACCGGCACGATCGTCCCCGTGAACCGCCGTGGAGACGCGGTCGCCGGGATCCCCGGAGTCCGCTCGCTCTCCGAGGCCTCCGCGCCGGTCGACCTGGTGGTCGTCTGCCTCCCCGCCGAGCAGGTGCTCGAGGCCGCCGAG
>DATBJE010000282.1:0-6469 GCA_036556565.1 Gaiellaceae bacterium
GCCGAGCTTGTCGCGCTTCGTCTCCAGGTAGAGACGGTTCTCGATGTTCGGCGGCACCTCGATCGGCAGCTGCTCGACGACGGTGAGCCCGAAGCCCTCGATCCCGGTGATCTTGCGCGGGTTGTTCGTGAGGATGCGGATCGAGGTCAGGCCGAGGTCGGCGAGGATCTGCGAGCCGATGCCGTACTCCCGGGCGTCGGGCGGGAAGCCGAGCTCGATGTTCGCCTCGACCGTGTCCAGCCCGTTCTCCTGCAGCTCGTAGGCCTTCAGCTTGGCGAGGAGCCCGATGCCGCGGCCCTCCTGCGACATGTAGAGGAGCACCCCGCGCTCCTCCCCGGCGATGCGCCGGAGCGCGAGCTCGAGCTGCTCGCCGCAATCGCAGCGGAACGAGTGGAAGACGTCGCCGGTGAGGCACTCCGAGTGCACGCGCACGAGCACGTCCTCGCGCCCGCCGACGTCGCCCTTGACGAGCGCGACGTGGCTCTTGCCGGTCAGCACCTCGCGGAAGGCGACGGCGGTGAACTCGCCGTAGGCGGTCGGGAGCCGGACCGAGGTGATGCGCTCGACGAGCTTCTCCGTGCGGCGGCGGTACTCGATCAGGTCCTCGACCGTCACGAGCTTGATCCCGTGCCGCTCGCAGTACGGGACGAGGTCGGGGACGCGGGCCATCGTCCCGTCCTCGTTCATGATCTCGCAGACGACGCCGGCCGGGTTGAGCCCGGCGAGCCGCGCGAGGTCGACCGCGGCCTCCGTCTGCCCCGCGCGCTGGAGCACGCCGCCCGGACGCGCGCGCAGCGGGAAGACGTGGCCGGGCTGGACGAGGTCGCCCGGGCCCTTCGTCGGGTCGATGGCGACCTGGATCGTCCGCGCGCGGTCGGCCGCCGAGATGCCCGTGGTGACGCCCTCGCGGGCCTCGATCGAGATCGTGAACGCGGTCTCGAACGGCGTCTCGTTGTTGTAGGTCATCGGCTTCAGGGCGAGCTCCGCGCAGCGGTCCTCGGTCAGGCAGAGGCAGATGAGCCCGCGGCCGTGCGTGGCCATGAAGTTGATCGCCTCCGACGTGGCGAACTGCGCGGCGATAGTGAGGTCGCCCTCGTTCTCGCGGTCGGCGGCGTCGACGACCACCACGAACTTACCCTGGCGGACGTCGTCGATCGCCTCCTCGATGGTGGCAAACGGGGCCTTCGTGTCGACCTGCGCGCTCATCCTCCCTCAGATCGTAACCGCGCCGGGGTCTTCTCAACGCGCGAGGAGCCGCTCGACGTGCTTGGCGACGATGTCCGCCTCGAGGTTCACCTCGTCGCCCTCGGACGCCGCCCCGAGCGTCGTCGCCTCGCGCGTGTGCGGGATGAGCGCGACCGCGAACGACCCCTCCCCGAGCGCGGCGATCGTCAGGCTCACGCCCTGGACGGCGATGGAGCCCTTCTCGACGCAGTAGCGCAGGAGCTCCGCGGGCGCCTCGATCTCGAGGCCCTCGGCGTCAGCGCGCCGCACGCGGCCGACGCCGTCGACGTGTCCCTGCACCAGGTGCCCCCCGAGCGGCTCCCCGGCCCGGAGCGCCGGCTCGACGTTCACCGGCGAGCCAGGCGCGAGGCGCCCGAGCGAGGTGCGGCGCAGCGTCTCGGCGACGACGTCGAATGCGAGGACGCCGTCGTCGGCGGCGACCGCCGTCAGACAGGCGCCGTTGACGGAGACCGAGTCGCCAACCGCCGCGGCCGCCGAAGTCACCGCCGCCCGCACCTCCAGCCGCACGCCGTCGCCCTGGTGCGAGACGGCCTCGACCGCGCCGAGCTCCCTGACGATCCCCGTGAACACGCCCCGAACCGTACCGCGCAGCGCACGCACCGATTCTTGCTCGTGTTCCACCGCACAAAGCTCGCCCACCTCTCAGTGCGGCGGAAACCGCGGTCCCGGAACGGCCTCGCGGGACATGTCCGGAAGGGCGGGCCCGTGGAACACAAGCCTCGGTCGGAGGGCTCCGGGTCGGATCAGGGCTCGCGGAGGTACGCCGTGAGGAGGACGTCTTCGCCGACCGGCTCAACGGAGAGGTGGAGGAGCCGGAGCGGCTCCGGGAGGTCGCCGAGGAAGCGCGGCCCGGAGCCCGAGATCGTCGGCGCGACGAAGAGGAGCAGCTTGTCGACGAGCCCCGCCGCCGCGAACGCGGTCGCGAGCGTCGGGCCGCCCTCGAGCAGGAGCGACTGGACGCCCTCCTCCGCGAATCGCGCCAGCGCCTCCTCGAGCGGGCCGGTGACGAGCTCGAGCTCCGACCCCCCGGGGAGCGGCCCGCCGCCGAACGCGAGCCGCCGCGGCTGGTGCGGCGCCTCGACGTCGCGCGCCGTCAGCTGTGGGTCGTCCGCGCGCACGGTGCCCATACCGACGGCGACCGCGTCCACCTGCGCGCGCAGCTCGTGGACCCGCCGCCGGCTCGGCTCGCCGCTGACCCAGCGCGACCCCGGTACCGTGACGCGCCCGTCCAGGGTGACCGCCGCCTTGTAGGTCACGAACGGACGGCCCGCGGAGACCCAGACGCGGAACGCCTCGTTCTGGACGCGCGCGCGCCATTCGAGCTCGCCGCCCGTGAGCCCCACCTCGACGCCCGCACCCCGGAGGCGCGCGAACCCTTCGCCGTCGGTCCTCGGGTTCGGGTCGCCCACCGCGGCGACGACCCGCTCCACTCCGGCTTCGACGAGCGCGTCGGCGCAGGGCGGGGTTCGCCCGTGGTGGGCACACGGCTCGAGCGTCACGTAGAGGGTGGCGCCGCGGGCTCTCTTGCCTGCCGCCTCGAGCGCCACGATCTCCGCATGCGGGCCGCCGGCCCGCTCGTGCCAGCCCTCCCCGACGACCTCGCTGTCGCGGACGAGGACGGCGCCCACGAGGGGGTTCGGCGCCGTCGTCCCCCTCCCCCGCTCGGCGAGCTCGAGCGCCCGCTCCAGATGCGCGAGCTCCGTCTCAGTCCTCCGGGGCGAGCGCGCGCACGAGCCTGAGGTAGGCCCGGTTCAGGTCCTCCCGCGAGAAGATGGCCGACCCGGCGACGATCGCTTCCGCCCCGGCCTCGTGCACCGCAGCGACGTTCTTGCGGGTGATCCCGCCGTCGACCTGGACGACGATGCGCTCGTGGAGCTGGGCCCGCAGCTCGCGGATGCGCTCGACCGCGTCCGGCATGAACTCCTGGCCCGAGTACCCCGGGTGGATGCTCATGCAGAGGACGAGGTCGGCGCCCAGCGAGGCCGCCACCGCCTCGTCGACGGACGTCTCCGGGTTGAAGGCGACGCCCACGCCGAGATCGTGCTCGCGCGCGGCCTCGATCGTCTTCCAGGGCTCCTCGGCCACCTCGACGTGGAACGTGACGCTGTCGCCGCCCGCGGCCTTGACCAGCGGGAAGTGGTGCTCGGGGTTGTCGACCATCAGATGGACGTCGAGCACGCCGCCCTCCTTGTGGATGATCGGCGAGATCGCCTCGAGCACGACGGGCCCGATCGTGATCGGCTCGACGAAGTGCCCGTCGCCGACGTCGAAGTGGAAGACGCGGGCGCCGGCGTTCAGCAGGTGGCGGACCTGCTCGCCGAGGCGCGTGAAGTCCGCCGCGTAGAGCGACGGCTCGATCTCGACCGTCCGGATCCAGTCACGCCAGGCCATGAGTCGATCTTAGGCCGTCCTGGCAACGAGAACGAGACGGCTCTCCCGGGTGAGCGGACCGCCGTCCGGGCCGCCGTAGAAAGCCGTCTCCGCGAAGCCGGCCTCGGCCGCCATGCGCGCGAGCTCGGTCGCCGCGTAGACCCGGAGCCGATACTCGACAGTGGCCGCCTCGCCGGCCCTCGGCCGGTAGGTGAGGGCCGCCTCGACGACTCCGTTCACCGGGTCGAAGACGTGGCGGTCGAGGCGTACCGCCCCATCCGGGAGATCCTCCCAGTCCTGCTCGTGGGGGATCGCCGTGAAGCGATCGCGGTGCAGCGTCTCGACGACGAGCACGCCGCCGGGGCGAAGGACGCGCCTGAACTCGGCGAGCACTCGCGCATCACCTTCGTCGCCGAAGAAGCCGAACGAGGTGAACAGGTTGACGACGACGTCGAAGCTCCCGGCCGGAAAGGGCAGCTCCCGATAGTCGCCTTCCATCCAGACCACCCCCTCCCCACCCTCCGACCGCCGCCGTGCCTCCGCCAGGAGCACCGGCGAGCGGTCGAGGCCGACGACGGTGTAGCCGGCGCGGGCGAGCGCGCGGGAGTGGCGGCCGTAGCCGCACGCGGCGTCGAGGACGTCCGCCGGAGCGTCGCACCCGATCAGCCGCATGACGCCGAGGGCGAGCGTCTCGGCGTCATCGTCGCGCTGCAGTGGCGCGTACGTCTTCAGGTACAGCTCGTCGAACAGCCGATCCCAGTCGGTCATCGGGGCGAGCGTATCCCCTGCTCGCCATCTAGACCCGCATCCGGGCGACGAAGAAGCCGGACGTCCCGTGGACGTGCGGCAGCGTGAGGAGGAACTCGGGCCGGTGCGGGTGCCTGAACTCCGACCACTGCGCCCCGAGATCGTCGACCGGGAGCCCGAGCGTGTCGACGACGGCCTCGTTCTCGGCCGCGTTTATCGTGCAGACCGAGTAGGTGACCGTCCCACCCGGCCGGACTCGCTCGACCGCCGCCCGCAGCAGCGCGAGCTGCAGGTCGGGAAGCGGCTCGGCGCGCCAACGGAGGTCCGGCCTCGAGTTGAGGACGCCCAGGCCGGAGCAGGGCGCGTCGATGAGGGCGCGGTCGAAGTCGCGGAGGCCGGCGGGGAGCTCGAGCGCATCCGCGCAGACGACGGCGAGGCCCTCGGCGTGGAGGCGCGCGGCGTTCGCCTCGAGCTCGCGTGCGCGCCCCGGATGCCGCTCGACGGCGAGCACCGTGGCGCCGGCGGCCGCGAGCTGCGTCGCCTTGCCGCCCGGCGCGGCGCAGAGATCGAGCACACGCTCCCCCGCGCGGGCGCCCACCGCCTCTCCCGCGAGCTGGGAGCCCCTGCTCTGGGGCCAGGCGTAGCCGCTCTCCAGCCACTCCTGCGGGATCGTGTCCACGACCTTCGGGCCGTCGGGCGTCCGCACCGCCGTCTCGGGCGGCTCGTTCTGCGCGCGCATGAGCGCGCGGGCTCCCTCGGGCCCGAGCTCGCGCCACCAGGTCTCGGCGATCCAGTCGGGGTAGCTGTGCATGAGCGCGGCCGCGGCCGGCGTCTCCTCGTGCAGCCGCGCGAACAGCTCGGGGAGACCCTCCGCGAGCCGACGCATCACGGCGTTTGTGAAGGCGACCGCTCGCTCCAGCCCCGCCGCCCGCACGAGCTCGACAGTCTCGTCGACGGCGGCGTGTGCCGGGACGCCGTCCATGTACGCCAGCTGGTACGCGCCCGTCCGCAGCGCCGCCCGCACGGGTGGATCGAGCTTGCGCACCGGCCTGCGGCCGAGGGTCTCGATCGCGTGGTCGAGCGTCCGCGCGCGCTGCACGGTCCCGTAGGCGAGCTGCATGGCGAAGGCGCGGTCACGGACGTCGAGGGCCTCCGCCGCTGCCCTGAAAGCCCGGTCGGCGTAGGCGTCCTCGTCGAAGACGCGACGGACGACGTCGAGCGCGACCGCGCGCGCCGTCACTTGCGCAGACCGCGGACGTACTCCTCCGCGGTCATGCGGCGACCACCTTCGCGCTGAACCTCCAGGAGCTCGATGCCGCCGGCCGCGAGGGCGGCCTCCGGCCGGGCCGGCCGGGCCTTCCAGACGAGCAGGCGGCGTCCCTCGACGAGCCCGCGCGCGCCGATGTGGGGCGACAGCGCCCGGATGCGGTTCAGGTTCTCCTCGGGCGGGAGCGACCAGTCGAGCTCGCGGTCGGCTGCGGTGATCTTGTCGGCCTGGGTGACGCCGACCTCGGGCTGGGGGACGAACGTCGGCTCGGCAAAGACCTCGTCGAGGAGCTCGAGCGCAACCCGCGTCGCCCGCTCGAACACCACGCCCGCGTCGTCGTCGGGGCCGATCGGAAAGCGCCGTTGCGCCGCGACGGGCCCGGCGTCCAGCTCGGGCGTCGTCCGGTGGATCGTGACGCCCGTCTCGCGGTCGCCGGCCATGAGCGCGCGCTCGACGGGCGCAGGGCCGCGCCAGCGCGGGAGGAGCGACGGGTGGACGTTCAGCCAGAGCCTGTCGACGAGGAGCTTCTCCGGGATGAGGACGCCGTAGTCGGCGACGATGACGACGCGCGCCTCGCCGGGGAATTCCGTTAGCCGCTCCGGCTGGGCGACGGCGATCTCGTACCGCGTCGCCACCTCCTTCGCGGGCGGGGCCAGCTTCTTGCGTCCGCGCCCCTGTGGCTTGTCGGGCTTCGTCAGGAGCAGCTCGATCTCGCGCCGCGCCGCGAGCCCCTCGAGGATCGCCGCCCCGAACGGGCCGGTCGCGGCGACGGCGATGCTCAAGCCCGTGCGCGGATCGCGGTCATGCGATCGGTCCGAGGATCGGCTGCGGGCGGAGTTG
>DATBJE010000283.1:0-15143 GCA_036556565.1 Gaiellaceae bacterium
TCGTTCATGACGCGCGCGGTCTCGAGCTCGTGCGTCTCGCCGCCGTGGCGGATCGGCCCGAGCCGGGAGAGGACCGCCTCGAACGCGGTCGGCCAGTCCTCCTCGGTGGCGAGCAGCAGGCCGATAAGGTGTCGCCGTGGCTGCGCCATTCCGATTCGAGTTCTGAGTGTACGAGGTTCCCGAGGCAGCCCTCGTCGCCGGCGAGCGCGGCCTGGTCGCGCAGGGAGAGGGCTGGTTCGTCGTCAACGCGCGCGAGAGCCGCTGGTTCGGGAGCGAGGAGCTCGGGAAGTACGTCCACTTCGAGGGTGACGTCCGCTTCGACCAGCTCGGCATCAACATCACGGTCGTCCAGCCGGGGCAGCCGAGCTGCATGTACCACGGCGAGAACGCGCAGGAGGACTTCCTCGTCCTCGCGGGCGAGGCTCTGCTCCTGATCGAGGGCGAGGAGCGCCCGCTCGAGGCCTGGGACTTCGTCCACTGCCCGCGCTGGACCGCGCACGTGATCGTCGGCGCGGGCACCGGCCCGTGCGTCTTCGTCGCCGTCGGGGCGCGGCCGGAGGACAACGAGGTGCGCTACGAGGCCGCAGAGGTCGCGCGGGGGCACGACGCCGCCGTCGCCGAGGACACGAGCTCCCCGGCCGAGGCGTACGCACGGTTCTCCGACGACCGGGAGCGCCCCTACCGGGACGGCGACCTCCCCGATCTCTAGGAACCAGGCGCGGTGACGGCGCGGCGCGTCCTCAAATGGGTGGGAGTCGCCGTCCTCGTTCTCCTTGTGATCCTGGCGGCCCTCGTGCTCTGGCCCGCCTCGACGAAGGGCCTGGCCTCTGCGCCCAGGCCCGTGACGGACTACCGACGGGCCGTCGCGGAGGTGGAGCGCATCCGGGCCGGCGAGCGCGACGACGTGATCCGGCCGTGCCTGAGCCGCGCGCTGACGCACGGCGAGAAGACCGAGCGCGCGGTCGTCCTCGTCCACGGGCTCACGAACTGCCCCGCGCAGTGGGCGCTCTTCGCCCGCGAGATCTACGAGCGCGGCTGGAACGTCCTCGTGCTCCGGCTCCCCGAGCATGGCCTCGGCGACCCCGAGACCGGGAAGATCGGCTCGGTCTCGCACCTGAAGGACCTCGACGCGCGGAAGCTCGCCCGCTACGCCGACCAGGCGGTCGACATCGGCCGCGGCCTGGGCGAGCGCACCGACGTCGTCGGACTGTCGCTCGGCGGGACGGTGGCGGCGTGGATCGCTCAGGAGCGCGCCGACGTCGACGGCGTCGTCGTCATCGCGCCCGCGATCGGGATGCCGACGCTCCCGTACGCCTTCACATGGGGCATCACGAACCTCTTCGAGCACCTCCCGGACATCTCCGTCGGCGGCGTCACGAAGCTCACGCACGAGTACCAGGGGTGGTCGACGGGCGGCATCGGCGACACGTTCGTGCTGGGCAGGTACGTGCGCGACCATGCCGAGAGGGACGAGCCTGCCGCGCCCGAGATCTCGGTCATGCTCAACCCGAACGACGAGACGATCTCGAACCCGCTCGCCGAGGATCTCGTCGACGGCTGGCGCGACCACGGCCGCGACGTCACGCTCTACTGGCTCCCGAAGACGCCGGCGCTCGAGCACGACGTGATCGACCCGGGGCAGCCCTGGGCGCGCCCGGCGTTCGTCTACCCGAAGGTGCGGGCCCTGCTCGAGGGCAGGACGCCGCCCTAGAATCCGGTTCAGGATGAGCCTCGTCGCAGGGGCGTCCTGGGCGAGTGCGAGGCAAGGACGCAGGGAGCGCTCGTATTCGAGAATACGGGCGCGACCGAAGACGCCGAATCGCGCCGTCCAGGCCGGTCCGGCGACTCAGGAGCTCATTCTGAATCGGGTTCTCAGTCCTAGCGCTAGTCGTTCGTGGCCCGGTCGCCCGCCTCGTCGAGGCGGTAGACGCGCGCCTGCGGCCCGCTTCGTGGGCGGTTCGCGGCCTCGATCCGCGACACGATCTGCTCCAGGCGTGCGATGCGGCGGTCGACGGAGCGCCAGCCGGAGGTGATCAGCTCCGCGAGGAGCGCGACGTCCTCGAACCGCTCGCGGCGCTCGTCGCCCACCTCGGTCGAGACCTTGTCGAGGCGCTGGAGCATCCGCTCGAAGAGCGTGGTGAGCTCGGCGACGTGCTTGGCGACCGGCCCGACCTCGACGCGGAGCGCCTCGTAGACGACCGTGCCGACCCCCTGCGGGAGGTTTGCCTCGAGATCGGCGGTCGCCGCCTCGAGGCGCTCGATCTGGCCGCTGCGCGCGGCGGCGTCCTCGGGCAGGGCGGGGAGGACCTCCAGCGGCGGCTTCGGGTACCCGGGCAGGCCGAGCTCGTCGATGGCGCGGCGCACGCGCTGCTCGATGTTCTCGCTGACCGGCTCGCCGTGCACGACGCGGAGGACGTTCTCCGCGGAGACGCCGGCGAAGGTCGCTAGCTCGAGGATCGTCGCCATGGCCTCACCCGCTCACACGGCCGGGGACTCGACGACCGCCTCCAGCGGCCGCATGTCGTTGCCTCCTGCGCCGACGCTCCGCTCTGCGGCGGCCAGGAAGGAGACCGCATCGTCCTCGGAGCCGAGCTCCACCGCTCCCGCCGCGACGCTGACGCCGTCGCCGCTCCCGGCGCGTGCGCCGACCGCGAGCTCGAGCCTGCGAAGCACGCGCTCGGCGTCTCTCAGGCCGGCCTCGGGCACGAGGATCGCGAACCGGCCGCCCTGGAGATGGCAGAGGACGTCCTCGCTCCGCACCGCGGCGGAGAGGTGCTCGGCAGCCGTCGGCACGGAGCCCGACTCGAGCTGGAGCATCACGAGGCTCAGCCGGCGCGCGTGGCGGCGCGCGCGGGCGTACTCCCGGCCGAGCGCCTCCTCGAGATGCCGGCGGCCGTGCAGCCCCGTCGCGGGATCGAGGTCGAGCCGGGTGCGCAGGTCCTCGAAGCGGAACGCGTTCCGGAGGGCCGGGACGAGCGCCGCCGCGAGGGTCTCCAGGCGTCCGAGCTCCTCCTCGCTCACCTCGCGCTCGGACCGTCGCCAGAAGACGGCGAGGGTGCCGAGCCGGGTGCCGTTCTCCTTGACCGGAACGGCCAGGCCGGTGCGCAGGCGAAACTCGTCGTGCTCCTCCTCGTCCTCGCTGTAGCGGTAGCTGAGGGCAACCGCGCGCTCCCGGCCCCCGTCCGGAGCGCTCCCGAGCAGCTCGCGCGCGGACTCCTCGGCGGAGAGGCCGAACGTCGCGGTGAGCGGCTCCTCGCCCTCGTGAGAAAGCACGATGAGCCCCGCCGCGGCGTTCGCGAGCTGTGTCGCCGCCTCGAGCGCGCGGCGGAGCACATCCTCGAGGTCGATCGTGGCGGCGATGTCGTCGCGCTGCCGAGGGGCAGGAACCTCGGGACCGACGTGGTCGGAGCCGTTGGCCGAGGCCTCGCGCGCCTCGCCGAGTCGAAGAGCGAGGACGACGACCGCCCCGACGAGCACCGCGGCGAGCGTCGGTACGCCGACGGCGATCCACGTCGTGGTGTCACTCATCAACCGCGTCGCCCTCCCTCGAAACAGCCGCAGTGAGCGGGCTCCTACCCTGACAATAGTCGGGTTCGGGCGAAATGCTACCGCTTAGCTACGCGTGTGACGAGCCCGTGTCGGCCTGGGGGTCGGCCCCGAGGACGCGCAGGCTGCCGGCGGGGCGGCGAAAGCGCTGCGCGTACCACACCGCGCCGCGGCCCATCGGCTCCCAGCCGTTGTCGAGGAGCTTGTGCACGAGCGTCTCGTGCGCCTCGCGCGCCCCGTCGTGGTCTGACGCGGGCGGGTCCGAGCGGACCCACCAGAACTGGGGCGAGCGGGCCGCCTCGAAGTCGTTCTGGTCGGCACCGAGCGCGAGGGCGAAGAAGTCCGCCTTCACGTACCCGTGCCACCAGCCGATCTCGCACACGTCCCAGCGCTCGCGCGTCGTCCGCCCGCTCTGGCCCTGCGCCGGGGCGGGGGGAGGGAAGACCTGCAGGCTCGGGCGCACGCCCTCCTTCTGCGGAGCACCGCAGCGCGGGCAGAAGCGGGCCGACTGCGCGACCCTTCCCCCGCAGTTCGGGCAGGCTGCCATCCCCTGAATCTATCCCGAGCCGCCCGACTCCGGTAGTGGGAAGCCGGTCAGCCCTTCCGCAGCCGCTCGATGCCCCGCTCCGTCCACGACGGCTTCCGCGGGTCGAGGTGCCCGGCGACCGCCCGCGCGTAGGGGCCGGAGACCCGTCGCGCGTACGCGGCGAACCCCTCGCTGCGCAGAGGCGCCCAGTCCTCGCGGTACGGGACGGCGAGGTGCTCGTCGGCGACGGTCTTCGCGGACAGGAGGAAGGCGAGGCCCATGCCCACCGAGACCTCGAGCAGCGAGCGCCGCTCTACCGCGGCCTCCGCGTGGAGCCCGCGGTAGAGAGCTGCCAGCTCGTCCGGCCGGGGCAGGCCGGAGGCGTCCCTGCGGAACTCGGCCAGGGTGGACCGCAGCTCCGCGAGCTCGAGCGGCGGCACGTCGAGCAGACCGGCCGTGCGGCCGGAGGCGTGCTCGAGCGCCTCGAGGAGCTCGTCGACCGTGTCGACCCGGCGCCGCGGGTCGAGGACGCCGGCCCGCTTGAGCTCGTCCACGAACGTCCGCAGGTACACCCGCGACCCGTGGAGGACGTCCGACGCGGCCGCGAGCAGCCAGAGCGGGGAGAAGCCGAAGGCCGCGATCGACCCGAGCTCGACGACGTTCCCGGCGGCCTTGCGCTTGGCGATCTGACCGGCCGGGACCTCCTGCGGCTCGGCCGGCTCCACGCCCCCGACCGCCTCGATCGCGATCCGCAGCGCGTTCTTCGCCGTCGCCTCGTAGACGCGCGAGCGCCGCACGAAGCGGGGGAGGACGATCTCGGCGCTCTCGTGGAGGAGCCCGGCCGTCGCCGCGACGAGCGCACGGATCAGGCGCTCGGGGAGCGACGCCGTGTAGCGCAGCGCCCTCGCGAGCAGGGACCTACCGGCCATCGGATACGGTGCCGCAATGACTCACGCGACGCTCCACACTACACACGGCGACGTCGAGGTCGAGCTCTTCGACGACGACGCGCCGAAGACGGTCGGGAACTTCGTCACGCTCTCGAAGGACGGCTACTACGACGGTCTGACGTTCCACCGTGTCATCCCGGACTTCATGATCCAGGGCGGCTGCCCGCGCGGCGACGGCACCGGCGGCCCCGGGTACGAGTTCGAGGACGAGCAGAACGACCACCAGGTCGTCCACGGCGCGCTCGCGATGGCGAACCGCGGCCCGAACACGAACGGGAGCCAGTTCTTCATCGTCACGGCCGAGGCGGCCCCGTGGCTCGACGGCAAGCACACCGTCTTCGGCCGCGTCACGGAGGGCATGGACGTGGTCGAGCGGATCTCCGAGCTCCCGCGCGACTCGCACGACCACCCCGAGGAGCGGGTGGCCATCGAGCGCGTCGAGCTCTCCGAGCCCGCCTGAGCCGTCAGAGCTCTAAGCCGCGTCGGGCGGGTCGAGCGCCAGGAAGACCTCGACCACCTGCGGGTCGAACTGCTTCCCGGCCGCGGCGCGCAGGCGCGCCAGCGCCTCGTCCACGGGCAGCCGCATGCGGTAGGGCCGGTCGGTCGTCATCGCGTGGAAGGCGTCGCAGACGAGGATCACGCGCGACTCGATCGGGATCGTCTCGCCGCCGAGCCCGCCCGGATAGCCGCTCCCGTCCCAGTGCTCGTGGCAGCGGCGCACGATCTCGCACACGTCCTGCAGCCGCTCGATGGGGGCGAGGATGCGGGCCCCGAGCTCGGGGTGGAGGCGCACGATCTCCCACTCCTTCTCGGTCAGGGGCCCGTCCTTGGCGAGGATCGCCTCGGGGACTCCGATCTTCCCGATGTCGTGGAAGAGCGCGCCCAGCTCGAGGCGCTTGAGCTCCTTCGTGTCGAGCCCGAGTTCGCGGCCGACCAGGAGCGCCATGTCCGTGATCCAGCGCGCATGTGTCGACGTGTACTCGTCGTTCGCCTCGAGAGCGTTGGCGAGCGCCTCGACCGTCGAGAGGAACGTGTCCTCGAGGCTCTCGAAGCTGAACGCGTTCGTGATCGCGAGCTTCGCCTGGTGCGCGACGCCCGCGAGCAGGCGCATCTGCCGCTCGTCGAAGAGGTCGTCCGTCGGCCCGTTCGAGACGACGATGCAGCCGAGCCGCTCGTTCTCGAGCCCGAGCGGGGCGACGGCGGCGCTCCCGCCGTCGGTGATCTCCGCCACGCCCTCGATCGCGCGGATCGCCTCGCCGCCGAGGACGAAGGGCTCGTGGCCCGCGAGGAAGCTCCGCGCGACCTCGTCGGGGAAGCGAAGCGCCCGTAGCCTGACGGCCTTCGCGTCGTCGAAGCCGTGGAGCGCCTCGGCGCAGACGTCGGTGCCGGCGCGATCCTGGAGCCAGACGGACGCCTTGGGCATGCCGAGGAGGCGGGCCGAGAGCTCGACGGTGAGCTGGAGTACCTCCTCGAGCCCCTCCGCGGCCGCGAGCTTGCGCCCGAGGTCGAGGAGCGAGCGGGAGATCTCGAGGGAGGACTTCGCGCGCTCGGCCTCGAGGCGCTGCGCCTCGTACAGGCGCGCGTTCTCGAGGGCCACCGAGGCGTGCCCGCCGAGGACCTCGAGGAGCCGGACGTCGTCGCCGTCGAACTCGCCGACGCCGAGCTTCGAGATGACCACCGCGCCGATGATCCGCGTCCCGTAGCGGAGCGGGACGGCGATCATCGACTCGTCGAGGTCCTCGGTGCCCGCGATCGTGACGCCGTAGTCGCAGTCGAGCGCGTTGGAGAGGAGGATCGACTCGCCGTTCGCGACCGCCGAGCCGGTGATCCCCTCGCCGACCTTGCAGCGGAGGGCCTCGACGCTCTCGTCCAGGTACGGGTCGACGTCGCCGCGCCAGGCGATCGGCAGGAGGTCGTCGCCCTCCCTGACGTAGACGCGGCAGCTGTGGTAGTCGACCAGGAGGCGCAGCTCGTCGACGATCGCCTCGCCGATCTGGCGGACGTCGTTGAGGCGGTTGAGCTTCCCGCCGAGGCTCTGGAGCATCTTCAGGTGCGCGATCGAGCGGATGTCGCGGTCGACGCTCGTCGCGGCGGGGCGCTCGCCGTCGCCGTCGCCGAAGAGGACCGCCTCGCCCTTGCCGCGGGCCTTCGCCGTCATCATCGCCACCTCGGCGCACGCCACCAGCTCGCGCGGGTTCATCGCGTGCTGGGGGCTCTGCGCGATCCCGATCGAGAGCTGCAGCCGGCCCGCCGGCTCGATCTCGGCCTCCGTCAGGGTCTCCGTGATGCGGCTCGCGAGGCCCATCGCGTCGGCGGCGCCGCACGAGGCCATGATGACCCCGAACTCGTCGCCGCCGACCCGGCACACGACGTCCGACGTCCGCACCGTCGCCTGGAGGAGGTTGCCGAGCTCGAGCAGCACGAGGTCGCCGGCGCCGTGGCCGTGGACGTCGTTGACCCGCTTGAAGTCGTCGATGTCGAGCATGAGCACGGCGATCGAGTCGTGGGCGCGGCTCGCGCGGTTCAGCTCGGCGCGGAGGCGGTCGTGGAAGTAGCGGTGGTTGTAGAGGCCTGTCAGCGAGTCTGTCTGCGCCTGGAGCTCGAGGACGGCGCGCACCTGGGCGTTGTCCAGGGCGAGCGCCGCCGCGTCCCCGAAGCGCTTCGCGAGCTCGAACTCCTCCTCGGTGAACCTCGCGTCGCGGCCGAGCCGGTAGACGTTGAGGGCGCCCTTGATCGCGCCGCGCGCGACGAGGGGCACCGAGATGAGCGCCTCCGGCTCGTCGGCAGGCGTCCCCGGCACGGTCTTCACGCGGGGATCGAGGTGCGCGTCGTTGACGAGCAGCGCCTCGCCGTGGTCGATCGCCCAGCCGGTGATGCCCTCGCCGAGGAGCGGGCGGTCGCTCATGATCTCGTCGGCCCAGCGGTCGCGGGCCATGATCGGGATGAGCACGCGCCTCGCCTCGTCGGCCTGGTAGATCGTGAACGCGTCGTACGGGATCAGGTCCGAGAGCGTGTCGGCGATGCGCCCGAGCACGGTCGAGTGCGTCTGCTCGGAGAGGACCTCGTGGAACACGTCCGCCAGCCGGCGGTACGAGTCGACGAGAGCGCCGGCGCCCGCCGGCGGCGATTCAGTGGCCTGGTCGGCCTCGCCTTCCAGGCCGTTCACCATTCGGAGTTCCACGCGGGCCGCAGCACCTCCTCTCGCACCCCGGATGACCCAGACGAATTCAACTCGGCCCGGACCTGCCCGAGCCTCCCTCTTTTGGGGGATTCGACAAGAGTCGAGGAGGCTCCTTTCGCGCTAGTCTCCACGGGTTGAGCGCCGAGGAACCGACGCGTCCGGGCCTCGTCGAGGTCTTGATCGTCTGGGGGATGTTTGGCGTCGTCACGGCCGAGGTCCTCATCGCGTACGCGCGGCTGCCGGTGCACGACCTCTACCACGTCAGCGAGACGGGCCTCGCCGGCGGCGCCGGGCGGTCTCTGGTCTTCGTCAACTACCCCACGGCCCTCGTCGCCATCGGCATTCTCGTCGTCGTGGCGCAGCGACTGCGCCGTCGCTGGGCCACGGTGTGCGCCGTGGCCGGCGCCGTCCTCTGCGCGGTCGTTGCGTGGCCGGGCGTCGTCGAGCAAGCGGATCTCGACGCAAAGCCCGCGAACGCCCTGGCGGGGATCGGCGTCGCCATCGCGCTGGTCCTCACCTGCGTCTCACTCGTCCGCGACGGCGTCGGCGGATCGGCGCCCTTCGGGGGCTGGGATCGCGTCCGCATCGGGTTCGCGGTCGTCCTCCTCTTCGCCGCGCTCCCCTGGATCGCCGCCGAGAACGGGTTCAGCCTCGAGAGCGTGCCGGGCCTCGGGTCCCTGTACATGACGAGCGAGGTCTTCCCCGAGCCCGGCCAACCCGACATGCTCGCGGTCCACTACGGCCACCACCACGGCATGGACGGGACGCTGCTCGCGCTCACGGCCGTCGTGCTCTCGCGCGTCCTCCCGTCCCTCCGAGGTCGCGGGTCCCGCGTCGGGTTCGGCCTCTTCCTGTCGCTGATGTTCGTGTACGGGCTGACGAACGCAGTCCAGGACTTCTGGTACGAGCAGCTCGTCAAGCGCGGAGCGCTCGAGGCCCGCATCCCGAGCGTGATCGTCCCGGCGCTGACGCCGGCGTGGCTCGCGATCCTCGTTGCAGCTGTTCTCATCTATTTCCTCGCGCGCTTCGTAGTGAAGGGCGGACCCACCAGACAGGAAGGAGCCGTATGACACGGCGCGTTCTCTTTCTCATCTCCGCAGCGCTCCTCGTGCTCTCCCTCGGGCTCGCGGCCTGCGGCGGCGACGACGACGAGGGAGCAGGGGCGGCAACGACGGAGGAGACGGCCACCGGCGGCGCTGGTGGGGGCGGAGGCGGCGCGACCCTGGCGCTCGCCGCGGATCCGGGCGGCGCGCTCTCCTTCGACAAGACGTCGCTCGAGGCGTCCGCCGGCGAGGTCACGATCGACCTCACGAACGATTCCTCCACGCCGCACAACGTCGAGATCCAGGGCATGGGCGTGGACGAGGTGAGCGACACGATCACGGAGTCGACCACGAGCGTCACGGCCACGCTCGAGCCCGGCACGTACGAGTTCTTCTGCGCCGTCCCGGGTCACCGGGAGGCGGGAATGGAAGGGACGCTCACCGTCCAGTAGCCTCGCGTCGAGTGACGCTTCTCGATCTTCGTCATCTCGACCACGAGCGGGTGGTCGGCGCTTACCTGCTCGCAGGGGAGGAGCCGGCGCTCGTCGACTGCGGGCCGACGAGCTGTCTCCCTGCCCTGCGCGCGGGGCTCCAGGCCGAGGGCCTGTCGGTCGGCGACCTCCGGCACCTCGTCCTCACGCACGTCCACCTCGACCACGCCGGCGCCGCGGGCGAGCTCGTCCGCGAGAACCCGGACCTCGTCGTGCACGTGAGCGCGATCGGGGCCCCGCACCTGGTCGACCCCGGCCGGCTCGAGCGCAGCGCCCGGCGGCTCTACGGCGACGACTTCGACCGCCTCTGGGGCGCGCTCGCGCCGGTGCCGGAGGCGAACGTGAGGATCGTGGGCGAGCGCGTCCTCGACCTCGAGGCGTTCCCGACGCCCGGTCACGCCTCCCACCACGTCTCGTATCTCGCCCCGGACGGCTCGTGCTATGTGGGCGACGCCGTCGGCGTGCGCATCCCGCCGGCGCGGTACGTCGCGCCCGTCTCGCCCCCGCCCGACATCGACCTCGAGGCCTGGGAGCGGACGTTCGCCGCGATCGAGGAGCGGCGGCCGGCCCGGCTCTGCCTGCCGCACTTCGGCGTCGCGGAGGACCCCGAGGCCCACGTGGAGGAGTGCCGTCGCGCCCTCGCCGTCTGGGCGAAGCGCGCGCGTGACCGCACGGAGGAGGAGTTCGTGGGGGCCGCCGAGGCCGAGCTCCGCGCCGCCTCCGACCCGGCCACGGCCGACCTCTTCCAGCGCGCAGGCCCCTTCTGGCAGTCCTACGCGGGCCTTCGCCGCTACTGGGACAAAAAGAAGGAGGAGGCCGCCACGTCTTCCGGTACGGTGTGAGGCCGATGCGTCGCCCAGGGGTCTTCCTCGTCGTGCTCGCAGTCGTGCTCGCCTGGCCCGCCGCCGCCTCCGCGCTCAGGCTGCAGGCGGTCCCCGGGAGCCACGGCGCGCTCACGCAGGTGACGTCGACGCAGGGCGATCCCGGCGCCCTCTACATCGTCGAGCAGGAGGGCCGCGTCATCAGACGCGGGCCGGGCGGAAACGAGCGCGTCGTCCTCAACATCACGGGACGTGTGTCCTGCTGCGGCGAGCAGGGGCTCCTCTCGATCGCCTTCGATTCGACCGACCGCCTCTACGTGAGCTACACGAACAACCGCGGCGACTCGCGCGTCTACCGCTATGCGTTGAGGTCCAACCACAGGGTCGTCCCGGGAAGCGGCCGACGTCTCCTAAGCGTCAACCAGCCGTTCGACAACCACAACGGCGGCCAGCTGGCCTTCGCCGGGAACGGCCGCCTGTACCTCGGCCTCGGCGACGGCGGCGGCGCTTGCGATCCGAGCGGACGCGCCCAGCGGCTTTCGAGCCGGCTCGGGAAGCTCCTCAGCCTCGACCCGGGCAACATCGGCGCCGGCTGGCGGAAGGACGCCTACGGGCTCCGCAACCCGTGGCGCTTCTCCTTCGACCGGGCCACCGGCCGTCTCTGGATCGGCGACGTCGGCCAGGGCGCCTGGGAAGAGGTCGACACGGTGGCCGCAAGCCGGCTCGGCGGGCGGCGCGAGAACTTCGGCTGGGACGTGTACGAAGGGCGGCAGCCGAGCGGCTGCGGCAACGGCGGCCTGAAGGGCAACGGCAAGCTCGTCCGGCCCGTGAACGTCTACGGCCACTCGGCGGGCCGGCGCTCCATCACCGGCGGCTTCGTCTACCGCGGCCAGAACCTCCCCGCGCGGTTCCGCGGCTGGTACTTCTTCGCTGACTGGGGGACGGGCGAGATCTGGCGCTTCAAGCAGGGGAGCGGCCGCAAGCTCGTGCGGAACACGCCGCAGAACATCACCTCGTTCGGCGAGGGCTCGAATCGGAACCTCTACGTCGCCACGGGCGGGGGCCGGGTCTTCAGGATCGTCGGGTAGGCCCGTGCGGTACCGCTTCGTCGACTGCCGGTGGGAGCTCGGCAGCCCCGAGCGCGGGCGCGAGCTGTACCGCCAGGGCCACGTCCCCGGAGCCTCGTTCCTCGACGTCGAGCGCGAGCTCTCGGCGCCGCCGGCGAGCCCCGGCGGGCGCCATCCGCTCCCCTCCGCGGACGACTTCGCACGGGCGGCCGGCGCGGCCGGGATCGGGCCGGGCGTCTTCGTCGTCGCCTACGACCAGGGCATGAACGGCGGCGGCGCGCGGCTCTGGTGGCTTCTACGCCACTTCGGCCACGACGACGTCGCCGTTCTCGACGGCGGCATCGCCTCCTGGCTCGGGCCGCTCCGCGGCGGCGAGGAGGAGGTCGAGCCGGCGACCTTCACCCCTCGGCCGCGGGCCGGCGACACGATCGGGGCCGAGGAGCTCGGCCACCGGCTCGGCGACGCCGGTCTCACGGTCGTCGACGCCCGCCTGCCCGAGCGCTACCGCGGCGAGGTCGAGCCGATCGACCCGGTCGCCGGGCGCATCCCCGGCGCCGTCAACGCGCCGTATCCCGACGAGCTCCCCGACGGCCTGGCGGAGGCCGGGGAGATCGTCGCCTACTGTGGCTCCGGGGTGACGGCGTGCGTCACGCTCCTCCGCCTCGCGCGCGCCGGCCGCGACGACGCGCGGCTCTACGCCGGCTCGTGGAGCGACTGGTGCGCACGCGGCCTCCCGGCCGAGACCGGCCCCGCGGACTCCAAGTAACAGACTGTTACTTGCCTGGGTGGAGGGACGGACTTCATGCCCCCAGGCGGGCTTGACGGCCTCCAAGTAACAGACTGTTACTTGGTTTCGGGGTGGGGGACAGAGTCGTCTGCCTGGAAGGCGCGGACCTCGTTCCCGTCCGGGTCGAAGCACTTGGCCATCCAGCCGATCCCCGGGATCGGCATCTTGTCGTCCGCGCGGCCGCCGAGCTCCCGCACGCGGGCGACGTGCGCGTCGATGTCGTCGACGTCGAAGTAGACGATCACGCCCGGCGGCCGTCCCTCGTTCCGGTAGATCGCGCCGCCCGGCTCGCCGCCCGCCTGCGTCATTCGGTAGGGAAACGGCGTGCCGGCTCCCTGGAACGACCAGCCGAAGAGCTGCTCGTAGAAGCCCTGCGCCCGGTCGATGTCCTCGGCCGGGATCTCGAAGTGCACGAGGCGTCCTGCCATGCGTCCTCCCTTTCAGTCGAGCTCGACGGCTGCCATGCCGGCGAAGATCTCCGCGTCCGGGTCCTCCCGGTACCGCTTGTACACCGCGACCGCGACGGCGAGATCCTGAACCGCGAGGCCCGTCGAGTCGAACACCGTGATCTCGTCGGCCGCACGGCGTCCCGGTTGCTCGCCGACGAGGATGCGACCGAGCTCGACGACGTCGTCCCGATCGATGCTGCCGGCCTCCACGGCCCGTGAGACGTCGCCGTTGTGACTCGCCTGCTCCCACTCGTCCACGACGACGCGCGCCCGCACGAGCTCCTCGACGGCGATCTCGGCCTTGTCGGGCCCGTCGGCGCCCATGAGGCTGACGTGCTGCCCCGCCCGCAGGCTTCCGGGCGGGAAGATGACCTCCCGCCCCGGGGTCACGGTCACGACGACGTCGGCCGCGAGCGCCTCGTCCCGTGAGTCAGCGACGGCTGCCGCGTCCCCGAGCTCGGCGGCGACCGCCTCCGCCCGGTCGAGCTCGGCGTCCCAGAGCAGGACCCGCCGGCCGCGCGCGACGAACGTCCGCGCGACCGCGCGGCCGTTGACGCCCGACCCGATGACCGCGGCCGGCGCGTTGCCCTCGCCTGCGAGCACCTCGGCCGCGAGAACGGCCGCCGCACCGGTCCGGAGCGCGGTGACCGCGCCGGCGTCCAGCTCCGCCAGGAGGCGCCCGTCCCGCGCGTCCGAGAGGAGGACGACCCCGCCCACGGTCGGAAGGCCGCGCCGGGGGTTCTCCGGGAAGGAGGTGACCCACTTGAGCGTCGCGTAGCCGGCACCCCGCGCGGGCATGGCGCGGAAGTCGCCATCGGGCGGAGCGGGGACGTACACCTTCGAGGGCATGAGCCATTCGCCCCGGGCGTGGGCGGCGAACGCCGCGCGGACGGCGTCGACCGCGTCCGCCGGGTCGAGGGCCGCGTCGACGTGCTGCGCGGAGAAGACCGAGATGCTCACAACGGGGACGCCCGCGAGGGGCGCGCGTATCCTAGGCGGGCGTGAGGGTCACCGTCTGTGACGTCGGGCCACGCGACGGGCTCCAGAACGAGCAGGCGGTGCTCGAGCCCGCCGTGCGCGCCGACCTCGTCAACCGGCTGGCGGCCGCCGGCCTGCCCGCGATCGAGGCGGTCAGCTTCGTCCATGCGCAGCGCGTCCCGCAGATGGCCGGCGCCGAGGAGGTCGTCGCAGCGATCGAGCGGCGCCCCGGCGTCGTGTACTCGGGCCTCGTCCTCAACGAGCGCGGCTTCGAGCGGTTCGCGGCAACGGGCCTCGACAGTCTCCACTTCAACCTGGCGGCGACCGACTCGTTCGGGCGCGAGAACCAGAACGCCACGCCGGAGGAGGCGCTGGCCACGCTCGGCCGGATCCGCACCGAGACGCCGGTGAGCGTGTCGATCTCGGTCGCGTTCGGCTGCCCCTTCGAGGGCGCGGTCGACCCCGGACGGGTGGTCGACATCGTGGGGCGGGTGGCAGGCCTCGGGATCGAGGAGGTCGTCCTCGCGGACACGATCGGCGTCGCGGTGCCGCGGCAGGTGAAGGAGCTCGTCGGCGAGGCCGCCAAGCGGGCTCGGCGAGTAGGCGTCCATCTCCACAACACGCGGAACACGGGCTTCGCGGGGGCATACGCGGCGCTGGAGGCGGGCGCGACCGTCTTCGAGGCGTCCGCCGGCGGGCTGGGCGGCTGCCCGTTCGCGCCCCGCGCCACCGGGAACGTGGCCACCGAGGACCTCGTCTACCTCCTCCACGGGGAGGGCGTCGAGACGGGGATCGATCTCGACGCGCTCATCGCCGTCTCCGAGTGGCTCGCAGGCGTGCTCGGGCGCGACCTCCCGGGCCAGGTCTACCGCGCGGGACCCTTCGCCCCCGTCGCCGGCTAGCTCGGTGAGCGCGCGGCTCTTCGCCATCGGCGGCATCGCGGCCGGAATCGGGATCCTGCTCGCCCGCGTCGTCCCCGACGTGCACGGGAAGCCGCTCTTCGAGGACGAGGCCGTCAGCGGCCTCATCGCCGCACGCCCGCTGCCCGAGATCGTCGTCACCGTTCTCTGGGACCGCGGCGGCGCGCCGCTCCACTTCCTTCTGGCCCACGCCGCGTTCGCGGTGGACGGCGCCCCGTGGACGCTCCGCTGGGTCTCGGTGGTCTTCGCGGCGGCGACCGTCCCCATTGCCTACGACCTCGGCCGCCGGCTCGCGGGACCCGTCGCGGGCGCGAGCGCCGCGGTCCTGACCGGGTGCTCGGGGATCCTCGCCGTCTACGGCAGCTTCGGGCGCATGTACGCGCT
>DATBJE010000284.1:0-8436 GCA_036556565.1 Gaiellaceae bacterium
TACGACCGCCACGGGCTCTTCGAGTGGTACAACCTCATCTCGAGCATCGGCGCCTTCATCATGGGCGTCGCGATTCTCGTCTTCGTGTGGAACGCGGTGACGAGCTGGCGGAAGGGGACGCGCGTGGGCAACGACCCGTGGGGAGCGGACACGCTCGAGTGGTACGCGACGTCCCCGCCCCCGGCGTACAACTTCGACCAGGTCCCGTACGTGTCGAGCCCGCGCCCGCTCCGCGACCTGAAGGTCCGCCTGAAGGGGCAGCGCGCGTGAGCGCCCGGCCCGGCCCCTGGCTTCGGCTGACGGCCATCGCGGCCACCGCGGGGGTCGCTGCGGTCGTGGCCACCGGCGAGTGGGGGCTGGCGCACGACGTGACGGCGAACGTCACCCTCGCGCTCCTCGCGGCGACGGTGCTGGGGGCGCGGCTGGCGCACCCCGACAGGCTCGACCTCCTCGCCGCCTCGGCCGCCGCCTTCCTCCTCTTCGCCCTGGCCGGCCTGGCGGCGCTCGCCGGCGCGCCCGTCGGCGTCCACATCGCGCTCGGCGCCGCCGCGCTCGCCGCCGCGGCCGTGGCCGCCGCCGTCGCCTTCAGGGGCGGAACGCCGGTGCCGGCGGGGTCGTGGCGCGACTACCTCACCCTCACGAAGCCGCGGATCATGGTGCTCCTGCTCATCACGGGAGCGGGGGGCATGATCGTCGGCGCGGGCGGCCTCCCCTCGGCCGGCCTCGCGGCGGCGACGCTCGGCGGGCTCGCCCTCGCCTGCGGCGGCGCCAGCGCGCTCAACCACGTCCTCGACCGCGACATCGACACGCACATGGCGCGGACGGCCCGGCGGCCCGTCGCGGCCGGGCGCGTGCCGCCGGAGCGTGCGCTCGAGTTCGGGCTCGCCCTCTCGGCCCTCTCCTACGTCGTCCTGACGAGCTTCGTCAACGTCCTCGCAGCGCTCCTGGCCCTCGCCGGGAACCTCTTCTACGTGCTCGTCTACACGCGCTGGCTCAAGCGCTCGACGCCGCAGAACATCGTCATCGGCGGCGCCGCGGGGGCCGTGCCTCCGCTCGTGGGCTACGCGGCGGCGACCGGCGACCTGACCCTCACCGCGCTGGCGCTCTTCCTCATCGTCTTCTTCTGGACGCCGCCGCACTTCTGGGCGCTCGCGCTCCTCATCAAGCGCGACTACGCGGAGGCCGGGATCCCGATGCTGCCCGTCGTTCGCGGCGAGCGGGAGACCGCGCGCTCCATCGTCCGCTACTCGATCGTCCTCGTGGCCGTCACGCTGCTGCCCGTGCTCGGGAGGACGCTCGGCATCGTCTACCTCGCTTCGGCGGTCGTCCTCGGCCTCGCGTTCCTCGCGCTCGCGCTCGCGCTCCAGCGCCGGACGACCCCGGCGCGTGCCCGCCGCCTCTTCAGCTATTCGCTCGCCTACCTCGCCCTACTCTTCGTCGCGATGGCCATCGACCCCGTCGTCCTCGGCTAGTGGTGCGCTGATGGACCCGGAGCTCGCACGCAAGAACATGCGGCTCGGGCTGATTCTCTTCGGAATCGCGCTTCTCCTGGCCGCCGGCTCGGTCGTCGTGGCCGTGATCTACAACGCCACCTCCTGATCCCTACCGGGCGTTCCTCGCCCGCCCGCAGGAGCCGCCGCAGGGGATCGCGCTCGGGGTCAAGGACCTCATCGACACGGCCGGGCTCGTCACGACCTACGGGTCGGCGATCTTCCGCGATCACGTTCCCGAGCGGTCGGCGAGCTGTGTGACGGCGCTCGAGGAGGCCGGCTACGGCGTCGTCGGCAAGACGAACCTCCACGAGTTCGCCTACGGGATCACGTCGGACAACCCGCACTTCGGCGCCGTGGTCAACCCGCTCGACCCGAACCGCATCCCCGGTGGATCGAGCGGCGGCAGCGCCGCCGCGCTGGCCGCCGGGCTCTGCGAGGCGGCGCTCGGTACCGACAGCGCCGGCTCCATCCGCCTGCCGGCCGCGTGCTGCGGCATCGTCGGCTTCAAGCCCACGTGGGGGCTCGTGCCGGCCGACGGCGTCTTCCCGCTCGCGCCGAGCTTCGACACGGTCGGCCCGATGGCGCGGTCGGCGGCGGGGTGCATCGCCATGATGGGCGCGCTCGCGCCGGCGACCGTCCCCGCGGGCCCGGCCGACCTCGGCGAGGTGCGGGCGGCACTCGCGTGGGCGGAGCACGCCGACCCGCTCGTCCGCGCGCGCGTCGAGGAGGCGGCAGCGCTCCTGCCCGGCGCGGAGCGGACCGACCTTCCGCTCCCCGGCGACCTCAACCCCGCCTTCCAGGCCGAAGCCGCCGACGTGCACCGCGACCTCTTCGCCGCGCAGGCGGATCTCTACGGAGAGAACGTCCGCCGGAAGCTCGAGGCGGCGTTCGCCGTCACCGCCGAGCAGACCGACGCCTCGCGCGCCGAGCGCGAGGCGTACCGCGAGCGGACGACCGCGGCGCTCGACGGCTTCGACGTGCTCCTCACGCCGACGATGCCGATGGCCGCGCCTCCGGTCGGCCCGGGCGACCTCGTCCTCCGCGAGCGGATGATCATGCTCACGCGCCCCTTCAACGGCCTCGGCTGGCCGGCGCTCGCCCTTCCGTGCGGGCCCGCCGAGGGCGGGCTGCCTGCCTCCCTCACGATCGCCGCCCGCCCCGGCGACGACGCGCTCGTGCTCGCCGTCGGGCAGTCGCTCGAGCGCGCCCTGACCGACAAGTAACAGTCTGTTACTTGGTGGTTGTCCAGGAGGCCACGCGGCGGGCGGCTTCCTCGTAGATCGGGTCGCGCCCGAACATCTCGAGCTGGTCAGAGAGGAAGTCGCTCGGCGTCATCAGCTCGGCGGCGACCGGTCGCGCCTCCTGGCCGTCGACCTCGACGCGCTCGATCTCGTCGGCCGGCTCGTGGTCCAGGTCGACCGCGTGGCCGAGGCGCGTCTCGAGCCAGGCCGCGAACAGGAGCGCGTCGGCCAGCGGGCCCGCGACCGCGACCTGCGCCGCGCCGGCGACGTCCGGCCACATGCCGGCGACGGCCGCCCGCCACGGCAGCGTGCGGGCCCAGGCGATGTCCGAGACGGCGATCGTGCCGAACAGCTTCGAGAGCTCGCGGCAGTCGCGCGCGGGCTCGTCCCACTCCACCGCGTCGACGACGAGCCGGTCGGCGAGGCCGACGAGCTGCTCGAGCTCCGTCGACCCGAAGGGGAGCGGGCCGCGCCAGCGCAGGAACACCGGGAGGTCGGAGACGAGAAGCGGCATGACCACGCTCGCGGGGACGGAGGCGCGCGCCCCGCGCAGCCGGAGCGTGATGACCTCGGCGCAGACCTCCTTCCGCTCGCCCTGGCGGACGAAGCAGCGGAGGTCGGCCTCGCCCTCGACGGAGTCCGTCGTGTCCTCCGGCTGCGGGAGGAGCAGGATCGCACGCGACGGATGCCGCTCGGCGAGGCCCGCCAGCGTCCCCGTCGCCGCCTCGACCCAGCGCTCGGGCACCCAGGCGATGTGGGTCATCACGCTCGTCCGCAGACGCGGCGGCGCGCCTGGATCGCTCAAGGCCTCGCGGAGCCGGGCCAGGTCGCGCTCCAGCTCGCGGACCGTCGTCAATGTCTCCGCCAGGAACGGCCGTCGCGATGGAGGAGGTCGTCGGCGGCCGGCGGTCCCCAGCTCCCGGCGGCGTAGTTCGGGAAGCGCGGCCGGTCGCGCTTCCACGGCGCGACCATGGCATCCACGATCGCCCACTGCTCCTCGACCTCGTCGGCGCGCGTGAAGAGCGTCGCGTCGCCGAGCAGGCAGTCGAGGATGAGCCGCTCGTACGCCTCCGGGATGCCGATCCGGAACGCCCCGCCGTAGAGGAAGTCCATGTGGACGGTGCGGATGGACGTCCCCTGCCCGGGCACCTTCGCCCCGATCGCGAGCGAGACGCCCTCGTCGGGCTGGATGTGGATGAGGAGGACGTTGGGGCGGAGCGACTCCCGGTCGACCTCGAACAGCGGGTGCGGCGCCCGCTTGAACTGGATCGCGATCGTCGTCTCCCGCCGCGGCAGGCGCTTGCCCGTGCGGAGGTAGAACGGGGTGTCGGCCCAGCGCCAGTTGTCGACGAAGAGCTTCGCCGCCACGTAGGTCTCCGTGTTGGAGTCGGCGGCGACGCCGTGCTCCTGGCGGTAGCCGGGGACCTCCTCGCCCTCGATGTAGCCGGAGCCGTACTGGCCGCGCACGACGTGCTTCGGCCCGGGCGTGTGGATCGCCTTCAGCACCTTGACCTTCTCGTTGCGCACCGACTCGGCGGCGAAGTCGATCGGCGGCTCCATGGCCGTGAGCGCGACGAGCTGGAGCATGTGGTTCTGGACGACGTCGCGGATGGCGCCGGCGTGCTCGTAGAAATCGGCCCTGCCCTCGACGCCGAGCGACTCGGCCACCGTGATCTGGACGTGGTCGATGAACTGCCGGTTCCAGATCGGCTCGAAGATGCCGTTCGCGAAGCGGAGGACGAGCATGTTCTGGACCGTTTCCTTGCCCAGGTAGTGGTCGATCCGGAAGATCTCGTCCTCGTGGAAGTAGGTCGTGACCAGCTCGTTCAGCGCCTCCGCGCTGGCGAGGTCGTGGCCGAACGGCTTCTCGACGATCACGCGCGTCCACCCCGATGCGGTTCGCCTGCGCCCGAGGGCCGTGACGATGTCGTCGAACGCCGCCGGCGGCACCGCGAGGTAGTAGACGCGGTTCCCCGCCGTCCCCCTCGTCTCGTCGATCTCGTTCAGGGCATCGACGAGCGCCGCTTCGCCCCCTTCGACGCCGAAGTCGGCGCTGACGTAGTGGAGGCCTTCGGCCAGACGCTCCCAGACGTCGTGCCGGAACTCGTCACGGCAGTTGACCATGACCGCTTGGCGCATGCGCTCGACGAAGTCCTCGGTGCTCATCTCCGTGCGCGAGACGCCGACGATCCCGAAGCGGGCCGGCAGGAGCCCGCGCATCGCGAGCGCGTAGAGCGCGGGCATGATCTTTCGCTGCGTGAGGTCCCCCGATGCGCCGAAGATGGCGATCGCGCAGGGCTCGGGCGGCCGGCGCATGGTCAGGCCCTCGAGCAGCGGGTTCGGCGCGGCGACGACCTCGGTCACGGCGCGGCCTTCGGCTCGGCCGCCTGGACGGCGTGTCCGCCGAACTGGTTGCGGAGGGCGGCCTCGACCTTCGCCGCGAACGACTCGTCCTGCCGGGAGGCGAAGCGGGCGAAGAGGGCGAGCGAGATGGTCGGCAACGGCACGGCGGCGTCGATGGCCTCGTGCACGGTCCAGCGCCCCTCCCCCGAGTCCTCGACGTAGCCGCGGATGGCATCGAGGCCGGGGTCGGCCGCGAACGCGCGCTCGAGGAGCTCGAGCAGCCATCCGCGCACGACCGAGCCCTGCTGCCAGAGCGCGGCGACCTCGCGGAGGTCGAGCTCGAAGTCGGGGATCTCCTTCATGAGCTCGAAGCCCTCGGCGTAGGCCTGCATGAGGCCGTACTCGATGCCGTTGTGCACCATCTTCACGAAGTGCCCCGCGCCGGACGGCCCGACGTGGGCGTGGCCGCCCTCGGGGGCGAGCGTGGCGAGCGCCGGCTCGACGGTCGCATAGGCGCCCTCCTCGCCTCCGACCATGATGCAGTACCCCTCGGCGAGGCCCCAGATGCCGCCCGAGACGCCGGCGTCGAGGAGGCAGACGCCTTTCTCCTTGGCCTCGACCCCGCGGCGCATCGAGTCGCGGAAGTTCGAGTTGCCGCCGTCGACGAGGACGTCGCCGTCCTCGAGGAGCGGCAGGAGGTTCTGGAAGGCCTTCTCGGTCGGATCGCCGGCGGGGATCATCAGCCAGACCACGCGGGGCTGCTCCAGGCGCGTGGCGAGCTCGACGAGCGAGTCGGCCGTGCGGTCCGGCGCCGTCCGCGCGTACGTCTCGACCTCGTGGCCGCCGCGGCGCAGGCGCTCCGTCATGTTGCCCCCCATGCGGCCGAGACCCACCATTCCGAGCTTCACAGCGCCTCCACGTCGTCCAGTGTGACGCGAACGATAGGGCGGCCGCGCTCGCGGAGAGACGCGAGGTCGCCGTCCGCCTGCGCCTGGATGAGACGCCGGAAGCCGAACGGCCGGCCCGGGATCGGGAGCTCCTCGCCGGGGTCGTCCACGACCTGGACGTAGTGCCCCGTCGGCGGCCCGCCCTTGTGCAGCTGCCCCGTCGAGTGGAGGTAGCGGGGACCGAGGCCGACGGTGACGACGCGGCCCGTGGCCCGCGCGCGCTCGACGAGCGGCGCGAGCGCTTCCTCCCGCTCGGGGTCGATGAACGCCTGGACGGCGACGTAGTCGCCCTCGCGCGTGCCGTCGAGGAGCTTCTCGACGGCCTCCGCGCCCCTTTCGGCCATGTCCGGGGTCAGACCCCGGTCAGGTCCGGAAAGGACGTCGAGGGTGCTGTCCTTCGCCTCCTGGACGTTCGGCTGGTCGAAGGGGTTGATCTCGAGCACCGTCCCGGCCACGGCCGTGGCGAACTCCCAGCGGTAGAACTCCGCGCCCAGTCCCTCGTCGTCGAGCCGCAGCTCGACCTGCTCGCGGTCGGCCCCCTCCGGGGACTCTCCCGGCGCGGGAACGAGACCCTTCCCCTGCTTCCCGGTCGACTCGGCGAGGAGCTGCTCCAGCCAGAGGCCGAACCCGTGCGGGTTCTCGAAGACGATCTTGTCGCGGCCCTCGAGCCACCTCGAGCCGAGCCGGAGCCCGAGCTCCACGCCGGGGCTCTCGACGCGCCGGCACTGCTCGGCCATGCCCGTGGCGCTCTCGAGGATCCCCGCGACGTCCGCGCCCATCAGGCCTGCGGGCACCATGCCGAAGACCGAGAGGGCCGAGTAGCGCCCGCCGATCGTGGGCTCGCCGTGGAAGACGGCGCGGAACCCCCGCTCGCCGGCGAGCGTCTCGAGCTCGGAGCCCGGGTCGGTGACGGCGACGAAGGAGGCGCCCCGCTTGCCGGTCAGGGGCCAGAAGTGGTCGAGATGGCACCGCGTCTCGAGCGTCGTCCCCGACTTCGACGCGACGACGAAGAGCGTCCGGTCGAGGTCGAGCGACTCCGTCAACCGCCGGACGGCGGCCGGATGCGTCGTGTCGAGGACGTGGAACGCCGACGTCCCCGACCAGCGCCGCAGCACCTCGGGCGCGAGGCTCGAGCCGCCCATCCCGAGGAGGACGGCGCTCGTGAGCTCGGAGGCTCCCTCGGCGAACGACCGGAGCTCGGGGACGCGCTGGAGCATGCGCGAGGGCTCGTCCAGCCAGCCGAGCCAGCGGCCCTCGGCGCCGCCCGTCCAGAGGGAGGCGTCACGCGCCCAGAGGCGCTCGACGAGCTCGGCGGTCTCGACTCCCGCCACGCGCCGGCGCCCTAGGCGGCCACGACCTCGCCGGACTTCGCGCGGATGTCGTCGAGCAGCTCGGCGAACGAGTCGGCGAACTTCTCGACGCCCTCGCGCTCGAGGGTCTCGGTGACGTCGTCGTAGTCGACGCCCGCGGCCGCGATCTGCTCGAAGACCGCCTCCGCCTCGTCGATCCCCTCCTCGAGCGTCGGCGCCACGGTCCCGTGGTCCTGGAACGCGCCGATCGTCTCCTCCGGCATGGTGTTGACCGTCTCCGAGCCGATGAGCCCGTCGACGTAGAGGGTGTCGGGATAGTCGGGGTTCTTCGTCGAGGTCGAGGCCCAGAGGCAACGCTGGGGGGTCGCGCCCTTGCCCGCGAGGAACGCCCAGCGCTCGCCGGCGAAGAGCTCCTTGGAGCGCTGGTAGGCGAGCTTCGCGTTCGCGACGGCGAGCCTGCCCCTGAGCTCGTCGTGGCCGCCGATCTCGTCGAGTCGCCGGTCGGCCTCCGTGTCGACCCGCGAGACGAAGAAGCTCGCCACCGACGCGACCTCGGCCGGATGACCGCCTCCCGCCACCAGTCGCTCGAGCCCGCGGATGTAGGCCTCGGCGACCTCGACGTAGCGCTCGAGGGAGAAGATCAGCGTGACGTTGATCGACTTGCCCTTCGCGATCATGTCCTCGATGGCCGGGAGCCCCGGCTTCGTCGCGGGGATCTTGACGAAGAGGTTCGGGCGGTCGATGAGCGCGTGGAGGCGGGACGCCTGCGCGGTGGTCGCCTCGGTGTCGTAGGCGAGCGTCGGATCGACCTCGATCGACACGTATCCGTCCCGGCCGCCGCCCTGGTCCCAGACGGGTCGCAGCACGTCGCACGCCTCGCCGACGTCCCGGGCCGCGAGCCGGATGAAGAGCTCCTTCGGGTCGCGCTCCTCCTCGACGGCCTCGCGGAGCTGCTCGTCGTAGGCGTCGCCGGCCGACAGCGCCTTCTGGAAGATGGTCGGGTTCGAGGTGACGCCGACGACGGCGTCGTCCTCGATCAGCCGGGCAAGCTCGCCCGAGCGGAGCATGTCGCGCGAGAGGAAGTCGATCCAGACACTCTGTC
>DATBJE010000285.1:0-2573 GCA_036556565.1 Gaiellaceae bacterium
CGACTACCCGCATCAGTTCTCGGGCGGCATGCGCCAGCGCGTCATGATCGCCATCGCCCTCTCGTGCAACCCCAAGCTCCTGATCGCCGACGAGCCGACGACGGCGCTCGACGTGACGATCCAGGCGCAGATCCTCGACCTCCTGGAGCGGCTCCGCCAGGAGCACGAGATGGCGATGATCATCATCACCCACGACATGGGCGTCGTCGCGGAGGCATCCGACGACGTCGCGGTCATGTACGCGGGGCAGATCGTCGAGCAGGCCTCCGTCTTCGACCTGTTCGACCACCCGGAGCACCCGTATACGGAGGCGCTCCTCGGCGCCCTGCCGCAGCTCGAGGGCGAGGGCATCCGGGACGGCCGCCTGACGGCGATCCCCGGACGCCCGCCGGACCTCATCGATCCGACCGAGGGCTGCCGGTTCGCGGCGCGGTGCGCCTACAGCGAGACGGACTCCTGCGCGACCACGCCCCAGGAGCTCCGCGAGATCCGTCCCGGCCACTGGGTACGCACGTCGCACCCGGCGAGCGAGCGGAAGCGCGCGGCCGAGGCGGTGACGACGTGACCGAGACGGCTCACGACGGCGTCCTCCTCGCGGTCACGGACCTCCAGAAGTACTTTCCGGTCAAGAAGGGGATCGTCGTCGAGCGCACCGTCGGCCACGTGAAGGCGGTCGACGGCGTCACGTTCGTGATCCCGGAGGGCAAGACGCTCGGCCTCGTCGGCGAGTCGGGCTCGGGGAAGTCGACGACCGGGTACTGCATCCTCCAGCTGCTCAAGCCCACGGGCGGATCGATCCGCTTCATGGGCAAGGAGCTGACGACGACGGGGCGCGAGGAGCTCCGGAAGATCCGGCAGAACATGCAGATCGTCTTCCAGGACCCGTACTCGTCGCTCGACCCGCGCATGACGGTCGGCGGCATCGTCGCCGAGCCTCTCGAGGTGCACGGCATCGGGACACGGAAGAGCCGGCGGGAGACCGTCCGGCGGCTCCTCGAGGTCGTCGGCTTCAACCCGAACTACACGAACCGCTACCCGCACGAGTTCTCGGGCGGCCAGCGGCAGCGCATCGGCATCGCCCGCGCGCTCGCGCTGAACCCGAAGCTGATCGTCTGCGACGAGCCCGTGTCGGCGCTCGACGTCTCCATCCAGGCGCAGATCCTCAACCTCCTCAAGGACCTCCAGCGCGACTTCGGCCTGACCTACCTCTTCATCTCCCACGACCTCGCGGTCGTGCGGACGATGGCCGACGAGATCGCCGTCATGAACCAGGGCAAGCTCGTCGAGGTGGGGCCGGCGGAGGAGGTCTACTCGCAGCCGAAGGACGAGTACACGAGGGCGCTCTTCGCCGCCGTGCCGGTCCCGGACCCGCGGCGACAGCGCGAGCGGAAGGCCGAGCGCGCCCGTCTCAAGCTCGAGCGGATCACCGGGATCTGAGCGCCCGTGCGGTAGGGGCGGCCCTAACCTCCGGCTGCCGCTATCGTCAGAACGGATATGGCTGGCTTCGACCCGCTTCCGGGGGGCGGCGTGTGCGACCGCGCACGCGAATGGGCGTCCCTCAGGCTCGACGACGAGCTCTCCGCGCTCGAGGAGGAGATCCTCGAGCGGCACCTCGGCGTCTGCCCCGAGTGCCGCGGGTTCGAGCAGCGCATCCGCATGGCGACGACCGCCCTCCGCGCGGCTCCCGCCGAGGCGCCGTCTCGCCCCGCCGCGGTTCCGCGGCGCGAGGCCCGGCCGCGCTTCCGGCGGCGCTCCCTCGCGCTGATCGCCGCCGCCGCGCTCGCGCTCGGCGCCCTGGTCGGGTCGCTCGTCGAACGGCCGTCCAGCCAGGCTCCGACGACGCACCAGCGCCAGGTCAGCCTCCTCGACATCCAGCAGCTCCGCGACCTGCCGCGCCAGCGCTTCACGTCGCCGATCCCGGAGCCGAGCACGCCGCCCAACCCGCCCGAAGGCGTCATCTGAGCCTCGGATAGACTGCGGCGTGCGGGGGCTGGACCTCCGACCACGCGATCATTTCGGGAGACTCATGGCGAAAGACACGAACGCGCTGAACGTCGGCAAGATCGTCGAGATCAGAGGCGTCGTCATCGACGCCGTGTTCTCCGGCGAGCTGCCTGCGATCTACAACGCGCTGCGGATCCGGGTGCCCGAGGCCGAGGGACGGCCCGCGATCGACCTGATCGCCGAGGTTCAGCAGCACCTGGGCAACGACCGCGTGCGCGCGGTGGCGATGGACTCGACGGACGGCATCCCGCGCGGAGCCGACGTCGAGGACACGGGCGCGGCGATCTCCGTCCCGGTCGGGGAGGCCACCCTCGGGCGGATCTTCAACGTCCTCGGCGAGCCGATCGACGAGGGCGAGGCGGTGTCCGCCGAGCGCTGGCCGATCCACCGCGACGCGCCCGCGTTCGAGGAGCTCGAGCCGACCGTCCAGATCTTCGAGACCGGCATCAAGGTCATCGACCTGCTCGCCCCGTACGTCAAGGGCGGCAAGGTCGGCCTCTTCGGCGGCGCCGGCGTCGGGAAGACCGTGCTCATCCAGGAGCTGATCCGGAACATCGCCGAGGAGCACG
>DATBJE010000286.1:0-3388 GCA_036556565.1 Gaiellaceae bacterium
CCGGGATCGGCCGAGTACGCGCGCACGCCGTCGAAGCCCTGGAGCGCCAGCTCGGGCGGAATCTCGGGATGCTGCGCGACGAGCGGCGCGTCGTCGGTCTCCACCACGGTGATCTCGAGGCCCATCCCCTCCGGATCGGAGAACCGGAGCCTGCGCCCCTCGCGCTCCGCCTCGATCCCCTCCGCCGCGAGCCGGTCTCCCCAGAAGGCGAGCGCATCGTCCGAGACCACGCGGAACGCCACCGTGTGCACCATCCCGGTGCCGGCGCGACCGCGGGGAAGCCCCGGGTACTCGAAGAAGGTGAGATCGGCGCCCGGGCTCCCCAGCTCGTCCGCGTAGAAAAGGTGGTAGACGGTCGGATCGTCCTGGTTGACCGTCTTCTTGACGAGACGCAGGCCGAGCACGCGTGTGTAGAAGTCCACGTTCCCGGGCGCGTCCGCGGTGATCGCGGTGACGTGGTGGATGCCCTCGAGCTTCATCGCCGTCCTCCCTGTCGTGTCTTCCCTACTGTCTAGCAACTACGGGCTCGCCGAGGCTATTCCGGGCGTCGTAGCGCCTGAAGCCGGGGAGCGCGAGCGCCGCCACCGCCACGCCCGCGATGCAGAGGATGCCCCCGGAGACGATGGAGACCCGCACGGTCGTCAGCGCCGCGACCACGCCCGCCTCGAGGTTTCCGAGAAGCGGGCCCGACGAGTAGCTCACCTGCTCGATTCCGGCGAGGCGGCCGCGGAGGTGGTCGGGGACGGTCGTGTTCCAGATCGCCGAGCGGAAGATGCCGCTGACCATGTCGGCGGCTCCCGCGAGCGCGAGGAAGACGAGCGCAAGGGCGAGGTTGGGCGCGAAGCCGAGGGCCGCGATCGCCGTTCCCCACCCCGCCGCGGCCCAGACGACGGCCATGCCGTGCCGGTTCACCCGGCCGGTCCAGCCGCTCGTCACCGTGGCGACGAAGGCCCCGACGGACGGCGCGGCGTAGAGAAGCCCGAGGACGCCGGCGCCGCCGAACTCTGCGGCGAACGCCGGGAAGAGGGCCAGCGGCATGCCGAAGAACATGGCGAGGATGTCGACGGTGTACGTGCCTACGAGCTCGGGCCGGCTCGCGGCGAAGCGCACACCGTCGACGACCCCGCGCAGGCTCGGGCGCTCGGCGCCCGGAGGCGGGGGCACCGCGCGCATGAGGGAGAGCGCGAGGAGGGAGACGGCGAACGTGGCCACGTCGATCGCGTAGGTCAGCGGGAGCCCGACGGTCGCGATCAGGATCCCGCCGGTCGCGGGCCCGGCGACCATCCCGACGCTCCCGCGGAGAGAGTCGAGGGCGCTCGCCGCCACCAGCTCGTCCCGCTCGACCAGCCGGGGGGTGAGCGCGTCGAGCGGAGGCCGCTGGATCCCGTCCAGGCCCGCCGTCAGCGCGACGACGACGAAGAGCACCCAGAGCCTCGGAGCGTCCAGCGTGGCGTTGAACGCGAGCACCCCGGCACAGAGCGCGAGCGAGAGCTCCGCGACCTGGACGAGCCGGCGGCGGTCGAACGCATCGGCCAGCGCCCCGCCGACGAAGGCCATGACGAGCAGCGGCCCGAGCGCGGCGAGGCTCAGGAGGCCCACGACCAGGGAGGAGCCCGAGAGCTGGTACGCCTGGTAGGGCACCGCGACGTACGTGATCATCGAGCCGAAGAAAGACACGCCCTGGCCGACGAAGAGCAGCCGAAAGTCGCGGTGGCGTCTCAGCGGGCCGACGTCGATCGTCGCGAGCCCGACGAGCCCGCGGATCCGCCCCGGCTCGGGGACGGGAGGCGCCGGGCCGAGCCGCTCGCCCTCGCGGAGGTCCTCGCCGCTCACGACCGGCTACGGTAATCGCCATGAGCGTCGTCGAGCGCGTGCACGTGCTGGTCGAGCGTGCTACCGAGGTCGGCTCGCTCCCCTCGGATTCGCCCGACGAGCGGTTGCGGAAGTCCGCCCTCGTCCTCTCGTCCCTCTTGATCACGCTCCTCTCCTTCATCTGGGTCGGGACGTACGCCGCCCTGGGGCTGTGGCGCTCGGCCGCCATCCCATTCGCCTACCAGGTCGCATCCGTCGTCGGGTTCGCGCTCTTCGCGAGGACGAAGAACTACGCGTTCTACCGGCGCTGTCAGCTCGCGCTCATCCTTGCCCTCCCGTTCCTCCTGCAATGGAGCCTCGGTGGGTTCGTCGACTCGAGCGGGGTCGCACTCTGGGCGCTTGTCGCCCCGTTCGGAGCGCTGGTCTTCTGCGGGCCGCGGGACGCGGTCCCGTGGTTCGTGGCCTTCATCGGGCTCATAGCGGTCTCCGCGGTGATCGACGGGAGGCTGCCCGAGCCCTCGACCACGATCCCGTCGTGGATCGTCGTCACGTTCTTCGCACTCACGATCTCCGGTGTCTCGCTGACAGCCTTCCTCCTCATGGAGTACTTCGTCCGCTCCCGGGACCGCGCGCACGAGGCGCTCGCCGTCGAGCGGGAGCGTTCCGAGGCCCTCCTCCTCAGCATCTTCCCGCGCTCGATCGCCGAGCGGCTGAAGGTCTCCCACGGCGTCATCGCCGAGCGCCAGGACGAGGTGTCGGTGCTCTTTGCCGACATCGCGGGCTTCACCCCCGCAGCCGAGGGTCTCGGGCCGGAGGAGATCGTCGACCTCCTCGACGAGATCTTCTCCACGTTCGACGATCTCGTCGCCCGGCACAGGCTCGAGAAGATCAAGACGATCGGGGACGGCTACCTCGCCGCAGCGGGGATCCCGACGCCGCGGCGAGACCATGCCGAGGCGGCGGCGCGGCTCGCGCTCGCAATGCTGGACGCGCTCCCGACGGTGCGAGGCGCCTCCGGCCTCAGCCTCCGGATCGGGATCGACTCGGGGCCCGTCGTCGCCGGCGTGATCGGGCGGAGCAAGTTCGGCTACGACATCTGGGGAGACACCGTGAACACGGCGAGCCGCATGGAATCGCACGCCCCGGTCGGTGCGATCCAGGTGACGGAGCGCACGTACCGGCGGCTCCAGGACGGCTTCGTGCTCGA
This sequence comes from Gaiellaceae bacterium, assembly GCA_036556565.1. Taxonomy (GTDB): domain Bacteria; phylum Actinomycetota; class Thermoleophilia; order Gaiellales; family Gaiellaceae; genus JAIBJN01. The sequence goes on from DATBJE010000286.1 coordinate 3,020, forward strand.
GCGGCGCGACGTAGTCGACATCAAGGGGAAGGGCGAGATGACGACCTACCTCCTGCTTGGCGAGCGCCCGGAGCCGGCAGCGACCCGCTACGAGCCGGCCAGCTCGCGGTAACGAAAACACGTGGTGACGTGGTCGTTCACGAGCCCGGCCGCCTGCATGAACGCGTAGCAGACAGTCGGCCCCACGAAGCGAAAGCCGCGCCGCTTGAGCTCCTTGCTCATGGCCTTCGACTCCGCGGTCTCCGCGGGGATCTCCGCGATCGTCCGCCGGCGCTCGACGCGCGGCCGGTCGTCGACGAAGCCCCACAGGAGCGCGCCCAGGCTGCCGAGCTCGTCCTGGACCTCGAGCACGCGGCGGGCGTTCTCGAC
>DATBJE010000287.1:0-3791 GCA_036556565.1 Gaiellaceae bacterium
GCGAAGCACGTCGTCCACGTCATCTTCGCGGGGTTCCTCGGCGACCGCTCGCTCGAGCGGGTCACGTCCGGAGACGAGGCGGTCAGGAACCACCGGCTCTTCGACGCCGACGAGCTCGCCGGCCTCGCGGTGCACCCGCCGCTCCAGCGCTTCCTCGCCCGCTGGCAGCCCGGCGACCCAACCGTCTACCTCGGCCCTCTCTGGGCACCCTAGTAACAGTCTGTTACTTGCGCCATGTGCCTCAGGCCCTCGGGGCGGACTAGTAACAGTCTGTTACTTGCGCCCGCCGCGCGCGTGGGCCCGGCCCGCGGAGACCTCCTGCGCCGCGTCCTCCAGGGCGTCGTCGAGCGGCTCGAGCTCCGGCGGCTCGCCGCCCGACCCGTGTGCGAGCGCCTCGGCGATCAGCCAGTCGGCGAACCACGGGTTCCGCGGCAGGAGCGGCCCGTGCAGGTACGTGCCTACCGCGCGGCCGACCCGGCAGCCTTCGTAGCCGCTCTGGCCGTCGTTCCCGAACCCGGCCACGACCCGGCCGAGCGGCTCGGCGGTCTCGTCGAGCACCGTCCGGCCCGCATGGTTCTCGAAGCCCGCCAGCGCGTCCCGCCGGCCGGGTACCAGCTCGCACTCGAGGAGGACGTCGCCGATCATCCGCCGCTCGCCGGCGACGGTGTGCAGCGGGAAGAGCCCGATGCCGGGCAGCTCGAGCCCCTGGCGGTCGCGGTAGAAGCGGCCCAGGAGCTGGTAGCCGCCGCAGACGGCGAGCACCGCCGCGCCGCCGGCCGCCGCCTCGCGGATCGCGGCGCCCTTCTCGGCGAGGTCGTCGGCGATCAGGGCCTGCTCGCGGTCCTGGCCGCCGCCCACGTACAGGAGGTCGTGCTCTCCCGGGACGACGCGGTCGTCCGTCCCGATCGGCCGGTAGTCGAACCCGATCCCGCGCCAGGCCGTGCGCCGCTCGAGGACGGCGATGTTCCCGCGGTCGGCGTAGATGTTGAGGTACTCCGGGTAGAGGTGGCCGACGACGATCGTCGGGCCGCTCACGCCGCCTCCTCCCAGTAGTGGCGGACGAGTCCGCGGTCGGCGACCGTCCGCCGCAGGGCGAGCATCGCGGTATACGTGGGGAGGACGACGAGCTCGCCGCCCGGCGGGGTCAGCTCGAGGCCGCGATCGAGCGCGCCCGCGAGCGACGGCACCACCTCGATCGCCTCGGGGCCCAAGCCGCCGTACTTCGAGCGGAGCGCGAGCTCCTCGGCGCGCGAGCCGGTGGCGACGAGCCGCTCGAGCCCGGCGAGCAGCGGCTCGAAGTCGACGTCCCAGATCCAGGAGACGTCGCGCCCGTCAGCGATGTCGTCGTTCAGGGCGACGACGACGACCCGCGGCGGCCCACCCGCCACGAGCGTGCGCACGACCTCGTTCGCGCCGGCCGGGTTCTTCACGAGGAGGAGCAGGACGCTGCGATCGCCCGCCTGGATCCGCTCGAACCGTCCGAAGGCGGGGCGGAAGCGCCCGATCCCCGCGCACGTCTCCTCGAGGCTCGCCCCGAGGACGAGCGCGAGGGACGCCGCAGCGACCGCGTTGTAGACGTTGTAGAGGCCGGGGAGCGCAAGCTCGACGTTGCGGGTGCCCCTGGGCGTCACGAGGTCGAACGACGCGGCCCGCAGGCCGTCGAGCTCGATGGTCCGGGCCGCGACGTCGAGCGGGGGGCGGGCGAGCCCGCAGGACGGGCAGCGCCAGTCGCCGAGGTGCCCGACGTAGGTCGCCGCGTACTCGTACGGCGTCCCGCAGGCGGTGCAGTACTTCGAGTCGGCGGCGTGGGGGAGGCCGTCCCTCGCCACGGTGGGATCGTCGAGCCCGAAGCGCACCACGCGCTCGCGCCCGCCTGCGATGCCCGCGACGAGCGGGTCGTCGACGTTCGCCACGACCGACGCGCCCTCGGCGAGGGCGGCGACGGCGGCCCGCCAGCGCTCCGCGATGAGCTCGAGCTCGCCGTAGCGGTCGAGCTGGTCGCGGAAGAGGTTCCCGAGGCAGACCGCGCGTGGGCGGACGCGCCGCGCGACGTCGGGCAAGGCCGCCTCGTCGACCTCGAAGAGCCCGAGGTCGGCGCCGGGGCGCGCGAGGAGCGCCGAGGCGACCCCGGACACGAGGTTCGCGCCGGCGCCGTTGTGCGCGAGGCTTGCCCGCGGCTCGAGGATTTCCGCGACCATCGCCGCGGTGGTCGTCTTGCCGTTCGTCGCGGAGACGAGGGCGGACCCAAGGGGGAGGCGGGCCGCGAGCGTCCCGACCGCATCGGGGTCGACCGTGGCAAGGATCTTCCCGGGCAGAGTCGTCCCGCCGCCGCGCCCCGCGAGCCGCGAGAGGCGTCCGGCGGCCCGCGCGAACGCGATCTCGATGCCCAGGCGCACGCGGCCAGTGTAGTAGCGGCGCGATTCGCGGCCCCGCCGCCTCCGATCCCTCGAAAGGGTGAACCTCGCCCGCCTCCCACGAAAGGGGGAGGAGAAAGCCCGCCGGGACGCCTAGCGTCGGGTGAGGAACCACTGCGGCGACCCCGTCCTGGCGCGGGAAGAGATCGGAGAGAGGTACATGCGGCGATACGGCTTTTCGAAGGGTGGCACCCGTTCGAGTGCCCTGTGGGGCAAGCCGTCCAAGGGCGAGTCCCGTTCGAGCGCCCTGTGGGGCAAGGGCGGGCGCGGTTTCATCACGACGCTGGTCATCGGCGTCCTCGTGGCCAGCCCCACGGCCGCCATGGCGGGCTCCGGCCCGTCGCGCCTCGTCGACAAGAGCGTGCGCGCCTATCTCTCGCCGGGTCTCTACCAGGCCGCGAGCAAGAGCCCGAACGCCACCTTCAACGTCATCGTCCAGGGCGCCGGCGGCGCGACGAGCTCCGCGGTCGCGAGCGACGTCGCCAACGCGCGCAGGGCCAACCCCGGCAAGGGCGTGGGGCTGCGCAAGCGCTTCCGCTCGGTCGCGGGCGTCGCGGCGCAGCTGACCGGCCGCCAGATCGTCAAGCTCGCCCACCGGCGCGACATCCGGGCGATCACGAGCGACGCCCCGGTCATGCTCTCGGCGTTCAACGCGCAGCGCTGGCCGCACGTGGCGGGCCTCAGCTCCCTCTGGGACAGCCCCGCCTCGTTCAACGCGCCCACGATCGCGGTCGTCGACTCCGGCATCGAGAACGGGCGGTCCGACTTCGGCTCGCGCATCCTCGCGGACGTGACCATGACGTCCCTGCCGAACAACTCCCCCGGCGACGGTCGCGGCCACGGGACGTTCGTCGCCGCCATCGCCGCGGGCTCCGCGAACGGCTACGGCGGCGGCTCCCAGCGCTCGCCCATCGTCTCGATCGACGTCATGGACGACAGCGGCATGGCGATGACGCGCGACGTCATCGCGGCTGCCGACTGGATCCTCGCGCACAAGAACGAGTACAACATCCGTGTCGCCAACTTCTCGCTGCACAGCGCAGCGCCGGCGAGCGTCTTCTTCGATCCCCTCGACGCCGCCGTCGAGCGGCTCTGGTTCGGCGGCGTCGTCGTCGTCGCGGCCGCTGGCAACTACGGCGTCGACGGCGCTCCCAGCGACGTCATGTACGCCCCCGGCAACGACCCGTTCGTGATCACGGTCGGCGCCGACGACGTGAACGGCTCCATCTCGACCTTCAACGACTTCGCGGCGCCGTGGTCGGTCTACGGCTACACCCTGGACGGCTTCGCGAAGCCCGAGCTCAGCGCCCCCGGCCGCTACATGATCAGCGCCGTGCCGGCGACCTCCACGCTCGTGAGCGAGCGCCCGGAGAACGT
>DATBJE010000288.1:0-23188 GCA_036556565.1 Gaiellaceae bacterium
CGGGAGCGACGGGACTCGAACCCGCGACCTCCGGCGTGACAGGCCGGCGTTCTAACCAACTGAACTACGCCCCCGGGCGCCGGTGAATACTAGCCGCGCGCGGGGCCGACCGATGAGTTCGCCCGGGCGCCGGCGTCGAAGTCGCAGAGACCGGCGAAGAAGGAGGAAACGGGATGGGAAGGATCGTCGTCACCGAGTTCGTTTCCCTGGACGGCGTCATCGAGGACCCCGGCGGATCGGAGTCCTTCGAGCACGGAGGCTGGTCGTTCCAGTTCTCGCGCGGCGAGGAGGGGGACAGGTTCAAGCTCGACGAGACCATGGGCTCCGAGGCGCTCCTGCTCGGGCGCGTCACGTACGAGGGCTTCGCCGCCGCCTGGCCCTCGCGGGACGGCGAGTTCGCCGACAAGTTCAACGCGATGCCGAAGTACGTCGTCTCCTCGACGCTCGGCGAGCCGGAATGGGCCAACACCACCGTGCTGACGGGCGACGTCGCCGCCGCCGTTTCGACGCTGCGGCAGGAGCAGGACGGCGACGTCGTCGTCCACGGCAGCGCGATGCTCGCGCAGGCGCTGCTCGAGAACGGCCTCGTCGACGAGCTGCGGCTGATGGTCTTCCCCGTCGTCCTCGGCAGCGGGAAGCGCCTCTTCGGCGCAAGCGGGATGAAGCGCCTCCAGCTCGCCGACTCGAAGTCGGTCGGCGACGGCGTCATGATCCTCGTCTACAGGCCGGCCGAGGAGCCGGCGGACTGAGCGAGGCGCGAGCCGGAAAGGAGCGGGCAATGCTCGCAGACGCTGAGATCGTGGCCATCGTCCCCGTGTCGGACATCGCCGCGGCGATCGAGTTCTACGAAGGGGCGCTCGGGCTGCGGCTCGAGGGGCGGCGGGACGACCTGCCCGAGAACAAAGAGGCGGAGCTCCGCGGCGGGAACGGCAAGCTCCTCCTGTACGAGAGCGTCGGGGCCGGGCAGAGCCGCCACACGGTGGCGGGGTTCCGGGTCGGCGACCTCCACGCGACCGTTCCGCCCCTGCGCGAGCGCGGCGTGACGTTCGAGGAGTACGACCTGCCCGACCTGAAGACGGTCGACGGGATCGCGTCGATCGGAGACGTCAGCGCGGCCTGGTGCAAGGACCCGGACGGCAACATCCTCGCCATCGAGTCGGTCGGGAGCTGATGCGTGCGCTACATGGTGATCGAGCGCTACACGCACGGCCCGGGGCCCGTTTACGCCCGCGCCGCCGAGCGCGGCAGGATGCTGCCGCCGGGGCTCGAGTACGTCGAGAGCTGGATCGACGAGCGGAGCCTCGACCGCTGCTTCCAGCTGATGGAGACCGAGGATCCCGGCCTGTTCGCGGAGTGGACGGCGCAGTGGGCAGACCTCGCCGAGTTCGAGGTCGTCCCGGTGATCGGCTCCGCCGAGGCCTCCGCCCGCGCGCTCGGCTGAGCCAGGCTCCGTAGTAACCCGGCCTCGATCTCCGCGAGCCCGCGGATGGCGCTCGCGACCCTCGCGGGAATCATGGCCTCGATGCCGGAGCGGGTTCTCATCCTCGGCGGCGGCACCGGCGGCGCGGTCGCCGCCCGCCGTCTCTCGCAGTGGGCGAAGCCCGGCGAGGTCGAGGTGACGCTCGTCGACCGGAGCCCGTGGCACGACTACCGCCCGAGCTACCTCTGGGTCATGACGGGGCGCCGTGAGCCGGACGACGTGCGTCGGCCGCTGGCGACGCTCGAGTCCCTCTGGGGCACGAACGTCGTGCAGGCCGAGGTGCGCAGCATCGACCCCGACTCACGCCGCGTCGAGACCGACTCGGGAACGCTCGAGTACGACTCTCTGATCGTCTCCCTCGGGTCGGTGCTCGCGGACGACCCGATGCTCGCCGGCCTCGACGCCCCCTGGGAGCTCGACGCGTCGGTCCGTCTGCACGAGCGACTTCGCGGCTACGAGGGCGGGCGCGTGCTCGTCGGCCCTGTCAGCTGGCCCTACCGCTGTCCTCCCGCGCCGTTCGAGGTTGCGTTCATGCTCCGGTACCTCGCCGAGCAGCGTGGGCTCGCGGATCGCACCGAGGTGACCGTCTTCCATCCCTGGGCGGAGCCGATGGAGACCTTCGGCCCCCTCATGGTCAGGGGCTTTCGCCAGTTCCTCGACCAGTTCGGCGTGGGCTTCGCGGGCGGCTTCGAGCTGGCCGGCCACGACGCCGGGAAGCAGATCCTCGCCGGCGCCGACGGGCGCGAGCTGCCGTACGACTTCGCCGTCGTCATCCCGGCTCACGCGCCGCCGGCCCCGGTGGCCGAGTCACCGCTCGCGGCGCCTGGCGGCTACATGGATGTCGAGCTCCCGTCGATGCGCTCCCCGCGCTACGACACCGTGTACGGGATCGGGGACGTCGTCGCGCCGACGATCGGGCTGGGCATGGCCGGCGTCTTCGCGCACTTCCAGGCCGAGCACGTCGCCAGCCAGATCCTCGACCGGATCCGTGGGGCGTTCATCGGCGAGCTCTACAACATGGTCGGCGTCTGCGTCATGGACACGGGGTACATGGGCGCAGCGGTCTGGTGCGACTTCACGGACAAGCTCTTCGGCCGCTCGCCCCACCCCGACTGCCGGATGCTCGGTGGGATGCGCGCCTTCAGGGCCGTGAAGGTCGCGTACGAGCGGTACTGGTTCGCACACCTTTTCGGAGGCTGACGATGGCGAACGACGGACTCAGGCAGCTGACGCCCGAGGAGCAGGAGGCGCTCGACCGCGTCCTGGTGCGCCTCGCGGAGAACGCGGACGGCGTCGAGCGGATGATCGACCTCGCCGGCCATCTCTCGCGCAGCGGTGTCCTGGCGGGCCTGCAGGCCGGCCTCGAGGATCTCGACGAGAACTTCAGCGCCGCGATGCGGCCCGAGCTCATGGGGATGGTCGCGAACCTGATGATGCTCCTCGGCCTCATGAGCCAGGTCTCGTACGAGCCGTTCTTCGACCTCGCCATGCGCACCGCGCCGGAGCTCGACGACGGGTACCGCAGCTTCCAGGAGCGCGAGGACAAGCTTGGCATCCGCGAGGCGGTCGAGCTCATGCGCACGCCGGAGGTCGCGGCGCTCCTGCAGACGATGGTCGCGGTCCTCCGGGCCCAGCGCGGCCGGGCCTAGCCTCCAACCGGTACCTGGCCGTTCGAGGGGGCGACACGGCAGCGACCCGGCGCTACTGTCAGCCAGGGGTCGTACTCCCGACTTTGCGGCCAAGAGGTAGGTGAGCCCGACCCCCTTCTCGCTTCGAGCAGTCAGGCCTCCTGTGCAAGCCCCTGGGCGAGCGGCCGCAGCCCGGCGCGCGCCGTCCAGGCCTCGAGCAGCTCGTCCATCGCGCGCGCCCGCAGGTCCCGTAGGTCGGGCTCGGGGTAGTCCTCCTCGATGAGCGCCCGCCATGTCTCGCGCTTCAACGCGTCGGGACTCCAGCGCTCGAAGATCTCCTCGCTCACACCCGCGAGCTCGTCTCTCAGATCGTCGTCGCCGACCTTTCCGAGAAGCTTGCGCAGCTCGCGGACGAGGCTCTCGTCTGGGAGCCCGAGAAGCTCGTCCTGCGTCCGCATAGAGGCCTCCTTCGCCGTCTCAGCGAGCTTGACAGCCGTGCTGTGGCGAATACAAGGCCCCCAGGTGACAGGTTCGTGACAAAAAGGCGTTGGCGGAGGGTCTCCCGGCCGCGCGCGGTGCCTGCGCTCACCAGAAGAGGAAACCGCCCAGCGCGAGCCCGAGGAAGAACGACCCGGTCGTGACCAACTGCCACGAGGCCGTGGTGTCTGTCCGAGGTCCGCTCATCAGTGGAGCCGGCGGCAGTCCCCCATCGAGACGAATCATGGGCGCCCCCGCGGACGTGGTCACCCGTCGAGACGCGCAGGGCAGGTGGCTGCTCTCACACGGCCGGCGGTCGCGCGCTCGCCTCGAAGAGGCCCGTCTGGTGGGCGAGTACGACCGCCTGGACGCGGTCGCGAAGGTGGAGCTTGTGAAGGATGTGGGTGACGTGCGTCTTGACGGTGGTCTCGCTGATGGTGAGCTCCTCCGCGATCTCCGCGTTCGAGAGGCCGCCGGCGACCAGGCGGAGGATCTCCCGCTCGCGCCCCGTGAGCTCCTCGAGCTCCTTCGGCGGCGCGGGGCGGGGGATGCGCGTGAACTGCTCGATCACGCGCTTCGTGATCGTCGGTGAGAGGAGCGCGTCGCCCGCCGCCACCGTCCGGATCGCGGCGAGGAGCTGCTCCGGCGGGTCGTCCTTGAGGACGAAGCCGCTCGCGCCGGCGCGCAGCGCCTCGTAGACGTACTCGTCGAGGTCGAAGGTCGTGAGGATCAGGACCCGGGCGTCCGGGTCCGCCGCGAGGATCCGGCGCGTCGCCTCGAGCCCGTCGAGGTCGGGCATGCGGATGTCCATGAGGACGACGGTCGGATCGAAGCGCGCCGCCTTGTCGATCGCCTCGAGCCCGTTGCTCGCCTCGGCCACGACGTCGATGTCCGGCTCGCCGGAGAGCAGCATGCGAAAGCCGGCACGGACCATCGACTGGTCGTCGGCGACGAGCACGCGGATGGTCATGGCCGGTCGCCGCCGAGCGGGAGGCGCGCGCTCAGAACGAAGCCGCCGCCGTTCGCCGTGCCGGCGCTCATCTCGCCGCCGTAGATCTTGACGCGCTCCCGGATCCCGACGAGGCCGTGGCCGAGCCCGTCGCTCACCGCGGCACCCCGGCCGTCGTCGCGGACTTCGATGTCCAGCTCGTCCCGGCCGTAGCGGACGGTGACGTCGGCGTTCGCCGCATGCGCGTGCTTGAGCGCGTTCGTGAGGCCCTCCTGGACGATTCGATACGCCGAGAGCTCGATCGCCTGCGGAAGCGGCGAGGGCTCGCCGTCGACGTGCACCCGGACGGGAAGGCCCGCACGGCCTACTTCCTCCGCCAGCGAGGCGAGGCGATCGAGGCCGGGCTGGGGCGAGAGGTCGGCGTCGTTCTCGCCACCGCTCATCGCGGCCAGGAGGCGCCGCATCTCGGCGAGCGCGACGCGGCCGGCTCGCTCGACCCCCATGAGCGCGTCGCGATCCTCCCCGAGCTCGTCGGGGAGCTTGTGCCGGACGGCGCCGACCTGGAGCACCATGACGCTGACGGCGTGAGCGACGATGTCGTGGAGCTCGCGGGCGATCCGCGCGCGTTCCTCCGCCACGGCGACGCGCGCGGCTGCCTCCCGCGCGCGCTCCGCCTCGAGCGCGCGCTCCTCCGCCGCCTCGGCCTCTTCGGCGCGCTCGCGCAGGGCGTAGCCGGCGAGCCAGCCGATCGCGAAGAAGAGGGGGATGAAGAAGAACTCGGCCGGCGAGTGATTCGGGCCGTTGTAGACGATGATCGCGGTACCGCCGAGCACGATCGCAAGCCCGAGCCACGCTTCGGCGGCGTTGCGAAGGTTGCCGAGCAGGAACGCCGCGGCCAGGCCGGCCGCCGTGAGGGCGGGCGCGAACGGGATGATTCGCCCGTCCACGAACGAGAGCGCCGGGCCCAGGAGCCAGACGAACGCGGGTGCGAGGAAGGGGTAGCGGCGACGTGCCAGCAGCGGCAGCACGATGACCGCGCTCGCCGGCACGGAGAACCAGAGGGGCGTGGTCGGGGCGTCCGGGTCGTCCTGACGGAAGGCGACGCCGAGCGTGCTGGCGAGGGCCGCCAGCACGATCAACGCGTCGAACCCGTGCCTGCGCGCGAGCTGCGAGACCGTGTTCACGGAATGAACGTACTCCACGCCTGCCGCCGCTGCCTCCTACCTGGGGAGGAGGCCGAATCGTCGGTGGGTCGGAGAGCGAATCACGCTCGACGACGACGCCGTTTCCACGTTGCCGTCCTACCGTCGGTCACGACGATTCCAGACCGCGAAGGAGGAATGCCATGTCCGCACCGAAGCCCACCAACCTCGCAGCCCGCATGGGCCGCTGGAGCGCCGACCACTGGAAGACCGCGACGTTCGGCTGGATCGCATTCGTCCTCGTCGCCTTTGGGCTCGGCGGGATGCTCGGCTCGAATCCGATCGACACGAGCGCGCCCGGACCGCGCGAGTCGGGCCGGATGGACACGATTCTCGACGAGGGCTTCAAGCGGCCCGCCGCCGAGAGCGTGCTCGTCCGGAGCTCGTCGCTCCAAACGTCGGATCCCGCCTTCACAGCCGCGATCGAGGACGTCGTCGCGAAGGTGTCCGCGGTCGCCGCCGTCCAGAACGTCCGCTCGCCCCTCGACGAAGCCAATGCCGGCCAGATCTCCGCCGACGGCCGCTCGGCGCTCGTCGAGTTCGAGATCGGCGGGCCGAAGACGGACGCCGTCGACAAGATCGACCCGGTCCTCGCGAAGGTCGATGCGGCGCAGGAGGCGCACCCGCAGGTCTTCATCGGTGAGTTCGGCGACGCCAGCGCGGAGAACGACGTCGTGACCGCGTACGGGGACGACCTCGGGAAGGCGGGCATGCTGTCGCTCCCGGTCACCCTGCTCGTGCTCGTGCTCGCGTTCGGGGCGCTCGTGGCCGCCGGCATCCCGCTCGTGCTCGCCCTGACGGCGGTCTTCGCCACGTTCGGTCTCGTCGCCGTCTCGAGCCACGCGATCCCAATGGCGAACGAGGCCCTGCCGATCGTGCTCCTGATCGGGCTCGCGGTCGGCGTCGACTACTCGCTCTTCTATCTGCGGCGAGCCCGCGAGGAGAGGGCGGCGGGACGCAGCGAGCGAGCTGCGATCGAGACGGCCGCAGCCACCTCGGGCCGCGCCGTGCTCGTCTCCGGCCTTACGGTCATGGTCGCGATGGCCGGCATGTTCCTGACCGGCAACGAGATCTTCGCCTCGCTCGCCGTGGCGACGATCGTCGTCGTCGCCGTCGCGGTGCTCGGCTCGCTGACCGTGCTTCCCGCCCTCCTCGCGCGGTTCGGGGACACGGTCGATCGCGGCCGGATCCCGCTCGTCAGCCGCCTGGGCCGTCGAAGCGGTGAAGGGCGGGTCTGGGGGGCGATCGTCGACCGCGTCCTGCGTCGGCCGGTCGTGTCGATCGTCCTCGCCGGCGGGCTCCTGGTCGCGCTCGCGATTCCCGCGATCCAGCTCCGCATGGCACAGCCGGGCCCGGACACGTTCCCGAAGTCCCTGCCCGCGATCCAGACGTACGACCGGATGCAGGAGGCCTTCCCGGGTACGGCGCTTCCGGCCAACGTCGTCGTCCAGGCTCCCGACGTGAACGATCCGACCATGCAGGCCGCGATCGAGCGGCTGAAGCAGCGGGCGCTCGCGAGCGGCCGCATGCACGAGCCGATCACCGTCGAGGTCAACGACGCCGGGACGGTCGCCGACATCACGATCCCGATCGACGGCAAGGGCACCGACGCGGTGTCGAACGAGTCACTCGCGCTCCTGCGTGAGGAGATCGTGCCGAGCACCGTCGGCGCCCTTCCCGAAGCCGAGGCGGGCGTCACGGGCCTGACCGCGCAGTGGAAGGACAGCTCCGACGAGATCAAGTCGAAGCTGCCGCTGGTCGTCGGGTTCGTGCTCGTCTTCGCCTTCGCGCTTCTGCTCGTCGCGTTCCGGTCGCCCGTGATCGCGGCGAAGGCGATCGTGCTCAACCTGCTCTCCGTGGGCGCCGCCTACGGCGTGCTCGTGCTCGTCTTCCAGCACGGGGTCGGCAAGGACCTCCTCGGCTTCAACTCGACCGCCGGCGTCGACCCCGTCGTCCCGCTGCTCCTGTTCGTGATCCTGTTCGGGCTCTCGATGGACTACCACGTGTTCCTCCTGAGCCGGATCCGGGAGCTGGTGCAGCGCGGCATGTCCACCGACGAGGCCGTCTCCCAGGGGATCAAGTCGACCGCAGGCGTCGTCACGAGCGCCGCGATCGTCATGGTCGCCGTGTTCGCGGTCTTCATCACGCTCTCGATGCTGATGTTCAAGCAGTTCGGCGTGGGGCTCGCGGTCGCGATCCTGCTCGACGCGACGATCGTCCGCGGCGTGCTCCTGCCCGCCTCGATGAAGGTGCTCGGCGACTGGAACTGGTGGCTGCCGAGCTGGCTCGAGTGGCTGCCGCGCTTCGACCTCGGCGAGTCCGGAGCCCCGGAGGCGTCGGAGACGAAGCCGACCCCCGTCTCCGCGTAGAGACCGAAGCCGACCCCCGGGCCTCTCGAGGCCCGGGGGTGACCGCGAAGGGACGCCGCCGCGACCGCGGCGGCGACGCGGTTAACCCACAGCGCGGATGGGCGTGCTCCCCGATGCCGCGTCGGCGCGAGACGTGGAGGGTGGCGGTGGAAGGGAGATCTGGGCGTGAGCGTTCGAACTCGAGACGCCGCTATGCCCCGTCCGCGATCCGGGGGGACCACCGCCGTCAGTCCTTCGGGCGCGAGCGCGGGGCTCGAGGTGGTGGGCGCGACGAAGCGCTTCGGGTCGATCATGGCCCTCGACGACGTGGGCCTCGAGGTCCGGCCGGGCCGGGTGGTCGGCTTCCTCGGCCCGAACGGCGCGGGGAAGACCACCGCAATGCGCGCCGTCTTCGGGCTCGTCGAGCTGGACGAGGGCGAGCTGCTGTGGGACGGGCGACCCGTCGGGTTCGAGGATCGGCTGGGGTTCGGCTACATGCCCGAGGAGCGCGGCCTCTACCCGCGCATGCGCCTCGGCGACCAGCTCGCCTACTTCGGCTCCCTGCACGGGCTCTCCGCCGCGGCGTCGCGGGCTGCGGTATCGGAGTGGCTCGAGCGGCTCTCGCTCGCCGACCGCGCCGGCGCGAAGGTCGAGGAGCTCTCGCACGGGAACCAGCAGCGCGCCCAGCTTGCGGCGGCGCTCCTCCACGCGCCGGAGCTGCTCGTGCTGGACGAGCCCTTTGCCGGACTCGATCCCCTTGCCGTGCGCACGCTCGCCGAGGTGCTCCGCGACGAGGCGGCACGCGGCGCCGCGGTTCTCTTCTCGAGCCATCAGCTCGAGCTCGTCGAGGACGTGTGCGAGGACGTGGCGATCATCGACCGGGGCCGCGTCGTCGCCACCGGGCACATCGACGATCTGAGACGGGCTTCGCGCCGGCAGCGGATCGACGTCCGGCTCGAGGGGGCGCCGCCGGAATGGCGGCCGCCCGTCGCGGGTGTCGAGCTCGTCGAGCGGCGCAACGGCGAGCTGCGGCTCCTCGCGCGCCGCGACGTCGACCCGAGACAGGTGTTGGTCGCGGCCGAGCGGACAGGACGGGTCGTCGAGTTCGGCTACGGGCCGCCGTCCCTTGCCGAGCTCTTCCTGGAGCTGGTGGGACGATGAGCGGCCGGCGCGCGATCGGGCTCGTCGCAGCGCGCGAGATCCGTGAGCGCCTTCGCAGCCGCGCGTTCCTCGTCTCGACGCTCGTCCTCCTCCTGCTCGTCGGCGGGTCGACCGCTCTCAACGGCGCGCTCTCGCGGGAGACGACCTACCACGTCGCGGTGACGGCGCCCGCGCCGCCCGGGCTCGAGGCCGCCCTCCGGCGAGCCGCGGAGCCGTTCGACGCGAACGTCGAGCTGGAGCCGCTCACGTCGCCGGCGGCAGGACGTGACGCGCTCGCGGCCGAGGACGTCGACGCGCTCCTGCTCCTGAACGACGACCGGGTCGTCTTCCGTGCGAACGTCGACACGGAGCTCGCGGCGGTCGCCGACACCGCGGTGCGCACGCTCCGCCGCCGGCTGCCGCCCGAGCCGGAGTTGAGGGCGTCGACCCTCGAGACTGCGGACACCGAGTCGACGGACGCCGAGACGCTCGTGGCCGTCGCCGGGTCCCTGCTCCTGTTCGTGGCCCTCGCCGTCTACGGGGAGTGGGTCGTCGCCGGTGTCGTCGAGGAGAGGACCAATCGCGTCGTCGAGCTGATCCTCTCGACGGTTCGTCCGAGCCACCTCCTTGCGGGAAAGGTGATCGGGATCGGGCTGCTCGGCCTCGGCCAGCTCGCAGTCGTCGCCGGTCTCGCCGTCGCTCTCCTCGCCGCCGGCGTCTTCGACGCCCCAGCGGCGCTCGGCGCCAGCCTGGCGCTGGTCGTGCCGTGGTTCGCGCTCGGGTTCGCGCTCTACGCGGTCGCCTATGCCGCGGCCGGCGCGCTTGCGTCGCGGCAGCAGAACGCGGAGACGGCCGGACAGCCGGTCACCTACACGCTCGTCGCCGCATACTTCGTCGGCTACATCGCAGTCTCCGCCGACGCGAACGGCGCGCTTGCGACCCTGCTGACCGTCTTCCCGCTGACGGCGCCCCTCGTCCTCCCGGCGCGAAGCGCCCTCGTCGGCGTTCCGCTCTGGGAGCACGCGCTCGCGCTCCTCCTCGTCATCTGCTCGATCTACATCCTCGTCCGCTTCGCCGGCCGCGTCTACGCCCGCGGCCTCCTCCACGGCGGCTCGGGGCTCGGCCTCCGTGCGGCCTGGCGCCTGACCCGCCAGCAGTGAAGCGCGGTCCCGTGGGCGAAGGCATCGACGACGCCCAATCAGGGCGTCCTAGGCGTGCTGTCAGCGCCGCTTGGCCTGCCAAAACGGAGATAGAGCGCGGGGACGACGAACAGGTTCAGCAAGGTCGAGGTGACGAGGCCGCCGAGGACGACGACGGCGAGTGGATGCTCGATTTCGTGACCGGGGATGTTGCCTCCAGCCACCAGCGGCACGACGGCGAGGCCCGTTGCCAACGTCGTCATCACGATCGGTGAAAGCCGTTCCCGCGCCCCGCGCAGGACGAGCCGAGGCCCGAATGTCTCTCCTTCGTACTGCTCGAGGTGCTGGAAGTGGTTGATCAGCAGGATGCCGTTGCGCGCGGCGATCCCGAGCACCGTGAAGAAGCCGACGAGCGAGCCGAGCGAGATGACCCCGCCGCCGATGAACGCCGCGAGCGCGCCGCCCACCAGAGCCATCGGCAGGGTCAGGAAGGAGAGCATGGCCAGCCGCCAGCTCTTGAAGGTGGCCTGCAGGAGGAGAAAGATCGAGATCGCGACGATGACCCCGACCGACAGGAGCCGCCGCTGGGCAGCCTGGCGCTCCTGGTACTCGCCGAGCAGCTCCGCCCGGTAGCCGAGCGGGAACCCGACCTCTCGGACGGCGCGTTCGACGTCGCGCGCGACCGAGCCGAGATCTCGTCCGCTCACGTTGCCGGCGACGTCGATCTTGCGGAAGAGGTTGTCGTGTTCGACGACGTTCGGAGTCGGCTCGACGCGCACCTGGGCCACGTCTCCGAGCGCCACCTGCCCGCCTGTGGGCACGTCGATCGGGAGGTCGCGAACGCTGGTCAGGCTGCTGCGCGTCCGGGGGGTGCTCCAGACGTGCACGTCGTAGGCCCTGCCGCCGCTGAAGATGTCGCCGACCTCCTCGCTCGCGACCAGCACGCCGGATGCCCGCCGGACGTCGCCCGGCTTGAGCCCATAACGCCGTGCGGCGGCGAGGTTTGTCCGGATCGTCATCTGCGGCACGTCGACGTGGAGCTCGGCGCTCTCGTCGACGATCCCGTCGATTCCCGACATGGCCTGTACCACCTCGTCTGCCTTGCTGCGAAGGACGCCGAGGTCGTGGCCGTAGATCCGCACGACGATTTCCCCGCTCGCTCCCGTGAGGACCTCCCTGATTCGTTCCTTGAGATAGGTCTGGACGTCGCGGTGGATCCCGGGGTAGCCCTCGACGAGCTCCTGGATGCGGGACACCGTCTTGTCGTAGTCGGCCGACGGGTCGACGCTGACCCAGTTCTCGCCGAAGTAGATGCCGACCACCTCGTCCATCAAGAGGGCCTGCCCGATGTGGGATCCGCAGTTGCGGACGCCCGGGATGGTCCGCAGCTCGCGACACGCGCGAATCGAGATCCGCGTCTCCTCCGGCCCGGAGGTGCTGGGCTCGGTCAGCCAGTGCATCAGGAAGTCCCTCTCCTTGAAGGACGGAAGCAGCGACTGCCCGAGGAACGGCACCACCGCGGCGCCGGCGGCCACGATTGCCGCGACGGCAGCATACGCTCCGAGCGGCCTGCCGATGATTCGCGCGAGAACGCTCTCGTACCCCCGCTCGAGCCTTCGCGCGAGCGGGGACTCCCGGCGCTCCAGCGGCGCCCCGGACAGGAGGATCAGGCTCAGCGCGGGCGTGACCGTGAGCGCGACGAGGAGCGAGACCAGCACCGCGAGCGCGTAGGAGAAGGCAAGTGGCTGGAAGAACGCGCCCGTGAGCCCGGTCAAGAAGAAGACCGGGACGATCGCAAGAACGACGATCAGCGTTGCGTACACGATGGGGCCGCGCATCTCGAGCGAAGCCTCGAGGACGATGGTCGAGGTCGCCTTGTCGCTGCCCTCTCGCCGATGCTGGCGCAAGCGCCGCACGATGTTCTGCACGTCGATGATGGCGTCGTCGACGATCACCCCGAGCGCGATCACGAGCCCGGCCAGGACCATCACGTTGATCGTCGCGCCCCGCTCGTAGAGCACGAGCCCGGCCGCGACGAGCGACAGGGGCATGGCCACCACGCTGATCGCCGCGGCTCGCCACTCGAACAGAAACGCGCCTATCACCAGGACCACGAGGATGGAGCCGATGATCAGCGCCTCGGTGAGATTGGAGATCGACTCCTCGATGAAGGTCGCCGGCCGGAAGATGGTCGTGTCGATCTCGATGCCGCGCAGCCCGGGCCGCATCTCGTCGATCGCTTCCTCGACGCCCCGGGTCACGTCGAGCGTGTTGGCCCACGGAAGCTTCTCGACGATGAGCATGAGGCCGGGGCCGTCGTTGATAACCGCGTCTCCGGCGAGTGGCTGATGGTTGATCTCCAGCTTGGCCACGTCGCTCAGGAGCAGCTTCTTCCCGTCCCGTTCCGCGAGGGTCACCCTGGCCAGGTCGCGCGGAGTCACGATCGGGGCGACGTGGCGCACCGCAAGCCGTTGGTTGGGAGTGTCGATGAAGCCTCCGGTCCCGATCACGGCTCCGTCCGACCAGGCCAGCAAGGCCCCGACGTCCAGGGCGTTCGCCGTCGCCTCCATGACCTGGTTGAGCGAGACGCGGCTCGCGGTCATTCGTTCCGGATCGACGTTCACATGGAACTGGCGTAGCCGCTCGCCCCAGATGGGCACGTTCGCCACGCCGGGGACGCGAAGCAAGCGCGCCCGGATCTTCCAGTAGGCCGTCACGGACAGGTCGATCAGGGACAGCTCGTCCGAGGAGAGCCCGATCTTCATCACTCTGCTCGTCGCCGACAGCGGCTGGATCATGAAGGGCGGCGCCGACCAGCTCGGCAGCGTCGGGGTCACCGACGCCACGCGTTCCTGGACCAGCTGTCGTGCTCGCAGGAGGTCGGTCCCGGGCTCGAAGATGAGCCGGATCGAGGACAGCTGCGGAACCGATTTCGACCGGATCTCCTCAAGCCCCGGCGTCCCCGCGAGAGCTTGCTCCAGCGGAACGGTGACGAGGCCCTCCACCTCCTCCGCGGACAACCCGAGGCTCGGCGTTTGAATCTCGACCTGAGGCGGCGCGAACTCGGGGAAGACGTCGACCGGCGAGTCGCGCAGCTGCTCGACGCCGAAGTACGCGAGCGCCGCGGCGGCCGCCACGACGACGAAACGGAACCTCAGGCTCGATCCGACGATCCAGCGCATCATGGCCGGGCGGGCCTCCTCACCTACTCGACCCCGAGCTCGGCGCCGTAGAGCTCGGCCACCCCGACCGTCACGACCGCGGTGCCGGCCGGCGGGCCGTCGGCGAGGAACGCCCGATCACCCTCGATGCGGTTGACGGCGATGGGCTGCCTGACGAACGTGAGCGGCTCGGGGCTCGTGTATGTCCACGTCTCGCCGTTCGGGTCGTAGACCACGGCGGCGTAGGGGATGACGATCCCGCCCTGGGCACCACGGACCGGAGTCGTCTGGATATCCAGGCGCTCGGCCGCCTTCGCGGTCAACGTCACGCGGCTCACGTCCGTCCCCTCGATCGGCTCGACCTTGGCGGGTCCGTTCTCCACCGCCGCGTCGTCTTCCGGGGTGCCCTGACACGCGGGGAGGGGAAGGGCCACGACGATCAGTGCCAGGGCGATCCGTCTACCGACGTGCAACATCTGGAGCTCCTATGTCTTGGGCGCAGGTCGACGAGCGGCTGCTGCCCTCTCGCGAGGCCCGCGCAGCCTGGGCGTGGACGACCCGGATCCGACGCGCAGGTACAGGGGGGGAACGACGAGCAAGCTGATCAGCGTCGACGTGGCGAGGCCACCCAGGACGACGGCCGCCAGAGGCTGAGCCAGCTCGAGACCGGGACGCTCGCCGAGGGCCAGCAACGGGAGGAAGGCCAGGCCGGTCGCCAGCGCAGTCACGACGATCGGCGTCAGCCGCTCCCGTGCCCCGCGCCTGACGAGCTTGGGGCCGAAGGTCTCGCCTTCGCGTCGCTCGAGGCGCTGGAAATGGCCGATCATCAGGATCACGTTGCGCGCGAAGATCCCGAGGACCGCGACGAACCCGATCAGCGAGCCGAGGGAGAGGGTTCCGCCGTCCGCCAGTGCCCCGAGCGCCCCGCCCGCGAGGGCAAAGGGGAAGGCCACGAACGTCAGCAACGCCAGTCGCCAGCTCCCGAAGCAGGCTTGAAGCAGGAGGAAGACACCGATTGCGGCCGCGATCCCGACCGCGATCAGACGGCCCTGGGGAGTGCGCCCCACGGGACCGAGGACCTCAGCGTGGTACTCGAGCGGGAAGTCGATCTCCTGGAGACGGTTTTCGACCTCGTTCGCGACCGAGCCGATACTTCGCCCCTCCACGTCGGCGGCGACGTCGACGTAGCGCGAGACCGATTCGTGTCGGATGACGCTCGGGCTGGGCGCGACGCGGACCGAGGCCACGTCGCCGAGTCGCGTGTGACCGCCGGTGGGCGTGTCGATCAGGAGCTCGCGAACGTCGGTCAGGCTCCGACGTATCTCCGGAACGCCCCAGACGACGACTCCGAACACCTTCTGCTCCTCGAAGAGGCTGCCGACCTCGATGCCCGAGAGCAGGGCCGCCGCCGACCGACGAATGTCGCCGGGCTTGATTCCTTCACGTTGGGCCGCGGCGAGGTCGGGCTCGACCTCGACCGTCGGCTCCTGCGCCTGGAGATCGACCCGCTCGTCGACGACGCCGTCGATCCCTGCGACCACGCGCCCGACTTCCTCCGCCTTGCTGCGCAGGACCTCCAGATCCTCGCCGTAGACGCGCACGACGAAGTCTTCGTCTGTCCCCGTCAGCACCTCCCTGACCCGCTCGTTCGAGAAGGTCAGCACGTCCCCCGAGAACCCGGGGTAGCCCTCGACCACCTCCTCCACGGACGCCACCGTCGCGTCGTGATCCGCGGCGGGATCGATGCCGACCCAGAGCTCGGCGGAATTGACGTTGACCACCCGATCCGACGCGACGGCGCGCCCGACGTGGGCGCCGACGCTGCGGATCCCCGGGATCGACCGCAGCTCACCGCTGACCTGAGTCGAGATCCGGTTCATCTCCGGAAGGGACGTCCCCGGTGCGGCGTCCAGGCGGATCAAGATGTCCGACTCCTCGAACGACGGCGAGAGCCTCGGCTCGAGGAACGGCAGCGCCGCGAGTCCGGCCACCGCGACGGCGCCGACCGCGATGTACACACGGCGTGGTCGGCGAAGGACGGAGGACAGGACCGTCTTGTACGTGCGCTGCAGCCACCGTGCGAGCGGGGGCTCGCGGCGCTCCGACGAGGCTTTCGACGTGAGAAGCAGCGTCAGGGCGGGCGTGAGGGTGAGCGCGACCGCCATGGACGCGAGCACCGCGACCAGATAAGAGAGGGCGAGCGCCGGGAAGAACTCGCCGGCCACGCCTTCCAGGACGAAGACGGGCGCCAACGCCAGTGCGACGATCAGCGTCGCGTAGCCGGCGGGGCCGCGCAGCTCGAGCGCGGCCGCGAGGATCGTGTCGGCGGCCGACCCGTCGGCCCCCTTCCTGCGCTCCTCCCGGAGGCGCCGCGCGGCGTTCTCGGCATCGCCGACCGCGTCGTACACGACGAGGCCGAGGGCGGCCACGAGCCCGCCTGCGACCAGAGCGTTGATCGTCTCCCCGAGGGCGTACAGCACGAGCCCCGCGACGACCAGCGACACCGGGATCGCGACCATGCAGGTCACCACTGCGCGCCAGTCGAAGAGGAAGGCACCGACAGCCACGACCACGAGAACTGCGCCGAGGATCAGCGCCAGGCCGAGGTTGTCGATCGACCGCTCGATGAAGGACGCCGGGCGAAAGACGGCCGTATCGAACTCGACACCGGACAGACCGGGCTGGAGCGCCTCGATCCCCTCCTCCACCCCCCGAGTCACGGCCAGGGTGTTGGCCTCGGGGAACTTCTCGACGACGAGCAGCAGGCCGGAGCCGCCACTCGCGTCGCCGATGAGCGGCTGATGGTCTTCCACCACCTCGGCCACGTCGCCGAGGCGATACGCGGTGTCCTCGACCCGAACCTGGGCGAGGTCTTCCGGGGTGGCGATGGGAGAGACGTGCATGACCCCGAGCCTCTGGTTGGCCGTATCGATGAATCCTCCGGTACCGGGGACCGAGGCCTCGACGAAGCTCAGGGGCGACGCCCACAGCGCGTTTCCGGTCGTCTCGATGATCTGAGCGAGCGATACGCCGTCGTCCCGCATCCGCTCCGGATCGACCAGCACCTGGAGCTGCCGATCTCGGAAGCCCCAGACCTCCACGCTCGCCACGCCGGGGACGGCCAGCAGGCGCGGGTTGATCACCCAGCGGGCCAGGACCGACATCTCGACGAGAGAGACCGCCTCCGACGAGAGACCGATCATCATGACCCGGTTCGTCGACGACCGAGGCGGGAGCATCCGAGGCGGTTTCGAGACGCCCGGCAGGGCAACCTGCGCCTCTGCGACGCGCTCGTTGACCACCTGCCGTGCGCGATAGAGATCCGTCCCCGGCTCGAACACGAGCTGGATCCTCGAGAGCCCCGGGAGGGATTCCGAACGGATCTCGTCGAGGAACGCCACCCCGTTCAGCAGGTCTTGCTCGAAGGGGACGGTGACCAGCTGCTCCACCTCGACGGCGGACAGCCCGAGAGCCTCAGCCTGGATCTCGACAGTCGGCGGCCCGAACTCGGGCAGGACGTCGACCGGCGCGTCGCGCAGCTTCGTGATTCCGAGAAACATCACGACGGCGGCGGCGACGACGACCAGGCCCCGGAACCGCAGGCTCGATCCGACGACCCAGCGGATCATCGCCCCGGACCTCGGTCCGCGACCCCGGAGCCCGCGCGCGGACCAGGGTGAAAGGCCGGGCGCTCAGAGACGGAAGTTACGAAAGCCGCGTTCGCCTCCCTCGTGCCAACCGCAACAATTCCGCGACACTACGCTGATGGCGGTTCTGTGTCTAGATGTCGTGTACTCGTCGACGACTGCCCCGGCGTACCCGAAGGGGATGACCCGATGATTCACAACCCTCGGCGGAGCAGTGCTGCAGCACTCGCGCGATGATCGGTGGCAACGGGGACAGGCGGAGACTCCGTCGCGGGACACTGCTCTTGACCGCCGCGGTCGTCCTCCTGGCGGTCGTCGTCGGTCTGGCGACTGAATTGGCGCTCAGGGCCGGAGGCAGCGAGCAAGCGGCGAGCGACGGCGCCGAGGTGCTTCTTGCGGCTGGGGACATCGCCGAGTGCGACCACCAAGGTGACGAGGCGACCGCGCGCATCCTCGAGCGGTATCCGACCGCGACGATCGCGCCGCTCGGCGACCTCGCGTACGAGGAAGGCAGCAACGCGGACTTCGAGAACTGCTACGGACCCTCGTGGGGGGAGTTCAAGGGGCGAACGAGGCCGGCCACCGGCAATCACGACCACTCGACGACGAACGCGCAAGGCTACTGGGACTACTTCGGCGCGAGGGGCGGCCCCTACGATCGCTACTACTACAGCTACGACCTCGGAGGCTGGCATGTCGTCGTCCTGAACAGCGACTGCTGGCGGATCGGCGGCTGCGCCCTCGAGGACCCGCAGATCGAATGGCTCCGGGATGACCTGGATCGGAATTCCTCAGCCTGCACGTTGGCCTACTGGCATCGTCCGCCCTTCAGCTCGGGCCGGTACGGCGACCTGAAGGACGCTGGCCGTGTCCGGCCTCTCTGGCAGGCGGCCTACGAGGGGGGAGTCGACCTCGTCCTGACCGGCCATGAGCACAGCTACGAGCGCTTCGCGGCCATGGATGCAGCGGGTAGACGCGACGAGGGCGGTGTGCGGCTGATCGTCGTCGGCACCGGCGGGGGAAATCTGCGTCGGTTCGCGAACGAGCCGCTTCCGACCACGGAGAGCCGGAACGACGAGACGTGGGGTGTGCTCAAGCTGACTCTGAGGCCGACCGGCTACGACTGGGAGTTCCTGCCCGCGGAAGGAGCGACCTTTACCGACTCCGGCTCGTCTTCATGTCGCTGAGCGCGAGGAATCGCACCGATGACCAAGGAGATCAAGCGGACGGCGTTCGACGGCCGGCAACGCGTGCTGGGGGTCGTCCAGCACCTCGACCGTGAGGGCTGGTACTGGCCCGAGCACTTCGGCGATCCGGTGGCCGAGCACCACGCGGTCCGCGACGACGTCGGAGTCTGGGACGTCTCGCCGCTGCGCAAGCTTCTGCTGAGCGGCCCGGACGCGATGACAGCGGTCGACCGGATCTTCGCGAACGACATGCGGAGCCTCGAGGTCGGGCAGGTGCGGTACACGCCGTTCTGCGACGAGAACGGGAAGCTCGTCGGCGAGTGCACGGTCATGCGGATGGCCGACGACCGCTTCGTGGCGGTGACCGCGGTCGACTCCGACCTCGACCACTTCGAGACCGTGGCCGAGGGGCTCTCGGCCGAGATCGAGCCGCTCACGAGGTCGATCCCGCAGCTCGGGATCAGCGGCCCCCGCTCCCGCGAGCTGCTCCAGGGCCTCACCGATCGTGACGTCGCGGGGCTTCGCTACTTCCGCTTCTGGCCGGAGCAGGTGGAGGTCGGCGGCGTTCCTTGCTGGGTGTCGCGCACCGGCTACTCGGGCGAGCTTGGCTACGAGCTGTTCTGCTCGCCCAAGGGGGCCGAGCAGCTCTGGGACGCGGTCGTGGCCGCCGGGGCCAGGCCGTACGGGCTCGCAGCAACCGAAACGCTCAGGATCGAGTCCGGGCTCCTCTTCTTCGGGCGCGACTACGTCCAGCACGAGACGAGCCCGTACGACGTCGGCCTCGACAGGCTCGTTCGGCTCGACAAACCCGAGTTCCTCGGCAAGGAGGCGCTCGCCGCCGAGGCCGCGAGCCCGCCCAACCGGTTCGTCACCCTCGTCGTGGACGGGCCGGTCCCCGACTACGGCGCCGCCGTGACGAAGAACGGCGAGCGGGTCGGCACCGTGACGAGCCCGTGCGCGAGCCCCACGCTCGGCAAGGTCATCGGCCTGACCGTGCTGCGCGCCGACGTCGCCCGCGACGGCGAGGGCGTGGAGGTCGCGGTGGGGGACGGAAGCGTCCCCGCCACGGTCGCCCCCGTGCCCCTCTACGACACCGAGAAGAAGCGCCCGCGCGCGTAGAAGCTGCCGCGGCCCGCCGCGTTGTACGATGCGCTCCCTTTCGCATGAGTGACAGCAAACCGACCGTCGTCTTCTTCCCGGAAGCCGCCTTCGGCCCGACGAACAACTGCATCGGGATCGGCGACGTGCTTCGCGGGCGCGGGTACCGCGTCGTCTTCATCATCGAGGAGTCGTTCGCCGGCAGCCTCGAGGAAAAGGGCTTCGAGGAGCGGCTGATGCGGCTCGGACCGCCGCCCGAGGTCGAGGAGATCCCCGGCCAGTTCTGGAAGGAGCTGGTCCGGGAGATGTCGCCCGTGTTCCGGAAGCCGACCATCGAGCAGCTCGACGAGTTCCTCCGCCCGGGCATGCAGGCGCTGATCGACGGGTCGAAGTACGTGGACGAGAAGCTCGTCGAGATCTTCGAGGAGCTCCGGCCGGACGCCATCGTGGAGGACAACGTCGTCGCCTACCCGGCGATCGAGGCGTCGGGGAGGCCGTGGGTGCGGATCATCTCGTGCAACCCGCTCGAGCTGAAGGACCCGGCGCTCCCGCCCGTGTTCTCGGGCTACCCCGCCGATGACACCTCCGGCTGGGACGAGTTCCGCGCCGAGCACCGGCGCACGCACCTCCCTATGTGGGAGGACTTCGACGAGTTCGTGCGGACGAGGGGGGCGCCGGGCCTTCCGGAGGTCGAGTTCATCCACGAGTCGCAGTACCTCAACCTCTACGTCTTTCCGGCCGAGGTCGACTACGCGCGCTCGGTGCCGCCGGCACCGACGTGGCATCGGCTCGAGTGCTCGGTCAGGGAGACCGAGGCCGAGTGGGACGTGCCCGAGCAGCTCGCCGACGGGCCGGGGCGCCTCCTCTATCTCAGCCTCGGGAGCCTGGGCTCGGCCGACGTCGACCTCTTGCAGCGCCTCGTCGACATCTTCGCCGCCACGCCATACCGGGTGATCGTCAGCAAGGGCCCGCAGCACGAGCTGCTGCAGCTCGCCGACAACATGGCCGGCGAGGAGTTCCTCCCACAGACGAAGGTGCTGCCGCAGGTCGAGCTCGTGATCACGCACGGCGGCAACAACACCGTGACCGAGTGCTTGTACTTCGGCAAGCCGATGGTCGTCCTGCCGCTGTTCTGGGATCAGTACGACAACGCCCAGCGGGTCGACGAGCACGGCTTCGGACGTCGGCTTGCCCCGTACACGTGCACCGCGGACGAGCTGACCGGCGCGATCGACGCACTGCTCGCCGACCGTGCCCTGGCGGCTCGGCTCGAGGCGGTCTCGGCCAGGGTGCGCTCGGAGCCCGGCACGGTGAGAGCCGCCGACCTGATCGAGCAGCTGGCGACGACCGGGCGCCCCGTCACGCGGTGACCGAAGGGGAGCGGCTCACGGGCCTCTCCGCGTCGCTCGACCCCTCGTGGCTCGCCGCCCAGCGCTGGTTCGCCGGCAAGGGGCGACGGGTCGGGCAGATCAGGCAGGTGGCCGCGATCGACCCCTTTCTCGCGGTCGTCGAGGTCGACGTCGACGACGAGGTGCAGCGATACTCGATACCGGCCGGCGAGCCCTGGTCCGGCCTGCTGGCGGCCGTCCGGGCGCAGCCGCAGGACGGTTTCGAGCTCGACTGGCGCGGCGGCGAGATGCCCGGGAGCGAGCGTGGGCTGGAGAGCGACCAGTCGAACACCTCGTCCGTGCTCGACGAGCGCATCGTGCTGAAGTGCTACCGGCGGCTGTGGCCGGGAGCGCACCCCGAGGCCGAGCTCGTCGAGCAGCTCACGCAACGCACGCCCGTCGTGCCTGCCTACCGCGGGTCGCTCTCGCTGCGGGACCCGGACGGCACGGTGTGGCCGGTCGCGCTCTTCCAGGACTACGTCGCCGGAGCGCAGGACGGCTGGGAATGGTCGCAGGAGCTGCTCGGCCGTGCATTCGCAGGCGCGCCGCTGGAGGAGACGACCGCGTTCGCGCGGCCGCTCGGCCGGGCGATCGCCGAGCTCCACGCGGCGCTTGCGGAGCTGGGCGGCCGCCCGGCCACGGTCGACGACGCCCGTCGCTGGCACGCCGGGTCGCTCGCCCAGCTCGGGCGCGCGCTCGCGGCGGTCGACGCCGACACCGCGAAGACCGTGCGACGCCTCGAAGGCCGGATCCGCGCGAATCTCGGCCTCTTCGCGGGGATCGGGACGCTCACACGCGTCCACGGCGACCTCCACGTCGGCCAGGTGCTCTTCTCGCCGGCTGGGCTGCACGTGATCGACTTCGAGGGCGAGCCGACCCGACCGCCGGCCGAGCGGCGGGCGCTCCAGTCTCCCGTGCGCGACGTCGCCTCGATGCTGCGCTCGTTCGACCACGTGCCCCGCTGGGTCCTGCGAGATGTTGGCGACGCGAACGATCGCCTGGTCGGCGAGGCGTGGGCCGCGCGGGTGCGAGCCGGCTTCCTCGAGGGCTACGGCGAGCTCGCACCTCCCCCCGACCCGAACCTGCTCCGGGCGTTCGAGGTCGAGAAGGAGACGTACGAGCTCGTCTACGCGGCGAGCTTCCTGCCCGAATGGATGCCGATCGCCCTGGCCTCGCTCCTCGGGCTCTGCGGTGACCGATGAGATCGGCGCCGCAATCCGGTCGTAGCGAACGACGACAAGACCGGAGAGAAGGGACTGCGACATGAAGCTGACGACCATGACGCAGGTCACCGTCGACGGCGTGATGCAGGGAAACGGCGGCGCGTCGGACGAGGACCGGAAGAGCGGATTCGAGCGCGGCGGCTGGGCCATGGGGGTGTTCGACGACGAGACCTTCACGTTCATCAAGCAGACCTACCAGCGCGCCGACGCGTTCCTGTTCGGCCGGCGGACCTACGAGCTCTTCGCCCCCTACTGGGGCGCGATGGATCCGGGCAGCCATCCCATCGCGGACGCCTTGAACACGAAGCCCAAGTACCTCGCATCGACGACGCTCACCGACCCGCAATGGGCGGACACGACCGTCCTCCCCGGCGACCTCGCCGCGGCCGTCGGCGGGCTGAAAGCCCGGCCGGCGGGTGAGCTGCAGGTGCACGGCAGCGGCACCCTGATCCGCTGGCTGCTCGAGAACGACCTCGTCGACGAGATGACCCTGCTCGTCGTCCCCGTGATCCTCGGGCAGGGGACGCGGCTCTTCCCGCAGGACGGCCCGGACATCGCGCTCGACCTCGTCGAGTCGCGGACCGACGCGAAGGGTGTCACGATCCAGGTCTACCGGCCAAGCGGGCGGCCGGAGTATCGACCTGCCACCGGCGACTGAAGCGCGTGAGCCTGCCCGGGATCTCGACGCTCGAGGCTGCGGTCGACGGGAGGGTCGTTCCGCAAGGCTCGCCCGGTCTCGAGGACGTGCGAAGGCCCGCCTGGGCGCAGTTCGAGAGCATCTTCCCCGAGGCGGTCGTCCGGTGCAGGACCGCGGCGGACGTGGCCGAGACGGTGACGTTCGCACAACGGGTCGGAGCCGACCTCGCCGTGCGAAGCGGCGGCCACTGCTTCGCCGGCCGCTCGTCGACCTGCGGGATCCTGATCGACCTGAGCGACCTGCGGTCGGTCTCGGTGACGGACGGCCTCGCCACGGTCGAGGCCGGGGCGCTGCTCGGCGACGTCTACGCGCGCCTAGACGCCGACGGTCTGACGATCGCTGCCGGCGCGTGCCCGTCGGTCGGGATCGCCGGGCTGACGCTCGGTGGCGGGCTCGGCATCCTCGGTCGCAGGTACGGGCTCAC
>DATBJE010000289.1:0-1584 GCA_036556565.1 Gaiellaceae bacterium
GCGTTCGCGCTCGCGGGGACGAGCGCCGCGAGCTCGTGGATGCGGACCTTGCCGCCGACGTCCTCGAGGTCGCCGCGCTCGTCGAGCTGGTCGACGAGCGTGATGGCGTCGACGGGCTCGCCCTTCGCGTAGAGCGCGAGCGCGGCCCGGTAGATCTTCGCGTGGCTCTCGCGGTAGAACTCACGCCCGTCGGGCGCGAGGACGTCGCTGACCGCTGCGATGGCGCCGGGCGAGAGCATCATCGCCCCGAGCGCGGACTCCTCGGCGTCGAGGTTCTGCGGAGGGACCTGGGGCTCCGGGGCGGTGCTGGCCCGTGCGAGGTTCGTCGCCATCAGACGTGACTCTACGAGGCCTGTTGATTGCGACAACCCACAGCCAATCCTCTCGGGAAGTGCCGTCTCTGCAGGGAAAAGAAACGTATGTTCCCAGACCGGGCGGACGGCATTCCCAGCCGGCCACACAGGACCCTGTGCACCGAATTCCCGCACGACGCGTGAAATTCGTTCGCGTCCTCCACACCCCCGTGTGGACGGCCGTGGCGGACACTACGATGCGGTCGATGCCGGCAACCGTGATCGTCGGCGCCCAGTGGGGCGACGAGGGCAAGGGCAAGATCGTCGACCTCCTCGCCGAGGACTCGGACGTCGTCTGCCGCTACCAGGGCGGGCCGAACGCGGGCCACACGATCGTGCGCGACGGGGAGACGTTCGCGCTTCACCACATCCCCTCGGGGATCCTGGCCGGGAAGCTCTGCGTCGTCGGGGCGGGGTGCGTCGTCGACCCGGGCCAGCTCGTCGCCGAGCTCGACGAGCTCGAGCGCCGCGGGGTCGCGACCGACCGCGTGCGCATCTCCGGGAACGCGCACATGATAATGCCCTGGCACGTCGCCATCGACTCGGCCAGCGAGCGGCGCCTCGGCCGGCTCCACATCGGGACGACCCGGCGAGGCATCGGGCCTGCGTACGCGGACAAGGCCGCCCGGATCGGGATCCGCGTGCAGGACATCCTCGACCCGAAGATCCTCCGGCAGAAGTTCGAGACGGCGCTCGCGGAGAAGAACGTCCTCCTCGAGCGCATCCACGGGGTCGAGCCGCTCGAGCCGGAGGAGCTCGCCGAGCGGATGGAGGAGTGCGCGGCGCGCCTGCGCCCGCTCGTCGCCGACACGTCCCTGTTGGTCGACCGCGCCCTCCGCGCCGGCGAGCGCGTCCTCCTCGAAGGCGCGCAGGGGACGCTGCTCGACCTCGACCACGGGACGTACCCCTTCGTCACCTCCTCGAACCCGCTCGCGGGCGCGGCCGCAACGGGAGTCGGGATCGGGCCGACGCGGATCGACCGCGTCATCGGCGTCGCCAAGGCCTACGTCACACGGGTCGGCGAAGGCCCCTTCCCCACGGAGATCGAGGGCCCGGACGAGGCGCGCGTGCGGGAGCTCGGCGCCGAGTACGGGACGACGACCGGCCGCGAGCGCCGCTGCGGGTGGCTCGACCTCGTCGGGCTCCGGTTCGCGGTCCGGGTCAACGGGATGACGAGCCTCGCGCTCACGAAGCTCGACGTCCTCTCCGCGTTCGCGGAGATCCCGGTCTG